>CAIRXZ010000039.1 GCA_903882645.1 uncultured Acidobacteriia bacterium | reverse complement strand
GGTCTGGGGCAAACCCAAATCGTTCCCCCATCGCAGGGACTAGCACCATGCTACGCGACGCTCAAAAAGTATGCGGCATTGGGCTTTTCAGCCTGCGGACTCGCTTTCCAGCGAGTCCAACCGGCCGGAAGGCCGGCTTGCGGGAAGGATCGCCCGCCCCACGCCGCGCGCGGCGAAAACCAGCGCCGCCCCCGGTCTTGGCCGGCGGTGTTTTTCGCGGTCCTACTTACTTATAGTGCGTCACTCTGATTTTGACGTAAGCGTTCGGGTGGCCCTTGCACTGATCGCACGTCCCCGTGTCGCCCATTCCCCAATAGCCGTTGTCGCCATACGAATCGTCGACGTACCCCAACTCGATAGTGGAGGCGCGGTTGACTTTTACGAACTTGTCGGCCTGCCAGAACTCCCGAATGCTCTTCTTTTGCGCCTCTTCGATTGTGCCTGGAATCGCGATCGTGCCATAGTAGTTGTTGTCGAGGCTGCAACTCTTGTTTTGCGGATCGACATAAAGCTTGGTAGTTGGCCCGGAGCCGCCCGTATTGACGCACCCCCCCGCATCCATGATCTCCACTTTGTCGCCCGGAAGCACGCTAATGCTCGTGGGCGACCAAGGCTTAGTCACTACGGGCTCATTAATCGTGTAGTCTTGAACCGAGGCGACGTTCGTCACCACCGTAATTGAATATGTCTCCGAGTCGTCGCCCGTGCTCAGCGAGACGTTATTCGAGTTCTGACCGATGGTTTGATACGTGTACGGGTTGGGAAACCGCATGGTTCGGGATTGTTTCGCGTTGAGCGCCGGCTGACTGACCGCCTGCACCCGGTCCCCCTGCGGAGTCCAATTCACGACGTAGTTGCCGCTTGGCACGTCGCCTTGGTTCAAGATGGTCACCGTTAGGAAAACGGCGTCCTTCGATACGATGGGAGCGGCGGGGTCGAACGCCGCATTCGTTATCTTCAGCTTCCCGGGATTCAGCAGAGAGAGAGTGAGTGTGTTGGGATCGCCCTTATCGGGCCAGAGAAACTGGATCCTGGAGCCGGGCGTTACGCCGGCGAATGTCTCGGTGGAGAAATCCAGGGTTAACTGATACTGCGTGACGTATGCCGGAGTCACGGTGACGTCTCGAATGCGATTTCCATTCGAGTCCATCAATTGCAGTTTGGGCAGCGCATCCCCCCGGAAGTTGTAACCGAACACCTCGACGATGTTAGGGAGAACCAGTTTACTGCTGTCGATTCCCAGGCGATTGTTCGCCGTCGTATAGAGCGGCAGGGTATCGTTGATGATCTGGCAGATTCCATGAAGGGGCTTCTGATCGGTATGGCGCTTGTTCGTCTGCCAGAACTTCAAGTCGTCGATCAAATACTGCAAGCGCGCCGTGATTCCCGACATTGCGAAGTCCGTGTTGCAGCGGAATTCGACGCCGGTCTTGGCGATGATTTCCTGGGCGTTGATGTTGGCGTAAGTGATCGATTCGTTCGCCAGGGCCTGGACTTGATTCGTCGTATCGGAAATCACGCCCTTGGTGTCGGCTGTCGCCTGCGCCTCGAGCTGGTTGAGCTGGTCCACCAGTTTCGGCAGAGCGGCCCTCCAGGCATCCGACTGAGCGGCTATCGTTTGAGTCGTTTGTTGAAGTTGGGCTATTGCCTTGTCGATGGAGCCGGTCATGTTGCAACTGGTCGTCAACCCCGCCGCGAGGGCGCAAAGTACGATCCCCGCAATCCGCATGCTTTGTTTCATCCGAAAACACCCCTTTTCCGTACTTAGCCACGTTCGTGACGCCGTCGGCGACAGCGTGCCGGACCATCGGCGAAATGCCCGCCCGAAGGCCAAGGTTCTATCTTGCCCTGCCAGTCACCCCCGATTGTACTCCCGGTAACCGGTCTTCTTGGGCCTTTATACCGGCTGTAATACGGTCTGGCTGGTTCCTGGACACCCTGCTGGATCGGCGTCACCGCAACTTCAAAAATATATTTCCCGTCTTTTCAACACATTACAGACCTTGCCCCCCTTCAGCCTCCCTGCTCGCCTTTTACCCTGGGCTTAGGATGGCAACCAACGCACAGATCGAGGCTAACCGCCTCAACGCGCAGATGTCCACTGGGCCGCGCTCCGTCGAGGGCAAGGCCGTTTCCCGCTTCAACGCCCTGAAATTCGGCGCCGAAGCGCGATCGCTCGTGATCCCCGGCGAGGACCCCGTCGAATTGGAGTCCCTCGCCCGCGACTACCACCGGCATCTCAACCCCGCCGGCCCGCTCGAAGACTTCCTGGTCGGTACGCTCGTCCGGGCCGATTGGAACCGGAGGCGCTACGCCCGCATCGAAGCCCAGGTCTTCCACGTGCTCCTGGCCGCGGCCGATAACCCGGAATCGCCCTCGGCCACGTCCCCGGAAGCGTCTCTGGGCGCGGTGTTCCAGGCCGACGTCCTCCGCGGGAAAGCCTTGCAGTCGATCCTCCGCCAATCGGCTGCCGCCGAGCGCGGCTATTTCCGCGCCCTGAAGGAATTGCGGCGCATGCAGCAGCGGCGCGCGGAGGAAGAGATGGAGGTGTCGATCCTGGAAGAGACCCTCGCTCAGGCGGTTCCGGCTCTTGCGCCCCGCGTTCCGGCGCCCTCAGCCCCCTCCGCGGAAGCCTCCGGACCGGCCCCAATTGGCTTCGTTCCCCAAAATTCGCCGCAGGCCGTCCGGCAGGGACCCCAAGGATCGACGGCCTCGTTCCCCGTCCGGCGTTGACGCGTCCGCGGCAGGCGATCCCCTCTTCGGGGCGTCTTCCGCGGCTGATTTCGCCGAAAAACATGGCGGGCCGCCCCCAAAAGCCCACGAAAGCCCCGTGAGCCAGAGCGCCCGCGCCACCCGTCCGCCCGTTCATCGCCTCGGGCGGACGCGCCGCCGCACCGCTGCGTGCCGCTGCCCGGACTTACTGGGCCGGCGGCCTGCGCCCCATGGTTCTCCCGCCCTGTGGGCGCGAGGCCGCCGTGTAGTCCGCGGGCGGCTGGAACAGCGACGGATCGGGCTCCGCCATCACGACGTTCGTCAACTGCATCGTAGTCGCGCCAAAACGCGGATCGGAGGTCTTGATCATTACCGGAACGTGCAAGGCGCTGGAGATCCAGGTCTCATGCACCACCTGAATGGCCTGCTGGTTGCCGATCTCTCCGGCCGGAATGGTCTGCGTGGTGCGTGAGCCGGTGGCGCCAAGTCCTTCAATGGTCTGCATCCCGAGATCCTCAACCAGCCTCTGGGACCCACTTCGCGCGGGTCCGGCAACCGCCGTCCGCCCTTGGGCTTGGCCCCGCCCGCGCCCGGCCGGGAAAGCGGAACCGCTCCCAGCCTGCGCGGCTGGCCCCGCGAACGCCCTCGCGGGCATCTTCACGAACGTCTTGGTCGCCGGATTCAACATGTAGGAAGTCTTCGCCACCGGATCGGTAATGGTAATGGACGTCCGCGTTTGAGCGGCGCCGGCGCGGCTGGTTGTTTGTTCGATCCGGACGCGGCCCTGCCCGTCACGGCAAACCTTGGCCTGCTCCTGGCGTGCGATCTGGTTGCCGTTAGCCAGGGTCTGCTGCACCACCGTGGTCTGGGTCGCGGAATACGGCGCCCCGGTGACCGGAGTCCTCGAGCCGGGCCAGGCGGACATGAGGCCGGACCCCGGTCCGGCGCTGCCTCGTCCTAAACCTCCCGGGCGCCCCTGCGCTGGAAGCGTCGCCGCCACGCTGAGCAGCGTTGCGAAGATAACAATCGGTCTTTTCATGGTAATCGTTCTCCTGTTTGAAACTTAGTATTCCGCGTATCCCACCAATTGCACGGCGCGTGGCAACTCGTCCTCGCCGAGCACGACATCCGCCTCGAAATCGGCGTCCGGGCCGTCCGCATATCCGCCGGGAAAGTCGATTCCCATGCCGGCCAGCTCCGCCCGGTTCACCGCCCGGCGCACAATCCTCACCGATTCGCCGGTGGCCAGGGGCGGCGCATACGGCACCGGGATAAATCCGTTCTCCTCGCTGATGTCCCCGGACCCGAACTCCACAAACTCCTCGCCGGCCGGCGCGGACTGGCCCGCGACGTTCCCCGAGGGACCGCCTCGCCAGGTCTGGACCGATACCGCCACCAGCAGGGCGGCGGCGGCCGGGATCCACGCCCACCGAAACCAGGAACGCAAACGCGCGCGCTCGAGGCTCGAGAATTCCGCCATCAATTGGCGCCGCCGCCAGTCCGGGGAGCGCTCTCCGGCAACCGCCAGGCGCAGTTTTCCCATCTCCTCGGACAGCGCCCGTTCGGCTTCCCACCGTTCGCGGCACTGCCGGCAATCCGGCAAATGGGCGCTCAGGCGTCCGGACAGCGCCGCGCCGAGCCGCGCGCTCTCGGCCAGTTCCTTCTCCAACTCCCGGCAACTCACCGTTCTCTCCTTGCTATCCTCTCAGGGGACATCCCGTATGGCCTCAACTTCATCGCCAGTAACCGGCGGGCTCGGAACAAACGCGACCGGATCGTGCCCACCGGGCAGCCCACCAGCCTCGCGGCGTCCTCGTAGCTCCGCTCCTCCAGGTCGCAAAGCACCACCGCCTCGCGGTAACCCAAGGGCAGGTTCCGCACCGCCACGTTCAAAGCCCGCGTCGTTTCCTCCTCGATCAGCGTAGCGACAATGTCGCCCTCCGCGGCCCGTTCCCCCACGATACCCACGCCCTGAACCCGGTACGCCGCCCGAGCGAGGTTGCGCACGGCCCCGTACAGGTAGGCTTCAAGCGAACCACGGAGCGCGTCGAAGCGCGCGCCCGGCTGGATAAGCTGCAAGAACGCCTCGTGAGTCGATTCCTCGGCGGTCGCGCGGTTGCCCGTGAGTTGCAGCGCATAACGGTACAGCGCAGGCTCCCGCCGTTCATACAGCGCCGCGAGCGCCTCCCGATCGCCCTTCCGGATCCGTCGGTAGAGTTCCTCGTCGCTTGGTCCCATCCGGGCGATCACCCTGCATTGCTTCTTGGAGCCAAAAAGTTCCCTGAGCCGGTGTATTCTTTTTATGCTCTTGCGCCGCCTGCCGTCAAGCGCCCGCCGGGCCGCCGCGCGTCCACCGCCCCGCCGGTTTCCCCAGCCGGGCGGCCAAATGTACTACCACGAGCGTGTTTGAGCCTCTGGAGCGTGCGGAAACGCACCTGCCAGCCGCTGTTCTTTGCGGCAAACAACCCGTTTTGTTCATTATGAATGGCCCATCTACACTCCCGGTACCGGTACTTTCCGTCAAACCGTGTAATACCGTTTTGGTTGACCCAGGCGCAAGGAATGCGCCACACTACAATCTGGCCTGCGATGGTGACTCTACCAACGGGACTGGAATGGCGGTAGCTTGCCCAATTGCATTACCGGTGGCGGCGGAGAGGGCCGGGTCCGCCCTGGCCTGGTATGCCATTCAAGTACGCTCCAATTTCGAACAGACGGTAAACGCCGCGCTGTTGGGCAAGTCCTACGAAGCGTTTCTTCCGACCTATCGGACCCGGCGGCGCTGGTCGGACCGCGTGAAGGAAATGGATGCTCCTCTTTTCAAGGGGTACACCTTCTGCCGCTTTGACGCTTCCCGCCGTCTCCCCATCCTGACCACGCCGGGCGTGGTCTCCATCGTTGGATCGTCCTGCTCCGGTCCCATCGAGGTCGATCCGCGCGAAATCGCCTCCGTGCGCGGCATGGTTGCGTCCGGCGCCGTGGTCGGCCCCTGGCCCTTCCTCCGGGAAGGCCAGTTCGTCGCCGTGGAACGCGGACCGCTAAGCGGAGTCGAAGGCATCGTCGTTTACTTTAAGAGCCAGTACCGTCTGGTCGTTTCCGTCTCCCTGTTGCAGCGCTCGGTCGCCGTCGAGATCGATCGCGACTGGGTTCGGCCTGTATCCAATCGTCGTCCGTAACGTCTTTCTGGAGGGCGCGTAACACATGCCCATGCGTAAGAACCGAATCATCAGCCTCCGTCTGTCCGAGGAGGAGTACGAAAACCTGAAGTCCATCTATGCGTCGCGCGGCGTGCGCAGTTTGTCCGAGTTCGCGCGCAACGCCATGCACCGGGTCGTCGGCGAGGGGCCTCCGAACGGCGACGATCTCAACGGCCGCGTCCAGCTTCTGGATGGCAAGGTCGCCCTGCTGGAAGGCGAGGTTTCCCGGCTTTCCCGCGTCGTGGCGATGGAAGTCGCTGCGAGGAAAACGCAATGAGCAACCGGATCCCCGCGCGTCTGGCGCGCCCCCTGGCCCTTGCCGGCCTGTGCCTGTTTTCGCTTGTGGCGGCGCACGGCCAAGCCCCGGCGCTTGTTCTGCCGTCCGCTCCGCCCTCGGCTTCGCCTTTGCCTTTGCTCCCGCTGCCCGAACCTGCGCCTGTCTATGAACTTGGGGCCGGCGACCAGATTACGGTGAGCGTCGTGGACGAACCCGCGTTCGGCGAGAAGCCGTACCGGCTCGATCAGAACGGGCTCGTCAAGATGCCCCTGCTGGAGGACCGCATCCCGGCCGCCGGCCTGACGACCGAACAGCTCGAGAAAGAGATCTCCAGCCGCCTCAAGGCGTACATCAAGGCGCCGCAAGTCACGGTGACCGTCGTCGAGTTCCACAGCCAGCCCGTATCGGTTATGGGCGCGGTGCGGGCGCCCGGCACGGTCCAGTTGGCGGGTCGCAGAACCCTGGTCGAGGTGCTGTCCCTCGCCGGCGGGCTGGCCGACGACGCGGGCCGCACGGTGAAAGTCGTCCGGCGCAGCCAATACGGCCCAATCCCCCTGCCTTCCGCCGTGGTTGTCCAACCGGGCGATTATTCCGTCGCCGAGGTCGGCATTAAGGAGATCATGGATGCCACTAACCCCGCCGCGAATATCGTCATTTGCCCGCAGGATGTGATCTCGGTGGCCCGCGCCGAAATGATTTTCGTGGTCGGCTCGGTCGCCCGGGCCGGCGGATTCGAGTTGCGGGCCGGAGCCGGGATCTCGGTGCTCCAGGCTATGGCGCTCGCCGGCGGCCCCGACAAGACGGCCGCCGTCAAGAAGGCCCAAATCCTCCGGATCCCCCTGGGCGGGGGCGCTCGCACCGAAATCCCGATCAACATCCCCAAGATCCTGGCCGGCAAGGCCGGCGATGTCCCTCTGCAGCCCACCGACATCCTGTATATCCCTTCCAGCACGTCCAAGAAGGTCCTCGGGCGGGTGACCGACATCGCCGCCGCCACCGCGGGCCTTCTGGTCTATCGACTTCCGTAGGTACTGTTATGGAAACTCCCGGAACAGCTTTGACACCTTTGGGACCCGACGCCCAGCGCGGCGCCGCCGCGTACCCCGCGCGCCCTTCCGCGTTTGTGGGGCGCCCTCACGTTGGCCTGGGCGGCGCGCGCGCCGGCGATCTGCCCGCCGCCGGACTCTTGGAGTACTGGCGGATCATCCAGCGCCGGAAAGGCGCTGTCATCGTCATCACCTGCCTTGGCATGCTGGCGGGGCTGCTGTACACCCTCCCGCAGACGCCCGTGTACCAAGCCTCCACCCTCATCGAGATCCAGGAGATGAACGAGGACTTCCTGCACATGCGCGACGTCAGTCCCACCGCGACCCAGAACGTGGGAGTCTCCTCGGACGAAATCGAGACGCAGGTCCGGATGCTCTCGAGCGGCGCCCTCATCGACCGCGTGATCAAAAGACTCGCGCGCGAGAAGACGGACATTACGCCGAAAAAGACCCGCCTCGACGCCTGGCGTGAGGCGCTCAAACTCGCTCCCGCCCAGCCGCCCACCCGCGAAAGCGTCGTCGCCAACGCGGCCCGCGGATTGCGCGTGCGGGCCCAGGGCACCACCCGCCTGATTGGGATCACTTGCGATTCCACAAACCCGCAGATGGCGGCCGATTTCCTCAACACGCTGGCCGACGAGTACATAGCGCAGAACCTCGAATCCCGCTGGGACACCACCCAACGGACCGGCGGCTTCCTTGCCACGCAGATGGACAGCCTCAGGATCAAGCTCGAACAGTCCGAGGAGGCGATGCAGAACTACGCCGCCCGAAACGGGCTGCTGATCACCGGGGAAAAGGACAACGTCTCCGAGGACAGGGTCAAACAACTCCAGACGGCGCTCTCCAGCGCCCGGACCAACCTCATCGACGTGCAATCCAAGTACGAGCTCGCGACCAGGGCCTCCGCCGAGACCTTGCCGGAGGTCGTGGACGACGAGTCGACCAAGAATGCCCGGAGCAGCCTGATCGACCTTCGCAGCAAGCTGGCCGATCTCTCCTCCACCAAGACGCCCGCGCACCCGGACGTGCTCAAGATCCAGAATCAGATCTCCAACCTGGAAGATCAGGTCAAACAGCAGCAGGGGGTCATTCTCAGCCGGATCAAGAACGAATTCGACGTAGCCCAGCAGAAAGAGAAACTCCTCCGGGCCGATTATGACGCGGCCGTCCAGATCGTCTCCCAGCAAGCCGACCAGGTGGCCCACTACAACATCCTCAAGCGCGAGGTGGATACCGACCGCCAGATGTACGACAGCATGCTCCAGCGCGTGAAGGAAGCGTCCGTCGCCTCCGCTCTGAAGGCCTCCAATATCCATGTCGCCGACCCGGCCGTCCCGCCCGCCGCCCCTTACAAGCCGAACGCCGGTGACAATACCATTCTCGGTCTCATTTTCGGGTTCTGTTTCGCGATCGGTTTCGTGATTCTGCTCGACCGCGCCGACCGGACGATCCAGGAGCCCGGCGACATGGAAGCCCTGCTCGGCATCCCGGAACTGGGACTCGTGCCCAGCGCCATCGCGGATCCCGGACTGCCTCGCGGCCTCGCGCCGACCGGCGGCGCCGAGGGGACCGCGACCACCCGTTCCATGGTTTTGATGACTTCCCAACGCCGGAACTCGGCCCTGGCGGAGTCCATCCACGCCACCCTCACCTCGATCCTCTACGCCGGGCAGGCCGGCCAGGCCGGCGAGTTCCCGCAGGTCCTGGTTTTCTCGAGCCCCGCGCCCAGGGAGGGCAAAACCACCATCACCACCAACCTCGCCGTCGCCCTCGCCGAGATCCACAAAAAGGTCATCCTCATCGATGCCGACCTCCGCAGGCCCCGGCTGCATCACATCTTCGATTTGGCCAACGAAAAAGGCATGGTGGAGCTCCTGCGCCGGACCGAACCGATCCAGGGATCCTTCGATGGTCACGTGCTCGCCACCGCCGTGCCCAACCTCTCGGTGATGCCCGCCGGGCGCTCCGGGCCTGGCGATCCCACCCTCCTGCACTCGCGCCGTCTCGGCGAAGTGATCGCTCTGTGCCGCGAGCTTTACGACGTCGTGATCATCGACACCCCGCCCATGATGACCATGGCCGACGCCCGCGTCATCGCCCGCCACGGCGATGGCGTCATCCTGGTGATGCGCGCCAACCAGACCTCCCGCGATTCTCTCCGCGACGCCGTCCGGCGCTTTGCGGAGGATGGCTCGCGCGTTCTGGGCGCCATTCTCAACGACTGGAACCCGAAGAAGTCCGGGCGGTACGGTTACTATCGCTACTATTCCAAGTACAAGCATTACTACAAGCCGATGGAGGAATCCGAGAAGTCCGATACGGAATAGGGCATCCGCCACACAGACTCGCCGGCGGGAACGCCCGCCGGCGAACTACTCAAACCAAGACATGAGCACAATACTGATTACAGGCGGCAGCGGTTTTCTCGGGAAGCGGCTGGGGAAGAGCCTCCGCGAAGCCGGGCACACGGTTGTTCTAACAGCCCGGAATAACAAGGCCAACATGCTGGCGCGGAACTTCTCCGGCTGCGACGTCATCGCCATGGACGTAGTCCACATCGAGTCGGTGAGGGACATCGTCGCCGAGGTCGCCCCGGACATCGTGATTCACGCGGCTGCGACGAAGTTCGTCGATGTATCCGAGCGCTATCCCATGGAAGCCGTGGACGTCAACGTCACCGGGTCCCAGAATGTCGCGCGCGTCTCGATGGAAAAAGGGGTCCGGCTGGTGCTCGGCATCTCCACCGACAAGGCCTCCCCGCCCATCCGCAACACCTACGGCCTGACCAAGGCCTTGATGGAGCGTATGTTCGTCGCGCTCAACGGGAAGTCCGGCACGCGCTTCTGCGTAGTTCGCTACGGCAATGTCGCATGGTCCACCGGGTCGGTCCTCTGTCTTTGGAAAAAGATGGCGGACGAACGCAGTATCATCCAAACCACCGGGCCCGACATGTACAGGTATTTCTTCACCGTGGATGAGGCCGTCGCCCTGGTCCGGCGGGCGCTGGATAATCCGGAGCTTGTGGCCGGGAAGGTCCTCGCCGCGGAAATGAAGGCCGCCCAGATCCGCTCTCTGCTCGACGCCTGGGGGCGCCTTTCGGGCGTAGGGTACGAGCGGATCGCCGGCCGGCCCGGCGAGCGCGACGAAGAATACCTGATAGGCGATCAAGAGCTGCCATTCACCACGGCGCTGGACCTGGGCGGCATACGGCACTATCTGATTTCTTTCAACCAGCGGGTGGCGGAGCCCGCGGTGGGACCCATCTCCTCCAGGCACGCGGACAAATTGAACGACGCTGAAATGGCCGAGTTGATTTCCAAGCCGCCGCTCGAGGCGTTATGAGCGCCATCTCTCACGCAATCATCCTTGCCGCCGGCCGCGGCAACCGGATGAGGCCGCTTACCGACATTCTTCCCAAGGCCCTGGCGCCGTACGGCGAAAGCACGCTGATCGGCTCGCGGCTCGCGAGCCTGGGCGAGCAGGTCCAGCACATCCATGTGACGGTGGGGTATAAAGGCGGCCTGCTGGCGCCGTATCTCCTCCAGCACGGCGTGAACACGATCGTCAACACGGAAGGGCGGACGAACTCGTGGTGGATCCATCATTCTCTTTTGCGGCACCTCGACGCTCCGCTCCTGGTGCTGACGTGCGATAACATCACCGATCTGGACGTAGGGCTGATCGCCGCCGAATATGACAGAGTGGGCCGGCCGGCGTGCATGATTGTCCCCGTGGCGCCTCTAGCCGGAATCGAGGGCGACTTCGTCGCCGAGCGCGCCAATCGGGTAACCCATATTGGCCGCGACATATCCACGAACCTCTATTGCTCGGGCATTCAGGTGCTGAATCCCGCGCGAGTGTGTTCGATAACTCCATCCACTGGCGACTTCTATGCGATCTGGCGCGCATTGATCGAGGCGTCCGAACTGGGCGTTGCGAGTATCTATCCCAAACCATGGTTTTCCGTCGATACCCTCGAGCAACTGGCAACCATCCAACAGATGCCAGTGGCGGCCGCCCGCTAAAACCGGTGTAAGCTCACCGGCGCGGACAATCGACGTTCATAAATCCCATGCTCCCTGCTTCCACTGAAACTGAGCCGTCGAAGGGCGGCGCGTCGCGGGCGGTTCGCGCAGCTCTCGCGAACTCCGACCGGGCGGCGCCGGCCGTGACCATCCTGGTCCTGCTTTTCTGCGCCACTCTGATCGCGCGCGCCATCCGCGTGAAGCCCCTCTGGAACGACGAGCTTTTCACTTTGTACATCTGCCGGCTGCCGGACATGAAGACCGTGTGGGCCGCTCTTCGTACCGGCTGTGAGGGGACTCCGCCGCTCTGGTATTTCCTGGTCAGAATGACCTGGCGCGTGCTGGGGAACCGGGACGTCCTGGAGCGAATTCCACCGGCGCTGGGATTCTTCACGATGTGCGGGTCGCTGTATTGGTTTGTCTCGCGGAGGCTGCCGCGGTCCTACGCGGCCGCGGCCGCCCTGTTTCCGATCGGCACGCTGGCCCTGTGGTCGGCGACGGAGGGCAGAGCCTATGGGGCGGTGCTCGGTTGGTCGAGTCTGGCGGTAGTCTGCTGGCAGGGCGCCGCCGGCGGCAGGTTCCGCCGCATCTTTCTACCGTGTCTCTCGATTACCTGCGCTTGCGCGTTCACCACCCATTACTACGCGGTGCTGATTCTCGTCCCGATCGGATTCGCGGAAGCCGTCCGCTCGCTCCGCGAAAAGCGGATCGACTGGCCCATGTGCGCCGCGCTGTCGGTTTCCCTGGCGCCGTTACCCTTTTTCCTGCCTCTGGTCCGGGCCGCCAGCCACGTGTCCCGCATTTTCTGGGCCGGGCCACACATCGGAGCGCCGAACGACGCCTACTTCGAGACCTTTGGGGATCAGCGTCCGCTGGCGGGAGTCGCCCTGTTCGCCGTCTTCTTCGTCATCGCGATCGCTTACGGCGCGGCTGTGCGCCGGCGCGCGGATCGTCCCTGGCCGGACTTCTCGAAGTGCCTTCCCGACGTCTGTCTGGGAATCGGGTTCCTGATGCTGCCGATTCCCGGTATCATGCTGGCGATTTTCACGCATGCATTCACGCCCCGATACATCATTCCGATGGTTCTCGGGATTCCGCTCTGCGTCGTCTATGCCGCCTACATCGGGTCGGGGGGGAGCAGAACATTCGGCGGCGTCACCATGCTGTGGGCCGCCGTCATGGCGGTGCTGGTGATCGGAGCCTGGCAGATCAAGCTGAACGGCATTATGGCGGGGAAGCAAACGATCCTGGACCCCGAAATCGCCAGTCTCGATTTGCCCATCGTGTTCGCGGGAGCGACGTCCTACGTGGAGTACTCCTACTATGCGCCGCCCGACTTGCGGCGGCGCCTGTACTATCTCTCCGATCCTGAGAGGATGATCTCGGTCACCGGATCGGATTCGGCGGATCAGACCACGCGGGCGCTCGCGCCGTTCGCCGGTCTGCAGGTTGTGCCTTACGACGGATTCGTCCGGCAGAACCCGGTATTCGCGGTTGTCGAAACGGGTTTATATCCCTGGCTCGTTCCGGCGCTGGTACATGAGGGAGCGGCCGTCACGGAAATCCACGCCGGACGCCAGGTGGCGTACCGCGTCGAGATGCGTCACTGATTCGCGCCGCCCGCGCGCAACGCTCTTCCGAAAGTCCCCATCCACCGCGGCATGCGGCGTTACACAGTCATTCAGATCGGCGCTCGGATGCGGTACGCCGTTCCCGCTTTTCTCGCCCAGGCGGGCAGGCTGGAGCGGTTCTACACCGACGCGCACGCCGGCGACTACCCGCGGATTCTCTCCAGGCTGCCAGGGCCGCTCGTGCCCAACGTGATCCGCCGCCTTGCCGGGCGCGTGCTTCCCGACGCGATACCGGCGCGGCGCGTGCGGTCGATTCCTCTGTGGACGGTATGGCGCCGCCTGTCGGGTGGAGCGATCGAGCCTGACATGGCGCGCAGAGTCCTGCGGGACGGCTTCGGCGAAGCGGACGCCATCTACACGGTTACGACCGCCGATTATCCGGTGGTCGCGGCGGCGAAGTCCCGGGGCCTGTACGTGGTCCACGAGCAGTTTGAGTGTCCCGAGGACCGGGCGATTGTCCGCGCCGAGCGCGAGGCCTATCCCGGCATCGAACCGCTCCCATCGCGGCGCGACGAGGCGCTCTATCTGGAGCGCCATCGCAGGCAGTGGAACGCGGCGGACCAGATCCTCGCGCCCTCCCCGTTCGTTCGCGAGGCCGCGGTGCGGCTCGGGGCCGAACCCCGGAAGGTCGCGCTGGTTCCTTACGGCGTTTCGGACAGGTGGTTTGCGGTCCCGGCCCGGACCATTCCGGGCCGCGTGCTGTTCGTGGGGGCCGTGGGGCTGCGCAAGGGGAATCACTACCTCGCCTCGGCGGCGCGCATCCTGAAGAAGCGCGGCGTGCCGGCCGAAGTCCGCGTCGTGGGGCAGGCGCCGGAGCGGCTGCGCGGGTCGGATCTATTCTCCGGTCCGGTATACGCCGGCCAGGTTCCGCACGGCGACATCACATCGGAATACGCTTGCGCCGACGTTTTTGCGTTTCCGACGCTCTCCGACAGCTTCGGCCTCGTGCAACTGGAGGCCATGGCCTGCGGCGTTCCGGTGATCGCCACTCCGAACTGCGGGGCCGTGGT
The DNA here is from genome assembly GCA_903882645.1 of uncultured Acidobacteriia bacterium. GTDB lineage: Bacteria > Acidobacteriota > Terriglobia > Bryobacterales > Bryobacteraceae > BOG-224. Next base: position 7,938 of record CAIRXZ010000039.1, on the reverse strand, counting down.
GCGCGACGGGGTCGACGGATTCGTGGTCCCCGTCCGCGACGCGGAAACGCTCGCGGACCGGATTGAGTCCGTGGTCACGAACCGCGCGCTGCGGGCGGAGATGTCGGCGAACGCCCGGGCGCGCGCGCAAGAATTCGGATGGGACATGTACAGGCGGAAGCTGCTGGCGGCACTCGGATGAAATTGGACAACCTCACGCAGACGGATCCAGGCGGGCCCGCGAAGAATGGGCATGTGCAGCGCACGTTCTTCGAGGGCGCGTTGGCGTTCGGGACGGGGATGGGCGTACAGCGGTTCCTCAGCTTCTGCGCGTCCGCGCTGGCGGCGCGGTTGGGCGGGCCGATGGTGTTCGGCGCTTACTCGCTCGGCCTGTCCACCGCATCCATGACGGCGACCTACACGGGCCTCGGAATCGGGCAGGTTTCGGCCCGCTATGCGGGCACGTGTCCGGCGGGATCCGAGGGGCGGCGCCGCGCGGTCCATCTGCTGATCCGGTTCGCTCTCGGCTCCGCCTTCGTCGCCGCCCTGGTTCTGATCGCGGCGGCCGGGCCGACGGCCGCGCACTTTGTCGGAAAGGACATGGCGAGAAGCGTGTTCCGCGCGGCGGCGTGGTCGGCGGCGGCGCTGATCCTGGTCGATGCGGTCAACGGAATCGCCCTTGGAACGCTGCGATACTCCGCGTGCTTCCAGATCCAGGTAGGATCGGGGATCGGCCTGGTTGTGGCTCTGCCCTTGGCGGCCAGGATGGGCCCCGCGTCCATGCTTCTCGGCCAGGCGGCCGTGGTGGCGGGCGTCGCCGTTTGGGTCGCCAGCTCACTTTGGCGCGAGGCCGCGCGACTGACCGGCGTGGCTTCGGGCGTTACGATCGGGTCCAGGGAGATCCTGTCCTTCGGCATCGGCCAGCTCTCGATAAACATGGCTGCGAGCTTGGCCGGCTGGTACCTCACCGTCATGGTCTCCCGTTACGATCCCACGATGGTGCAGATGTCCCAATACGCCATTGGGAGTCAGCTCCGGTCGTTCATCGCGTTCGCGCCGACCGTGGCCTCCCAGTTGGTCATGCCTCTGCTCAGCAAGTTCGCCTCGGAGCGTTCCGGGCACGACGACGTGGTGACTACCACGAGCGCGGCCTGCACGGTCGCGGCGGCCGCCGCCGGAAGCTTGGCGATGCTGGCTGCGCCCTTGTTCCTGCGAGTCTACGGCTCCAGCTACAAGTACTCGCTGCACTCGGCGTTTATCCTGATGGCCACCGCGGTGGTGCACATGAGCAGCGCGCCGCTGGCCCAGACTCTGCTGAGGTTGAGCGTGCGCGCCACCGTGGCGATCAACATTGCCTGGTCTCTGGTGATTATCGCCTGCGCCACGCTGGTGGTGCCTCGGGGCGGATCTCTGGGGGCCGCCTCCGCCATGCTCGGCGCTCACATGCTCTCGGCGGCGCTGGTGGCCGTGGCGCTCTGGCGCAAGGGCCGGCTGCCGGCCGGCATTCTGGCGAGGTGCTGGCCCATGATGGGGATGTGCGTGCTTCAGGCCGCTTGCGCCTGCATCCCCCTTCGCGCGGTCGGACCGCTGTTCCATTGGGGTCTTCAGAGCGTTTTCGCGGCCGGCGCGCTCGCGCTGGCGGCCCGTGAGACTCACTCCTGGGGCATCCCCCTCAGCGCTGCGTTTCGGTCCGCCAGGCGGATGCCGTCGGTCCTGTTGAACGGACCCCGCGCCGGGGGCGCAGGTTAGCCGTGTGGCATGTGCTCGATTGTTGGGCGCCCTGGATGAAAGAGTTCGTATCGGCGCTCTCCCGCCAGGAAGAAACCCTGGGCTGGGCGCCGGAACGCCGCTGGTTCGGGTCCCTTGAGCGATGGCATCGAGTGGAGGACATTTCCGACCCGCCCATGCGCGTCTGCCGATACCCGTTGCAGCGCGGATACCATCTCGGCGCTCTGGGCCGGTATGCGTTGATCCGGCGCGCGCTCCTGCCGAGGCTGTTGGCGTTTTCGCCGGATCCGGCGGCGGCCACTCTCGTCTGCACGTCGCCCTATCACTACCCCGTTGCGGAGGTCTGGAAAGGCCCCAGGATTTACTACACCACGGACATGCTGTGCGAGTACCCGGAGAACGACCGGGCCGAGATCGTCCGCGTGGAACGCATCATCGCCGGCATGGTGGACCTGGTTTGCGCAAATTCCCGCCGCAACGCGGACTACCTGGTGCGCGAGGCATCGTGCCCGCCCGGGAAAATCGTCGTAGCGCCGAATGCCACGCGGGAAAGGGACATCCTCCCCGAGCCGGCGCGGCGGCCCGGCGATCTGCCGGCCGCCGCCGCCGGTCTTCCCCGCCCGGTGGCCGGCGTGATCGGCAACATGGCTGCGAACGTCGATTGGCGTTTGCTTCAGGACGCCATCGCCGCGACGCCGTGGCTCCATTGGCTCTTCGTCGGGCCGGCCACCGATCCGATCCCCGATCCGGCCGCGGAACGGGCGCGCAAACGCGTGTTGTCCGAGCTGCCCAATGTTCGCGCGATTGGCCCGAGGCCGTATGGAACGCGTGTCTCCTACGTCCGGGCGTTCGATGTCGCCGTGATGCCTTACCAGCTCCGCGAGCCTACGTTTTCCGGAAGCTCGGCCCGGTTCTACGACCATCTGGCGGCCTGCCGGCCGATTCTGGCCACCCGCGGGGTGGAGGAGTTGCTGCACAAGGAGCCTCTGCTGCGCCTGGTGGACTCGGCGGACGAACTGGTTGCGGCTCTCGATCTTCTCCGGTCCCGGGAGTTCGACGACGGCCTCCAGGAGTTGCGCTGGACGGCAAGCCGATCCGAGACCTGGGACGCGCGGGCACGCCAGATGCGAACCCGGCTGGCCGATACGGCCGGGGCGTGGGAACAGCGGGCATGATTCGGCGGCCGTTTCCGCGGGCGGCAGGGCTCCGATGAACGTATTGGCCTATGTGCACCTCAGGCGGTTGCCACGATGTACGGGGGTCGGCCGGGTCATCGTCGAGCTTACCGAACGGCTCGCGGTCCGCGACGACCTCGACCTGCGAATCCTCGCGGAACGCGGGGACTACGACAGGGTTCGAGACGAGCTAAGCGAGGGCGTGCGGTCCATCCCGATGAAGTTCTTCTCTCTGGAGACCTCATGGCAGCAAGCCCGCTGGCTCATGCTTCATCTGCCGAAAGCCGAAGAGTACTGGAGCGGCTGCGACGTGGTGTGGTGTCCGGCGGAGTCCTACGTGCCTGTGCGGAAAGCCCGCCTCGCGGTCACCGTACACGATGTGGCGTGTTTTGAAAAGGGCTTTCCTTCCAGCCGGGGGCGGACGCTGCAGCGGCTGAAATGGAGTGTGCTCTTTCGAGTTCTGGAGCGGCGGGCAGCCGCAATTCTCACGGTGTCCCAGTTTTCCGCCGAACGGATCGCGCATTTCTTTCCGGGTCTGGCCGCGCGTGTGCACATCGTGCGCCACGGAGTCCCTGAGCAGTTTCTCGGTCCCGTTTCCGCCGCCGGCGAAGCCGCGACCGGCCGCCTGGGTTTGAACGGCGTACCGTTCGTCCTCGTACCCGGAGGGCTGAGCTACCGAAAGAACGCGCCTCTCATCCTCGCGGCCTGGGCCTTGATCGGGAAGAAGCTGCCCGAGGTCAAACTGGTGGTGGCGGGCCCGTCCGAAGCGGAGTGGGCTGGAAAGGCAGGGGAGCACGGCGACTCCGTCAGGCTGCTTGGGTACGTCGGCGACGAGACCCTGCATTCACTCTACTCCAAAGCCGCTGTAGTATGGTTTCCCTCCCGATACGAGGGGTTCGGCATGCCCGTGATCGAGGCCATGGCCTGCGGCGCCCCGCTGGTGACGACGCGCGCCGCGGCAATCCCGGAGGTGGCGGGGAACGCAGCCGTGCTGTTGGACCCTGACCAGCCCGGCGAGCACGCGGAGGCGATTCTGGCCTTTTTCCAATCGAGCGATCTCCGGAACGACTACCGGCGGCGCGCGGTGGAACGCGCCGCGGCTTTTACCTGGGCGCAGGCGGTGGAGAGACTCGCCGCGGTGTTGAAGGGTCTGTAAAAAGATATGCAAGGGGAACTGAGTCCATTCGTAAGGGCCGCCTGGCAGCAGGAGATTCTCGAAATCGGCGACGCCCAGCGCGAAGCGGAGGAGCGGAAGCGGACCTTCTGGTGGATCATGGCCATTTTGGCCGCAACCATATTCGAGGGCGCGCTCAGGAAATGGCTGCTGGCTCCCCAGTACCGCCCCATCGCCTACGTAGCGAAGGACGTAATTGCCATTTGTTTCATGTTTACGCACCCTATTCCGCGGCGCTTTCGCTCGGTTTGCCGCACGCGCGTGCTCTTCGCGGCGGTGGGCGTCGTTCTGCTGTTCCCTCTCATCAAGGGCTTGGGCGAGGCGCCATCGGCGGCGATCTTAAAGTACAAGAACGCGGTGGTCTGGCCGTTGGTCGGATTGCACATCGCGGCCTGGGTGGATGGGCAGATGCTGGCGCGGATTGCCCGTGTTCTCGTGCCCCTCAGCGTGGCAATGGCGCTCCTTGGAGTATTGCAGTACGAGTCGGCGCCCAGCGCATTCGTGAATCACTACGCCTGGAGTACTCTGGAAAGCTCCGACGCGGCCATCACATTCGGCGGCGCGGCCGGCGTACGGGCGACCGGCACCTTTTCTTTCATCGCGGGCATGTCCACCTACGCCGTGGTGGTTTTCAACTTCCTGCTTTGGCGCCTTCTGACGGCCCCGGATCCGAGGGAGAAAAACTACGCCATTGTGGGGATGGTCGCGGCTGTCGTATGCGGGCTGACCACGGGATCGCGGATCGTGGTGGTGTCGGCCGGTCTTGCCACGGCGCTCACGCTGGTGGCATCGAGAAACTTCAGGACGCTGATTCGCCTCACTCTGGTCGCGGTTGTAGGCGGAGCGTTTCTTTGGCTGACCGCCAGCTCGGGCTTCTTTGGCGCGTTCGTCGGCCGGTGGCAGACGGCCGGCGACAATCTGACCGACCGAATCACCGGCGTCGGGCTAGCCGGGGATTATCGCCAACTTCTCAGTGATAGCCCCTTCGGAGGGGGATTGGGGAGCGCCACCGACTTGGCCCACCAGTTGGGCGGCGGGGCCGCCGGCTTCGATCATCCCATCACCAATCTGGTCGTCGAAGGCGGTTTCCTCGGCATCATGGGCCTGGGTCTCACGGTTCTGGGCGCTTTGTCGCTGCTTGGCGATGGTCTTACAAGCCGCTCCACGAATTTCCGTCTGGGCACGTACGCGGTCGCCCTGGTCGCGCTTTACACGCTGGTGAATCTTCCGTGGGGCGACCATGTCGCGGCGGCGCTCAACTGGTCCGTCATCGGGTTCTGGTTCAGCTCGCACCCGGGGTTCCAAGCCGACGCGACGGCGGCCCTCTGGGATGGAGACCTGCGCGGATGACCGTCAAGCTGGTGTGGCACTGGTTCACCCTGGGGCCTTACCATTTTGCCCGCATGTCCGCGCTGGCGCGCCAGCCCGGAATCGATCTGACGGTCGTGGAAACGGCTTCCGCGGACGACCATTCCTGGCAACGGGGGCCGATGGATATCGACTTCGCGTGCATCTCCCTGACGACCCGCCGCGGCAAGAGCGTGTTCAGCGATACCCGGCGCGACCTGCGGCGAATCATCGAGGGCGCGCGGCCCGATGCCATCGTAACCTCGGGATACGCGGAGCCGAACTCGAGCCAAGCCTGCATCGGCTACGTTCGCAAACACCCCTCGACGGCCCTTCTGCTGTGGAGCGAAACGACCCTTCGCGACCACCGCCGCGCGCGCTGGAAGGAGGGCGTCAAGCGCATCCTCGTGCGCTGCTTCGACGGGGCGTTGGTCGCCGGCGCCCCGCACGCGCGCTACATGCGCGGCCTGGGGATGCCCGCGGACCGCATTCAGGTTGTGGGCGGCTCGGTGGACAACGACTATTTCCGCCGCCGCGCGGCCGAGGCGCGCGCGACTCCCCGACTGCGCTCCGAACTGGGGCTGCCCGAGCGGTACTTCCTGTACGTAGGCCGCCTCATCCCGCCGAAGAACCTGGCCGTCCTGCTCGAAGCCTTCCGGCGGTACCGGCGCGCCGGCGGCGCGGCCGCGTGGGACTTGGCGATCGTGGGCGGCGGTCCGCTGGAAAACGAGTTGCGCGCATTGGCGGGCCGCGATGCGGGCGGCGGCGTCCACTTCGCCGGTCTGAAGCAGATCGGCGAACTGCCTTCCATCTACGCGTTCGCGGGATGCTTCCTGCTGCCGAGCGCGAGCGAGCCTTGGGGGCTGGTGGTCAATGAAGCCATGGCCTCCGGGCTTCCCGTGATCGCCTCGGATGTCTGCGGTTGCGCCGAGGACCTGATCGCGCCCGGCGTGAACGGCTTCCTGTTCGACCCGGCGGATCCGGCCGCGCTGGCCGGCCTCATGGAACGAATCGCATCGGGCGGGCTGGACCTCGCGGCGATGGGCGCGGCCGCGCAGAAAGCGGTGGACCGCTTTCATCCCTCGAAGTTCGCGGCCGCCGCGGCGGATCACATCCGCCGGATGAGTTCCCTGGCCCCCACGCGCGCCTTGCCCGCCGGCGCGGTCTTGAGTTCCGCGATGGCCGGCGCCATTCGCGCGTTCGAAAGGCTGAGTCCGGTTGCCCGCTGAAACTCATTCCATGCGCCCGCTTCGCGATTCGCGCTCCCGCGGAAGGCCGGGCCGCCAAGCGCCCGAGAAAGGGCACATTCCCGTTCTCGATGGAGTACGCGCGGTCGCGGTGTTGATCGTGATTTGTTTTCACGACTGGCCGGCCGTTGGACCGGAGCGTTACTCGTTGATCGGAAAACTGGCGGTATGGGGGCAAACCGGCGTCGATCTTTTTTTCGTTCTTTCGGGCTTCCTGATCACCGGCATCCTTCTCGATTCGAAAGGAAGCGAGCACTTCCTGCGTAATTTCTACGTCCGCCGCATCCTCAGGATCTTTCCGCTGTATTACATGACGCTGTTCGCGTTGTATGTGCTGTGCCCGCTGCTGCGGGTTAGTGCATGGGTTCCCCTGAAACAGAGCTTTTGGTTCTGGGTCTATTTGCAGAACATCCCGATGACTTTCGCCCCCTCGGCGATAACCGGGCCGGGGCACTTCTGGTCGCTCGCGGTCGAGGAGCACTACTATTTCTTCTGGCCATTCCTGGTCATGGTGTTCGACCGGAAGAAACTGCTCAGAGTCGTCGCTCTGGCGATCGCGGCGTCGCTGCTGACGCGGATCGTCTTCTTCCACGACAAGACCTTCTACTTTACGCTAGCCCGGCTGGACGGCCTGGCGGTCGGGTCGGCGCTGGCGATTTTCGCGCGCGACGGGACGGGCGGCCTTGCGCGCTTTGTCCCGTGGGCGAAAGGCTTGTTTTGCGGCCTGGGTCTAATGCTCGCGGCGTCCCAACTAACTTTGAGTGGGAGCCGCCTGCCCGCGGTCCAGGTGGTCAAGAGCACCCTGGTCGCCGTCGTCTACGCGTGCGTTATGGTTCTGGCCATCGAGAACAGACTCGGCCGGATTCCGGCGAAAATGCTCAACGGCCGCATTCTCGGCTCCGTCGGGAAATACAGCTACGGCATGTACGTGTTCCATCCATTCGTTATTTCCTTGCTGAGCTGGGCCGGCATCCGAGGGGGCGTCCCCGGGCTGGCCGCCGGCGTCCTTCTTACATACGCCGCGGCCTGGGCTTCATGGATGTTAGTCGAGAAACGGTTTCTCCGGTTGAAGCGATACTTTGAATACGGGTCGGGCCGGCGGGTTCCGCGTTTGGCCGCGGCGCAGCCGTGAAGCGCGCGGTGATTATCGGCGCCGGGCCCGCGGGGCTGACCGCCGCTTACGAACTTCTTAAAAGGACCGGCGTGGTTCCGTTAGTGCTGGAGCGGTCCACTTACATGGGAGGGATCGCCAGGACTCACAACTACAAAGGCAACCGGATCGACCTTG
>CAIRXZ010000038.1 GCA_903882645.1 uncultured Acidobacteriia bacterium | reverse complement strand
TGCCGTGGGCCGCGGCACCGGGACGCTGACCCAAAGTGGCGCGCAACTGAGTGGAAGGCTCACATCGAGTCAAGGTCAAATCCTCGACATCGTATTCACAAAGCAGTAAGAGAGAACTCGGAATCGGTTCGTTTCGCGCCAGACCCCAGCGGGCCTGGCCCCTCAGTAGTGCCGATGGCATCCGCCGTCGGCACTATCTTCGTTTCAGGAAGGATCAGTATGCTTAAACGCGCCGCTCTGCTATCGCTCGCGGTTTCCGGACTGTTCGCCGCGGAACCGGCGCCGGCGCCGAAACCCGTGTTGATCGTCCTCTATTCCCGTTTCTACGATCACAGCCACCAGCACACCACCGATGAACGGCTGCAACGGCTGCTGCCCATGCTGGACAAGTTGCGCAAGCAGTACCCGCAGTCGGGGATCTCGGCCTTGTTCCAGTTTTCCGGCACGGTCAGCCAGTTGCTGGACGAGGAGAACGCCGGTCTCCATCTTGTCGACCAGATCGAGGATTATTCCCGCCGCAACCTCGTCGATATAGGCTATACGGGCGAGGAGGAACCATCGTATTTGTATCGTCCCAAACCCAACCTGCTTCTCGCCGAAACGCCCGAGGCCAGGTGGGGGGCCAAAGCCGAAGCCGCCGAGCGTTTTTTGACCGACTTCAAGAATCCCGTCACCGGGCTCCCGGTCCCGGGATTGAGCGGGGGATTGAAACGAACCCAAGAGGTGTTCGGCAACGTAGTGTTCCTAACCGGGGTCGCCTCGACCGTCGGCGCCGGCTCGCCCTCGACCCACGAAGTCCGCAGGATGGTTCCAACCGCCGTGATGGGCGGCATTCCTCCGGCCGATCCAAAGCTCGCCATCACGGGCTTCGCCGTTTCCGCGGAGAACTTCTCCAAGTTCATGAGTCCCGACCCGGTGGAATCGCCCGAGGTCTATTGGGAAGACAACGTTCTCCGCCTTTCCGACACGAGCCTGGCCGACAACAAGCCGCATTCCACGGACGAAGGCCCGGAAGCCCTGAAAAAGGTATTCGAGAAGCTGGACCGCGGCCATGTCCGGGTCGTCAAATTGGAGGTGGCGGCTTACAAGCGGTATCTGACCAGGCGGGCCGACGGATCGGTGGTCGCCGATCCTCTCGAGTGGCTTTACTATCATCCGGACGATCCGGTAATGCCCTCGCAGTTGCACGCGATGGTCGCACAGGGTGCGGTAGAGGAAGGTTACAAGCAAGACGAAGCGACGCTGAAATGGCTGCTGGACGAGTTTCTTCCGGCCAATCCCGGGAGCCGTTTCATTTCGATCCGCGAACTCGCCCAACTGCCGGCCCCCGCCGATTCCGAAGTCGGCGCCGCACAACTGAAGGCGTTGGCCTCCGACCTGAACGAGCGCTTTGCCAAACTTCCCATGGAGCCGCCCAACTTCGGCCGGGCGGGTGACAGCTTCTTCACGCTGGCGGAAAGCTTCGAACTTCTCGCCCAGGCGCTGGCCGGCTTCGACAAGACCGGTTCGCTGCCGAAATCCGTGGCGCTAACGCCGGCGTGGGGCCCGCTGACGCTTCCGAACGGCATGGGCCCATCGACCGGGTTTGTGCCTGTTTCGGCGGTGATCCAGGCGGCCGCTCAAATAGCCCCAAGGTTTGCGGACACGGGATGGAAGCGGGTTCCCGCCAATGCCGTTCCGGCCATGATTCCGGTTGGATCGCTAAGCCTGAACGCCGCCCAATTCCTGCGCCTGATGGCGCAGGCTTATCTCGATCCGTCTCGGGACAAGAGTCTTGCGCTGAATGGGATGACGCTAACCACGCGGTCAAGCTTCATGTTTCCGAAGAACACGCCGATTACCGATCAAGGCAACTCGTGGGGTTTCAAACCCGCTCCACTGCGCGTCGGATCGAAGGAACCAGCCGCCCGCTAGTGCGGCGTCCCTTCTAATTCTCGACCCGGCAGGCAAGACTGCCTAAGGAACCCGGTGGAGCAAGACTCCGGCATGGCAGGCTTGGCGGCCCGCTCCACGGGCGGCAAACCGCCGCCTAAGTACTGAACGTACTGTACGTCCTGTTCGCATTCCAGCCCCACTTGAGCGGTTATTTCGGCCCGAGAGTGGCGAAAAGCACCACGGATTCCCTGATTGCCGGAGTACTGGTATCTTCGCCACGAGACTATCGGGAAAAGACCTTGACTCTCCATGGCGGCCCGCTCATAATGCAAAATGACTATCTAGGAGCGATCCGCCCGGTAGAAGAACGGGTGTTTCGGAGGCCAAAATGAAAAGACTTTTCGCACTACTGGCAGTTGTTTTTGCGATGGCGGTCCTGCCGCAATGCGCGAGCGCGGTGGTGCTACAGGATTGGTGCTTCAACGTCAACGGGGTTAGCGTTTTGACGTATGCGTGCAACCAGGGGATCATGCCGCCCGTTCTAGGGGCGGCAGTGAATGGATCGGGTTTCGATTTCAGTCTTGCCGAGGCCCCTCCGAACGTTAACGTTGACAACACATTGGGATCCGTTGTGGTGACGCTCGGTCCGGGCATGAGCCAGTACGTTGCGGCTTACATGGATTACGATCTGAACTACGACAACTCCGGCTCCTTCCAGGACTCCGGGACGACCGTGGGGGGCCCGGCCCCCGCTGGCGTAACGTGGGAACTGGACGATCCGAACACTTCGAACATTTTCACCGATTTCGCCAACTCAGCCCTGGCCAACACGAATAACGTCGGCACATACAGCGGTCCCCCCGACGTATGTTGCGATGTTGCCTGGGCGCTCGGCGTGAACCTGGACGTGGCAACCTCGGCCACGGTCACCTTCACCGTCAGTAAGACGGCGCCGGCTTCCGGCTTCTATCTCGAACAGACAAATGGCATCGACGGGGAGACGATCTACCTGTCGGAATCGGTCCAGCAGCAGGGCGGCCCCAACCCCCCCGGAGTACCCGAGCCGGGAACCCTGAGTTTGCTCGCTGCCGGCCTTGCAGGGGCGTTCCTGCTGCGTAAGCGAATCGCGGCGTGACTGGAGACGCCGGGTCCCGAATTCGGGGGCTTGGCAGGCTAAGGACAGCACTTGGAGGTTATCCAAAAATGAAGAACTCGTTAGTTCGCATTTGCACACTGGCGGCGGTGGTGGTCATAACGGCGCTGGTACAAACCAATCTGATGGCGTCACCCCCTGCCATTGCCCCGCAGGCCAACGCGATACCTTTCGTGGCTTCGAACCCGACTTCGCCGCACACCAGTTGGATCGGCAATCCGGTCACGCTGAAGGGTACGCTCACCGACTCGCTGTGGGGCACGGATACGTTCACGTACGACTGGGATCCCGGCGATGGCGGCGCGCACTGCACCGGCACGGTGACGAATCCGTACGTCATCGAATGCCCGCATACGTACACCGGCACTGGGCCGGTCTATACGGCGGTCTTGACCATTACCGACACCACGAACAGTCAGGTGAGCCCCCCCGTGAACTGCCCGCCCGCGATCACGCAGGGCGCCTGCTATTACACTTCCATCAACAACCCTCCGCCGAATCTGCCGGTTGAGGTCAACAACGCGATCGACAACGGCTTGTGGTATCTGCACAAGTACATGCGGCACTTCACCACGGCTGGCGGGGCGCCGGCGGGCGACTGGTGGGGCGTCGGCGGATACGCGGACATTTCCGGCGCCGGCGATACGGGCCCGAACTCATTGAATTGCTCCGCCTTTGAGAATAGCGGATTCCTGCAGACGAACGTTCCGTGGAACCCATATTCCGACGACGTTCGCCTTTGCCTGAACGGGGTTTTCGATCAGCTCGCCACGCGCGCCATCCCCAACAACGTGGTCGATGGCCAGTTTGGCGCGTTCAATCCCGACTCCAACGGCAACGGCATTGGAGTAGAGCATAACGGCGGCGACACGAATTACCAGACGGGCATGATGCTGGATGCGATTGTCGCATCGGGGACTCCCGGCACGCTAGTCACCCCTGGAACAACGCTGGCGACCCAAGCCGCCGGGCTGGGCAGCGGGGGGGGCGGCGCCTACACGTACAAGGACGCGGTTTGGGATATGGTGGACGATTACGCCTACTGTCAAGCGCCGTCCTACAATGATGGGTGGGGTGACATATATGCCGGCGGTGGTTGGCATTACACTTGCCAAGAGACTACGGGCGACAATTCGGTGAGCCAATGGGCGGCGATCGGCATCATTCCGGCGCTACGCAAATTCGCGGCGCCCGTTCCCTTGGAAACCCACACGGCCGATACGTCCTGGCTCGACGTTTCGTTCGCCAATAACGCCCCGGCCGTCGGTTATAACGGTTATTTCGGCTATACGAGCAACAGTCCGGTCTGGGGCCCCTATGCCGACACGCCCTCCGGGCTGGTGCAATTGGCGATGAATGGTTTGGGCCGCGGCAAAACGACGCCCGCCGGCAACCACCCCTGGGACGCCGCGGAAACTTTTCTTCGCGACCAATTCTCCAACCAGGGAGGGGGTGCGGAGTCCGACCTGAAGGATTACTACTACGGGCTGTTTTCGTTCACCAAGGCGATGCTACTGCACGACAACAACGATGTCGTTCTCGGCGTTCCTCAGCCTATCGGGTCCCAGAATCAGGCGCTTAGCCTTTTGCAATCGACTGACGACCCTGGCACCTGCGCTTCCCCATACCCGCTCAGTGGTATAGGCAGCGGCACGGGCCCCTGCTACCCACCGATAGACTGGTATGCCGCTCAGACCGCCGCGTATGGCGGCGCCGATCCTACCATTGGGGTGGCGCGCCTGCTCGTCAACAGTCAAGCCGCCTCCGGCTACTGGTTTGGCCACAATGACGGCAGTCAGCAGTATTACTTTGAAACCGGCATCGCGATAACGATGCTGAACAAGACGGTGTTCAACCCAGTGCCGGTGGCCTGCTTCACGGCCAACCCGACCCACGTGGCTTCGGGCGGGCCGGTCAAGCTCGACGGCCGCTGTTCGTTGGAGCAGAACCCCGCCTATCAGTTGGTGAGCTGGCAATGGGATGTCTCCGGAACGGGCGCCGGCTTCACGATCGGACCCGGAAACCCTGCCTGTTTGACCCCTAGTTGTTCGGAGGTCATCTACCATTTCACGCTCCCTGTTGGCCAGTCTTTGCCGTACAGCTACCCGGTTCGTCTGCGGGTGACCGACAACGTCACTCCCACCCCCCTGACGGCGGATGTGACTGGCAACGTGATTATCGCCAACCCGCCAAACCCGCCCAATGCCAACGCGGGCGGGCCTTACAACTTCTGCCCGAATCAGACCCCCGCGGGCAAGGCGATCTACGCGCCGTTCATGCTGGACGGTTCGACCTCCACAAACCCGGATCAGGGCCACACCGACGGCACTCCGGGCGCGCCGCCGAGCACGATCACAAGCTACCTTTGGGATTATGCCTGCGCCGGGACATTCACCTCGGCCAGCGGCGTCCAGGTTGACGCGACCGCCGCGTTCGACGTACCGGCATACTTTGGGACGAACTTCAACGTTTGCCTGCAAGTCACAAACAACGACAATCTCGCATACCCGACCGCCGGCTTGACGGCAGGTTTGTCGAGCGTCGCTTCGGCGCAGGTTGCGATTCACAAGGCGACGGACGAAACTTGCACGCACTGCGTCGGGACTCTGGGCGGGGTCGCCAAGGCTCCAACGCCGAGCGCTCCCGGAAACATCCAGCTTTACTGGACGGACACCAACACTTCCCCCTCATTCCCGATCGACCACTACAACGTCTACCGCAGTACGAGCGCGACCTTTAACCCG
>CAIRXZ010000037.1 GCA_903882645.1 uncultured Acidobacteriia bacterium | reverse complement strand
TGACGATGGCCGTGGCCGCCTCGGAAAACTCGCCCGCCAGTTGCCACGCCGCGTCCAGATCCACCAGGTTGTTGTAGGAAAGTTCCTTGCCATGCAACTGCTCCGCCCCCGCGATGCCCTGGCCGCGTCTGCCGTAGAGCGCCGCCGCCTGGTGCGGATTCTCGCCGTATCGCAGGTCCATGAGCTTGGGCGCGCGCAGGCTCAGATCGGGCGGCAGGGGGTTGGCGGAATCCACCTTCTCCAGGCGCGCGGCGATGGCCGCATCGTAATCCGCGGGCGACACCACCACGGCGACATCCTGGTAGTTTTTGGCCGCCGCCCGGATCATGGTCGGCCCGCCGATATCGATGTTCTCGATGAGATCCTCGAGCCGCGCGTCCACTTTCGCGGCGACGTCTTCGAAGCGGTAGAGATTGACCACCACCATATCAATGGGCGCGATGCCGTGCTCTTCGATGGCGCGGAGGTGCGCGGCATTGGAGCGGATGGCCAGAATTCCGCCCGCGATCTTCGGGTGCAGGGTCTTGACGCGCCCGTCGAGCATTTCGGGGAAGCCGGTGACCTCGGCGACGTCTTTGACGGTGACACCCGCGTCGCGGAGCAGGCGCGCGGTTCCGCCGGTGGAGACGATCTCCGCTCCCATCCCACTCAGCTCGCGGGCGAATTCGGCGGCGCCGGTTTTGTCGGTGACACTGATGAGTACGCGCTGGATTGTGTGCATCTAAAAGCACGATAGCAGATAGAGGACGGAATGGGCCATGAAACCGGCTGTTGACATAAAGACATACATCCTGATATGTCTAGACATATGAGGACTACCGTGCGCCTCGATGACGCCCTGCTGGACCAGGCGCGCCGGGAGGCGCAACGCCGCGGCGAAACCCTGACCGCGCTCATCGAGAAAGGTCTGCGCCTGGAATTGGCCCACGCGAAGCCGGACCGGCGAAGGCCGAAAGTGGCGATCCCCGTCTTCAGGGGAGGGAAGGGGCTGCTGCCCGGCGTGGACCTGAACAACAGCGCCGATCTGCTGGACATCCTGGAAGGACTGAAGTGATTCTTCCGGATGTGAACGTGCTGGTTCACGCGTTCCGGCAGGACGCGTCAGAGCACGCGAAATGCCGGTTGTGGCTTGAATCCGTCGTTCGCGGCGACATGGCGTACGGGATGTCGCCGCAGGCGCTCGGAGCGGTTGTGAGAATCGTGACGCACCCGCGGATCTTTGTGCCGCCGACTCCGCTGGAGGAAGCTCTGGCCTTCGCGAATCTGCTGGTGGAACAGCCCCACTGCCAGGCGATCCAACCCGGCCCGCGCCACTGGGGAATCTTCTGCGGGTTATGCCGGCGCGCCAGGGCATCGGGCAATTTGGTTCCAGACGCCTGGTTTGCCGCTTTGGCCATCGAATCGGGCTGCGAATGGATCACCTTGGATCGGGACTATGCGCGGTTCGAGGGGTTGCGGTGGCGGGAGCCGTTCTGAGGGGTTTCTGGCTCACGACGCGGTCCTTTCGTGGCCGCGGCAGCGATCGGATTTCGACTTTGTGGCCGAGCGCGAAGGCCAGGTCCGCGAGTGTGTGCACCGTCATGTTCCTGGAACCGCTCAGGAGTTGGGTAACGTGAGACTTGGAAGTCCCGACGAGTCGGGCGAGATAGGTCTTGCTGACCTGCTGTTCTTCCATGAGTCTCGAAATCAGCTCCGAAGCCTCGAACGCGAGCGCTTCACGCTCATAGATCCTCCGACGCTTCGGGTCGGAAACGAAATCCTGGAAGTGGTCCTTCAGTTGCG
>CAIRXZ010000036.1 GCA_903882645.1 uncultured Acidobacteriia bacterium | reverse complement strand
CCGCCTGGCCGGCCCGGCCGCCCGCCGCCTGACCCGCTGGCGCCCCTCCCGGCGCCGCGCCGCCCCGTCCGCCGAAGCCGCCGCCTTGCGTCTGGCCCGTCAGTTCCTGCCCGGTCACCAGGTCGTGGAGCTTGGTGATGCGCGCGTCGGTGATGATGCGCGCCTGCACCGGGTTGGCGCTGAAGGATTCGACGATGAACTTGTCGTTGTCGTAAACGAACAGGCTGACCATGCTCGGCGCATCCAGACGGACGTACATGTCCTTAGCCACCACGTTCCGGATCGACGCCAGCACGTTCTGCGGGTAGTTGTACAGGTCGCCCTCGTCCTGCGGGATCGTCAGGACGTAGAGCAGGCCCTTCGAGTACTTGGTGGAAAGCAGGACCGGCGTGCCGGAAGTCCGGTTTGGAGACGTGTACGCGCTCACCACTTCCCAGGAATCGTTGGTGGCGTAGCGGATCTTGGGAAGCAGGATTTCGTTGTCCAGCTTGGCCCCGCCGCCGCCGCGGCCCGCGAACTCGCGCACGGCCACCGTCTGGCCCGTGTACTCCAGTTCCACGATGTCCTCGATGCCCTTGCCCTGGAGGGCCTTGAGCAGGCCGGAGGTGATGACCACGGTGTTGCCGCCGGCAAGCTGCTTCCTCATCTTGGCGACAATGTTCGGATCGAACCGCGCCTGCTCGGTAAGCAGCACGGTCTTCGCGTCCGTGGGGAATTCGGGGACGATATCCATGGGAATGCCGGCCATCCCCAGGTAGCTCGGGAGGTGATCCTCGCCGGACGAGTGGAAGGGCTTGTAGGTCTTGACGCCGATGGGCTTGCCGAGCTTCCCGAGGAACGTATCCACCTGCGAGAAGACCTGGCCGGCCAACTGCGCCGCCCGCGAGTCCGGCACCGTGGTTCCGTCGTCCTTGCGCGTGGGCGAGTAGATCGCTCCGATATTGAAGATGGTAATCTCCGGGGCCTTGGCGAAAAGCGTGAGCCAGAGTTGCTCTTCAAAGCGGCCCGGGATGTTCATGCCGCCCTGGTCCACCCAGCCGCCGGCGTTGCCGCCGGGCTTGAGGTTCTCGAAATACCGGACGATGGAATAGCCGTGGTACTGCTGCAGGTGCTGGTTGCCGGATGGGTCCCTGGTTTCCGTGCCGCTGTAGATCTTGTCGAAGAACTTCGGCTCGGTCTCGAGGTTGAATCCCAGGTACTGGAAATGGTCGTACCAGTTCGGGTACTTGATGATGACCTTGACCTTGGGATTGACGGCCTTGGCCGGACCGACCACCAGATTGCGCCCGGCCTCGTCCATCTGGGCCAGCCGGAACTGCGTCCACGTCCGGTTGCCTTTCGCGGCGATATCGCTGTCGGCCTTGCAGTCGGTGAAGAAGAAATCGTCCAGGATGAACTCGTCGAAATTCCTGGCGGTGAACTCGACGATGTCCTTGAGCTTCTGCCGGTGCTCGGGGTTCGAGTAGCAGTAGGTCTCGAATTGGTTGCCCTCGTTGACCGTCACGGTGATGCCGCCGGAGACCTTGAGGCCCTTGCCCGTGAAGAATTTCTTGGCTTGATCGAGCGTGGCCTGATCCACCACCAACATGTCGCGGGAGGTCTCGAGGTAGATCTTGTCGACCTTCATGTTCTTGGAGACGGCTTCCCAGTGGCTATCGAGCCAGGCGGGGTCGTTCATCTGCCGCGTCTCATAGTATCGGGCGTAGAGGGCGACGTCGAAGTTCTTGTAGTTGTCTCCGCCGGCCATCGCGGCGGAAAGGGCGAAAAGTGCCAAAAGAGTCGAGCGGAGATACGGAATCGCGGCGCGTTTCATTCGGAAGTCCTCGGTTGTCTTACCTGCCGGCGCAACGGCGGGAACGCCGCCGAAACCGCGGCGGCCCCGTTGGAAGAGGGCAGTCTTCCCCATGAGGATAGCGCGTGGCGCGCGCGCGTGAGTTCCCAGGCGCGACATGAAAGCCCAGACCAGGCGGCCGCCGGGACAAATCTGAGCGTACCCTGCACCTACAGGTTCTGGTCCGTGGTGGGGCGGACCCCCTGGTCTGCGGCCGGCCCCCCGGCCGGCCTTCGGCCGGAGGCCGACGAGGGCGTCGGCCGCGGACCAGGGGGGTCCGCCCCACCCAAACACCCAAGTCGGCATCACTTCTTATGTTTCACACCCGCGCAACCCGGTTCGTTCGGCCCGGGCCGCGAAGGCCTGTTACAGTTGTGGAATGTCCTGGTTCACCGTGCGGACGCCGGCCTCGAGCGCGAATCTGGGGCCGGGGTTCGACGCCCTGGGTCTCGCTCTCGGGATCTACTTGACTTGCCGTTTTCGCAAGGCCGAAACCCTGGTGATCGGCGCCTCCGGACGCGACGCTTCGTCGATCCCCACCGGTCCCGGCAACATGATCTGGCAGACCGCCGCCGCCGTCGCCGCGAACCAGGGCGCCGTCATGCCGCCCATCGAATTGCGGATTTTCAACGATATCCCCATCGGCAAAGGTCTCGGCTCGAGCGCCGCGGCCCTCACCGCGGGCGTGGTGATCGCCGACCAGGCGCTCGGTCTCGGATGGAAGCCGCTGCGGATTCTGGATGAGGCCGCGCGCCTCGAAGGCCACCCGGATAACGTCGCGGCGTGCATCCTCGGCTCGATCGTGGCGGCGGCCATCGATTCCGGCGGCGTCACTCGCGCGGTGCGGCTCGACCTGCCCCGCCGCTTTGGCGTGGCCGTGGTCATCCCCGATTTCGACCTGCCCACCACCCTGGCCCGTTCGGTCCTGCCGGAAAGCTATAGCCGCGCCGACGCCGTGTTCAACGTGCAGCGGGCCGCGCTGCTGATTGCGGCGCTGGCGGCGGGTTCCCGCTCCGCGTTTCCCGCCGCTTTGGAGGACCGCTTCCACCAGCCCTACCGCATCCCCCTGGTGCCGGGTCTGGGCGAGATCCTCAAGCTGCGCGCGCCAGGGCTTCTGGGGTGCGCTTTGAGCGGCGCCGGCCCCTCCATCTTGGTGTTCTACGAGCGCGGCTCCGAAGAGGTCTGCGGCCTGGTGCGCCAGATTTTCCGACTGCGCGGCCACGAATCGGAAACCCTGTTCGCGGACATCGCGGACCACGGCTTCGAGCTGACCGAAGAAACGGCCTGACCCGCGCCGCGGCTACGTGCGCTTCTTCTCGGGTTCGAGACCCATCTTCTCGATCTCGTCGAAGTGCACCTTGCGGCCTTCGTCCATGGCCAGGTTGGAAAGAATGACGGCGATCGCGTCGTTCATTCCAATCTCCAGGTTGGCCCTGGGCGTTCCGCCGTCGCGGCAGTTCTGGAAGAAGCTCCGGAGCTCGGTATCGACCGGGTTCTTGGCCTCTTCCTGCGCCAGGATGCCCTTGGCCGTCAGCCAGCGGCGCGCGAATCTCGCTTCGCGTCCGAAAAAGCTGTCGTCCTTGGCAAAGTCCAGGTCGGAAGTCATGATGGGAATCGGCCGGACGTTGCCGCCCGCCGCCACCATGGTCGCGCCGGCGACGAAGGGTTCGTTCTTCTTTGCCGCCGCCGCTCCCACGGTTACCGTCTTGGGAGGCTCGCGGTACCACCAGGCGATGCACGGGTTCCCGCGGGGTTCGTAGTTGTTCGGGCCGTCGCCTACGGTGATCTCGATGGTTCCGTCGGTCCCCATGATCGTCTCGGCCATCTCCGCCCGCGACCCGTTGAAGCACGGGCAGAACGAATTGGTGCTGACCGAGGAATAGGTGAGCTTCTGGTTCTTGGGGTACTTGTAGATCAGTTGGATGTTGTCCCAGACGTCCCGGCCGTCCCTGAGGGTGTCGAGGCTGCCTAGGCCCATCACGAACTCGGGCGCGGAGCCGAACATCCAGTCGGAGACATCCACCTGATGCGAGGTCAGCTCCGCCGCCAGGCCACCGGACATCGAGCGGTATATCCGCCAGTTGTTGATGTTCGATTCGCCGCCCGGCTTCATGGTCCACAGCGCGCTGGGCTTGTTGATCATGTTGCGGTGCCACTGCGCGTGGATGTGGTGGACGTCGCCCAGGATTCCCTTGTCCACCATCTGCTTCACGGTCTGGTAGAAGTAGCTGTAGCGCCGCTGCAAGCCGGTTTGCAGGACCTGTTTCGGATGCCGCGCGGCGTCCGCCCGCAAGGCATGCACCTCGTTGGGCTTGAAGACCAGGCACTTCTCGCAGAACACGTGCTTGCCCGCGTCCAGGGCGTCGCGCGTGAGGGGGTAGTGTACAAACAACGGCGTGAGGACAAACACCGCTTCGACGTCCTTGAGCGCCAGGAGCTCGTGATAGTCCTTGAAGACTTTTGGTTTGCTGCCGATTGTGTCGAAACCCTTCTTAAGGTTGTCTTCCTGGATGTCGCAGATCGCGATGCACCGGCCGGTCTCGATGTCCTTCAGATGCTTCATCAGGTAGGTCCCGCGGCTGCCGGTGCCGATGATGCCGTACTGCACCTGGTCGTTGGCGGCTCGTACCTTCTGAATGGCGGGAGCGCCGGCCGTGGCGGCGGCCGCGGTGACTGCCCCGGCGGCCATGACGAAATCGCGGCGGGTAAGATCGTTATCCTGCGTCATAAAGGGAGGCAACCTCGCAAACTGGGAGAATTCGCCTAAATTGTAACACGCGTAAACCGAGGCCCTTTCTCCCGGCTCCGCGGTGGCCGGCGGGTGGCGGCCGGAGCCTGAATCCCACCGCGAAATCGGTACCAGAGCAAGAGATTCACGGGCGGGTTTCTTCGGGCAACACGGACAGAAGGGCCGCAACCACCTCCCGCGCAATCCCCACCGCTTCGCGCGCTTCTTCTTCGGAGGGTTCTTCCGGCGTGCCGGGATATCTGAATTTCCACGCGTACCACGTGAGGGGTGCCGCACGCTCCAATAATGGCGATAAGCCTGGTTCGAGGCTCGCACACGCCTTCCCTAACTCTCGCAGATCGTGGGTCTTCCCAAACGGTCTCTGGTGGAAGGTGAGAAAGCCTTTGATTGCCTTTTCGACCGCCTGCTGGCAGTGAAAGACCGCATCCTCCAGGATTGGCGGAGCGGCGGCAATGTCCACGTCGGCGCTGCGAAGATCCGTGACTGCCTTTCGAAACCAGGCCTTGATGTCCAAAACCAGGACCGGATCAAGCGGCATATAGCAACTTGCCTTCTCTGACAATCGTGGACGGAAATGAAACCCGCAGGCGGAGTCTCTTCTCAAACTCCCGCCGAGTCCAAACCAGCACGTCGATAGGCGCGTCAATGTCCAAGAGCGCCTTGAAAACGGCCTTGGTTTCCCGGACCTCGCGCGGGGTATCATCCTTAACAACCACCATGAAATCGTAGTCGCTGTCCGGCCCGGCCTCGCCCCTCGCCGCCGACCCAAACAGGTAGATGCGTTCCGGATGATAGACTTCGATGAGCCTTCGCACAATCTCGCCGAGCACCGGGCCGTCCAGTCCCGGGACATTTGCCGGAGTCGTTGGGATGTTGTCCACGTGGTCCGTTACCAGTTTGCCACAAAGGGCCTGGACTGCGCTCCAGCTCCAGTTCCTTCGCGGCTGTGCGGCGGAACGGAGGGCGGCAAAGTCCCCAACTCGGCGGCGGCTTCCCGGTCGAACCCCGTCGCCCAGCCGCCCAACCGCGAACGGGGCTTAGCCGGTATGATAGGAAAAGAGCGGTGGGCGGGCGATCCCCGGAAACAGCCCCGAGAATGACCCTCGGCGCTTGTTTGTGTGGAAGCTCGATTGCAGAACGTCGGGAATTAAGGGTTCTTAACGTGCCGGCCAAGCCTCGGCAGTACCCGGATTTCGGATTGACGCGTCTTGAAAACTTAGCGGTTTACACGGAAGGAGTGTCTCTACGGCTGTAGTTCTGGCGGGACCGTGGAAAAGACTGATGACCCTCGGCAACCATGTCTCCAAAGTCGCCTTGTGCGCCTGGCTTCTTCCGGCAGCCTGTCTCTTTGCCGCGGACGATTCCGCTCCGGCGCCCTGGTGGCGTCCGACAGTGGGCGTGCGGATTGGGGCCGCTCCGATGAGCCTCTTCCGCACGGACACGGCATACGCGTCCACAACCGCGCCGGTCGCCAGCTACACATATGTGCCCAGCACCAGTACTTTTAAGCTGGACGTGGCTGTGACCGCGGAGCACTCCTTCTCGAAGCGCTTCTCGCTGGGACTCGAGATCCGCTTCCATCACGCGCAGTTCCTGCAGACGACGACCATGTTGAGCGGCATCCTGGACCCCAACTCGACTTACGACGACCGCAGACCCAGCACCTTCGTCGAGAGCACAAAAGCCCGCTATTATGAGGCCCCCCTTGTGGCGCGCTATTATGGCCTCCGGCCAGCCGGGCTGTTTTCTCGAGCGTTCGTTGCCGTCGGTTTGGAGTATCGCCGCGTAGGCCTGGTTCGGAACCGGAATGAATACTTGTACGCGGATGGCGAGATCAATTACACGCAAACGGTCGTCGCGCCGCCGAGCATGACCAACCAGTTGGGATTCGTCGCGGGGGCGGGCATGCGCTTCATCGACGAGCCAACCAGGATCAGGGTGACGCCCGAGGTCCGATTTATCCGGTGGAAGGGAGATGTGTTCCAGGGACCGGGCTACCGTTCCGCCGCGAATCAGCTCGAGATCGGCGTGGGCGTCTCCTACTAGGAAGCGTTAGGTTGAAGAAGAATATGGGATCCAGACTGTTGGCGATAGTCCTGATGGCCTTTTCCGCGTCGGTGTGCGGGCGCGCTCAATCCATCCTGAGTACGATTCTCGGCGGCACCCCCGACGGCGTCCAGGCGTTGTTGGCCTCCCTGAACAACCCATGCTCGGTGGCGAGCGACCGCAGCGGCAATGTGTACGCGGGGATCAAGGGGACTCACCAGATCGTCAGGATCGACTCAAATGGAATGGTCTGGCTGGTCGCGGGCGCCGGGATTCTGGGTTCGACCGGCGACGGCGGCCCGGCCAAGTCGGCCACGCTTTCGACCCCGGCGGGACTCGCGCTGGATTCGGCCGGTAATCTCTACATCGCCGATTCGGATGGGAACCGCGTCCGGCGCGTCGGGACAGACGGCGTGATCAGCACGTTCGCGGGCACTGGGAAGAGCGGGTACAGCGGCGATGGCGGTCCTGCCACCGCGGCCAGACTCACTAGTCCTTCGGCGCTGGCTTTCGACGCTAGCGGGGATCTCCTGATCGCCGATACCGCCAACCACGTGATTCGAATGGTCGCTCCCGGCGGGGGGATCACCACGATCGCGGGGAATGGAGCACAGGGCAGTTCGGGAAACGGCGGCCCGGCCGTGCAGGCCACGCTCAATTCACCCGCCGGCGTAGCGGTGGATAGCGCCGGGGACATCTACATCGCCGATACCCACAACCTCTGGATTCGCAAGGTTACTCCGGATGGAACCATCAATCGCTTTGCCGGAGTGGACCCGGCCAACCCTCCCGCGAGCGGCGCCGATACCACGATCGCCACCAATTACAACTTGACTCTTCCGACCAGTCTGGCCCTGGATCAGGCCGGGAACCTGTTTGTGGTGGAATACAGCGCCGTCCGAGTGCTCCGGATTACCCCGGGCGGCACGATCTCCTCGTACGCGGGCACGGGCACTCCCGGCAGTTCGGGCGACGGCGGGTGGGCGCGCTTCGCCAACCTGAACGTCGTGGGGATCGCCATGGGCGCCCAGAACAATCTGCTGATTGCCGACGGCACGTCGAATCGGGTACGCATTATAACCGCGGCCAACGGCCTCATCGCTACTCTGGCTGGCAATGGCCTGGGCTCCTACAACCCCCGGGGATTGGCGGTGGACGGAAACAATAACATCTACTTCTCGGATGGATCCGTCAACCGCGTTCGCCGTCTCAATCCGGCCACCGCAGAGGTGGATACGATAGCGGGCAACGGTCTGCCCGCGTACGCGGGCGACGGCGCGGCGGCCACCCAGGCCAGCTTGAATTTGCCGCGCGGTCTCGCTTTGGACGGATCCGGCAATCTCTACATCGCCGATTCGGGCAACAATGTGGTCCGCCGCGTCACCACCGGCGGCATCATCAGTACCGTGGCGGGCACCGGCGCCGCCACCTCCACGGGCGACGGATTCCCGGCGACCCAGGCTACCATCCATACGCCTGCCGCCGTGGCGGTGGATGCTTCCGGAAATCTCTTCATAGCCGAGGCGGCGGGGCACTACGTCCGCAAAGTTGGGACCAATGGGATCATCTCTACCGTCGCCGGCATGGGGACGGCCGGCGCCCCAAGCGCCGAGACCGGAATTGCCATCGTCCAGATGTTGAACACCCCTCAAGGTCTCGCGGTGGAAACCGCGGGAACCCTCCTGATCGCCGATTCGGGCAATAACCGGATCAGGCGTCTGTTCCCGGATGGAACAATCGCCACGGTGGCCGGTTCCCGAACCGCCGGGTCCAGCGGCGATGGCGGGCCGGCCGCCTCCGCGCTACTGTGGGGTCCCGCCGGCATCGCCGCCGACTCCGCCGGGAATCTCTATATCGCCGATACTTCCAATGCGAAGATTCGGCGGGTGGGCTCCGATGGCATCATCACGACCATTGGGGGCACGGGCACGCGGACATACAACGGCGACGGGAGTCCGGCAACGGCGTATTCGCTCAACGCGCCTTCCGCGGTACTCCCGGCTTCCGGTTGCAGCCTGGCCATCGCGGACACTTCGAACCAGAGAATCCGGCGGCTGTGGCCCGCCGTCGACTACACCATCGCGTCCAATCCGCCGGGCCTGCAAGCGGCAGTCGATGGGCAAGCGCCGGCGGCGACTCCCTTTGTCGTGAGCCTGCTCCCCGGAACGCAGCACAACGTGAATGGACCGGGTCCCCAAGCCGGGCCGTCCGGTACGCGGTACTTGCCCGCCGGCGGCCAGGTAATCGCCGTGCCGTGCGGACCGGCGCGAGCCACCGTGACGCTGAGTTTCGCCGCCCAGTACTCGCTCACGGTCGTCACCGACGACGGCGGCTCCGTTTCTCCCGCCGCGGCGTGGCAAAATGCGGGAGCGAGCGTAACCCTTCAGGCGACCGCCCAAAGCGGGTACGTTTTCGCCTATTGGGCGGGCGACTGCACGGGCGGCGGGGCGTGCCAGCTCGTAATGAACGGCCCCAGGAACGTAAAGGCGGTGTTCGTTCCCGCCCATGTCCAAAAAGGCGTGATCGCAAGCGGGGGCGTGGTCGGCGGAGGGCTGAGCACGCCGCCGGTGACGCAGCTTTCCCCGAATGGCGTGGCTACCATCTTCGGGAGTTCCTTCGCGCCCGCGGGAACCAATGTTGTCGTCGGGCCCGCCAACCTCGTCAACGGGCAGGTCCCCACCGAGATCGACGGGGTCTGCGTGCTGGTGGGATCCACACAGGCGCCGGTGCTGGCCCTGACGCCGGTCCAGATCAACTTCCAAGTGCCGCAAGTCGCGGTTCCGGGAACGTTTCCAGTGCAGGTGGTGACGGGCTGCGGAAGCGCGCAGGAATTGCGAAGCGATCCGGCCATGGCGCCTATCCAGAGCGCGTCTCCGGAGTTCTTCTACTTCGTGAACAACTCGAGCGGCCTGAACCCGGTTGCGGCGGTGAACGCCGCCACGGGCGTACTCATCGGGTCCCCTGGGCTGGTATCGGGCGCCACCTTCGTTCCCGCCAAGCCGGGCGACGTGCTCACGCTGTATGCCACGGGCCTCGGGCCGACTAATCCAGCCTTTGCCGCCGGCGTGTTGCCAGCCACGACAGGTCCCATCACAGGCGTTTTCTCGGTCTCGGTCGGTTCCACCGCGCTGGCCCCGGCCGACGTGCAGTATGTGGGCGTCTCGCAGTCCAACGCCGGCGTCTATGAGGTCAGGATTCACCTGCCGGTCTCGACCCCGCCCGGGTTCCAGTCCGTGCAGATCTCGGTGAACGGGTTCCAATCCCCCACGGGCGGGTACATCACCGTGGGGCAGTGAATGGCGCAGGCAGTGTGGCTTTGACGAAGCCATCCAGTCCCACAGCCGCCGCATCGACTGTAAGCTCAGCCATGGCCGGCGGGGCGGACGGAGATGGCGGAGATGGCGGAGATGCTATCCTCATTTCAAAGGGCGCCATCCAAGTGCGAATACCCGGTTTTTGGCGGCTGGCGGCGGGCGTGTTTGCCTTCTTGGGGGTTTTGTACGCCTTTCAGCGGCCTTTTCGCGAATATCCGGGCGTCGAGTACAACAACTTCCCCTTGCCGGCCGACTGGAACGAGAAAACCGAGTGGGCCTACGCCCGCCTGATGTATCCTCCCATGCCGGGCGTTCACGGACGGGGGGGATTCGGGCGCGGCGGGTTCGGCCGCTATCGAATGATGGACTGGACGCAGGGGATGTCCAGTTGGACCACGGATTACCCGCGTTCCGACCGCCACTTCTCCGAGGCGCTGCGGCGCCTGACGCGCATTCACGCCCGCTCGGCCGAGCAACCGGTGAACCTGGATGAAGGCGACCAGTACGATTGGCCATGGCTGTACGCGGTCGAAGTGGGCCATTGGAACCTGACGGACCAACAGGCCCGGTCGCTGCGCGAATTCCTGCTGAGGGGCGGGTTCTTCATGTGCGACGACTTCCACGGAACCGAGGAGTGGGCGGTCTTCATCAACAGCATGAGCCGGGTCTTTCCCGAACGGCCGATTGTAGAGATCCCGAATGCCGATCCGATCTTCCACACGATCTACGACCTCGACGACCGTTTCCAAGTGCCCGGCGAGCAATTCGTGCGCTCCGGGCGAACCTACGAGTACGACGGATACGATCCCCATTGGCGCGGCATTTACGACGACAAGGGCCGCGTGATGGTGGCCATCTGCTTCGACATGGACTTGGGCGATTCCTGGGAGCACGCCGACAATCCGCGGTACCCGCAGAAGTTTTCCGGGATGGGCATTCGCATCGGCGTCAACTACGTCACGTACGCGATGACGCATTAGCGAACGGTGTAAGATGGAAGCTTATGAAGGGCGTTGTACTCGCGGGCGGCACGGGGAGCAGGCTGTTTCCGCTGACCAAGATCACCAATAAACACCTGCTGCCCATCTACGACCGGCCCATGATCTACTACCCGATCCAGACGCTCGTCGACGCGGGCGTGCGGGACATCCTGGTGGTGACGGGCGGCCGGAATTCGGGCGATTTCCTGCGGTTGCTGGCCAACGGCAAGGAGTTCGGCCTGAAGCACATCAACTACACCTACCAGGAGGGCGAAGGCGGCATCGCCGACGCGCTGGCCATGGCGGAGCACTTCGCCGACGGCAAGAAGATCTGCGTCATTCTGGGCGATAACATCATCGAGGGCAACATTCTCGCGGCAGCGGAGCAGTTCAGGCGGCAGCCTAGCGGCGCGCACATCCTGCTCAAGGAAGTGCCGGATGCGGAACGGTTCGGCGTGGCCGAAGTGGCGGACGGCAGGATCACCCGGATCGAGGAGAAGCCGGCCCACCCGAGGTCGAACTACGCGGTGACGGGCATCTATATGTACGACCAGACGGTGTTCCAGAAGATCAAGACGCTGGTCCCCTCGAACCGCGGCGAACTGGAGATCACGGACGTAAATAACGCGTATATCGCGGAAGGCGCCATGACGTTTTCGTTCCTCGATGGATGGTGGACCGACGCGGGCACTTTCGATTCGCTGCTGCGGGCGGCCAACCTGGTGGCGCAATCGGTGGAGGAGAAGCGGCTGGCCGAGCAAGGGGCTGTCCTGACCTGATGGCAAGCGACCCAACGGCGGCGGTGCGGCGGCTGGCCTCGTTCGAAGGCCTGGAACTGGCGGTTCCGGAGTGCCGGAAGGGCCTGGGGGCCCTGATCGGCGCGGCCGATTCGGCGGAGCTGATCGAAGGCGTGCGGGTGCAGCCCTTCGCGGTCTATCCGGATGACCGCGGGTACTTCCTCGAAGTGCAACGGTTGGGCCGCGGGCTGGCGGCCGCTTTTCCGCCCGAAAGCACGCAGATCTCGGCCGCGCTGAGCTTTCCGGGGACGATCAAGGCCTTCCATTATCACCTGCGCCAGACGGATTGCTGGGCGCCGGTGATGGGAATGCTGCAAGTGGCGCTGGTGGACCTGCGGGCCGGGTCGCCCACTTTCGGCCGGCGCAACACGCTGTTCGCCGGAGCGTTGCGCCCTTGGCAGGTGCTGATTCCGCCGGGAATCGGGCACGGATACAAGGCCATCGGGACGGGCGAGTCGATGCTGGTCTACCTGACGGACCGGTTTTACGATCCGCGGGATGAAGGGCGCATTCCATACGACGATGGCTCGATCAACTACGACTGGGAAACCCAGCACAGGTAGGGGACCAGGAAGAAGGCAGGCCAGGAGGCCTGCCCCACCCGGATCCAGCGCAGGTAGGGGACCAGGAAGAAGGCAGACCGGGAGGTCCGCCCCACCCGGACCCAGCACAAGTAGGGGCCGGGCATGCCCGGCCCTCGCGGCCCTCCAACTCCTATGAAGCTCCTGGTTACCGGCGGCGCGGGGTTCATCGGCTCCGCGTTCATTCGCATGGCGATCGCGGAGACGGACTGGCGCGTGGTCAACTTCGACAAACTGACCTACGCGGGGAACCTGGAGAACCTGGCTCCGGTGGAAGGGGACGAGCGGTACCGGTTTGTGCGCGCCGATATCTGCGACGAGCGGGCGGTGGACGCGGCGCTGGCGGAAGAGACGCCCGATGCCATCGTACACTTCGCGGCCGAATCGCACGTGGACCGTAGCATTCTCTCGCCGGAGCCGGTGATTCAGACCAACTTCCGCGGCACGTTCACGCTGCTCGAAGCCGCGCGGCGGCGGGGCATCGGCCGCTTTCTGCACGTGTCCACGGACGAAGTGTACGGGAGTCTGGAGCCGCCGCTGGCGGCCACGGAGGAGTTTCCGCTCAATCCCAGCAGCCCGTATTCGGCGTCCAAAGCCGGCTCGGACCTGCTGGCGCGGTCGTACTTCGTGACGTTCCGCTTGCCGGTGGTCGTCACGCGGGCGTCCAACAACTACGGCCCGTACCAGTTTCCCGAAAAGCTCATTCCGCTGATGGTCGCCAACGCGCTCGAAGACCGCCCTCTGCCGGTTTATGGGGACGGCATGCAGATCCGCGACTGGCTGCACGTGGAAGACCACTGCCGCGGGATTCTGGCCGCGCTGGGCAAGGGCCGGGACGGCGAGATCTACAACATCGGAGGGAACCGGGCGCTGCCGAACTCCGAGGTGGTGCGCAAGGTGCTGGCCTTGACGGGCAAGCCGGAGACGCTGATTCAGCATGTCGCCGACCGGCCGGGCCACGACCGGCGGTATGCTCTCGTCAGCGATAAGTTGACGGGCGAGACCGGCTGGCGGCCCGAAATGGAGTTCGAGACCGGTTTGGCGGACACCATCGAGTGGTACCGGGCGAATCCCGGCTGGGTGGCGCGCGTGCGCAGCGGGGAGTATCGCGCGTACTACGAGCAGAATTATGGAAAACGGACCGCGGCCGGCTGACGCGCGGGGGCGAAGGCGCTGGAGTCCTCACCGGCGCATGCTGTGGGAACAGCTAACGCCCGAATTGATTGTCGGATTGCCAGACGTCTGGCAGAATGCAGGGGGATGCCCATGCAATTGATTGAGCGGAAATGCGTAGGGCGCCTCGCGGTGAACGCTGCTGTGATGTTACTGGCATCGCTCATCACCGTCGTCTGCGCTCCTTTCGGACTTGCCGCCGCTTCCGGCCAAGACGCAACGCCGCCAAATGACTCGAAAGCTCAACACAAATGCGTGGGCATCGCCGATGCTAGTGATTGGCCGAACCCATATATTATTGTAAGCGCCGAATATGTCGTTGTTATTCTACACGGACCTTACGCACCGCGACACGAAGTACCTTTGAGCCAATTGGCGGCTTACCTAAAACAGTTGCCCAAGACCGCCTGGCCGTGCGGAAAGGTCGTTGGCGCCCAGGAGAGCGGTCTTAGAGGGCTTAATGACGGCCCCGCGATCAGCGAGAATTGTTCGAAGGTCAACAAGCTCCTGAAGGGCTTAAAAGTGAAGGTGAACTGGTGGCCGTCGGCGTAAGTTCAAGCCATACGTTCAGATCAGGCAAATAAGACGTCGTACGGATTCTCCCTGTCGGGACTGCCGGCGGCGGGCTTACCTTTCTTTCCCACCAGCGGCCCCGTCACGGGTCGCGATGGCCGCGGCCGGAATTCGCTCTCGATGGCACCGGTGATCAGCGAACGCATCGAGGCGCCCTCCGCCGCCGCGCGCTGCCGGAGCGCGGCATGAAGATCGTCTGGAATATCGATCGTGGTTCGGACGCCCATGCCATAATTATGTCACTTCTCGTTCTCCGGCGCCGGGCATGGCAATAGGCCCATCCGACCCCTCACGAGACGGGGAAGGTCGTCCACCGATAGCCGACACTGCATTCAAAAGTAAACCTATGAACAGACTCCGCTTAGGGCTTAAGATATCTGTTTGGAAAGGAAACACTGAAAGAATCAGGCTCTACATCGAGTGGTGGATATCCGGGCGCGACGGCTTTCTTCCGCCCCTACGGGGCTGGCGTGTTTTCGGAACCGTTCCACAGGGCTTACGCCCTGGGCTACGATCTCGCGCCCCTGACGGGGCTTGACAGGCGGCGGCACAAGACCGATGTAAGGTGACGAACTTGGTGGCGAGACGTAGGCGCGGGTTGGAGATGGGCCACGGGGTCGCGGTACTAGCCCGCACTTCTCACGCTCCGCCGCACCGGAAAACCCGTGAGAAGGTCGGGCCGGCCTAGGTATGCGCGCGGCCATTGAAGCGGCGACGCTCGGGCTTTCCAGCGGCGGGCTGGCGCGGTACACGGCCGAGCTTAGCCTCGCGCTGGCCCGTTGCTTCCCGGACGACGAGTTCTTTCTGATCTCCAACCAGCCGTTCCGAATGCCTCCGGCATGTCCGCCGAACCTCAAGCGGGGAGGCGGGCCGCGCAACGCGATGGAGCGCCGCTGGTGGCTGTGGGGCATCGCGCGGGAACTCGGGCGAATAGGCGCCGACCTGATACACGGGCCGGATTTCGCCGTGCCTTACATTCCCCGGCTGCCGAGCGTGCTCACGTTGCACGATCTTTCGCCGTGGATGGACCCTTCCTGGCACTTCGCGGCGCAGCGCGTGGCGCGGCGTACGCCGGTGTTGCTGGAGTTGGGGATCGCCACCATGGCGCTCACGCACAGCGAGGCGGTGCGGAAGCAGGCGATCGAGCGTTTCGGGCTGCGGCCGGAGCGGGTTGTGGCGGCGCCGGCCGCCGCGGCGCCGTGGCTGCACCCTGTGGAGACCGCGCCGCGGACGCCTTACTTCCTGTTCCTCGGTACGCTCGAGCCGCGCAAGAACCTGCCCGCGCTGGTGGATGCGTGGAGGGCGGTGCGGCGGCGACACCCGATCGACCTTGTGCTGGCGGGCCGCCGGCGCGCGGATTGTCCGCCGATCCCCGAAGAGCCTGGGCTGCACATGCCAGGCGGGGTCCAGGACGGAGACCTGAGCGGGCTGTACAGCGGCGCACTGGCATTCGTTTACCCCTCGTTCTACGAAGGATTCGGACTGCCGGTGCTGGAGGCCATGCAGTGCGGAGCGTGCGTGATCGCTTCACGCGCGGTGGCGGAAACCGGCGGGGACGCGGCGGCCTACGCCGATAGCGTCGAGGATTTGACGCGCGCCATGCTTCGGGCGGTGGAAGAGCCGGCGTGGCGGGCCGAACGCCGGGCGCGGGGGTTGGCGCGCGCGCGGGAGTTTTCCTGGGAGCGCACGGCCCGCATCACGCGCGAAGTCTACGAGGAGGCGCGCAAGCGTTTTGGGGGCTGAACCGAGACCGTTGGCGCTGTTTCTGGCGGCCGAAGCGCCCTACCCGTTGGCGGGCGGCGGCGCGCTGCGCAGCGCCTCCCTGCTGAACTACCTGGCGCGGACGCGGGACGTCGATATGATCGTGTTCCGCCAGCCGGGATCGCCGGACCCCGCGCGCGACACGCCGCCGAACCTCGCGCGCCGCATCATCCCGATCGCTCTTCCGCCAACCGGACGCGGCAGGGCTGCCCGCGCGGTCCGCAACGCAATCCGGCTGGCGCGGAGGATTCCACCGCTGGTGGACCGTTTCGCGGGCTTCGGGCGCGAGGTGGCCGCGGCCGTGGCCGGGCGGAGGTACGAGATCGGCGTGGTGGAGCATTTCTGGTGCGCGCCGTACTGGGAGCAAATTGCGGAGGCCTGCGAGCGCACGGCGCTGGACCTGCACAACATCGAATCCGTCCTGCACGGGCGCTGCGCGCTGACCGAGCGCGGGGTGGCGGCGTTCGCGCACGGCGTCTTCCGCGAGGCTTCTTTGGAACTGGAACGCCTGTGGCTGCCGAGGTACACCTGTGTCCTGACGGCCTCGGAAAACGATGCCGAACTGGTACGGGGCATCGCGCCGCGCGCGCGAGCATCGGTTTACCCGAACGCCATCCCTTTCACCCCTCCGCCGCCGAGAATGGACGAAGAAGCCATCGTGTTTTCGGGCAACATGGAATACCATCCGAACGCCGCGGCGGTGCGCTTTTTTCGGGCGGAGGTTTGGCCCCGGCTGCGCGAACAGTGGCCCGCGCTGGTTTGGCGTTTGGTGGGGAAAAACCCGGATGCGGTGAAAGAATACGTCTCGGGCGACCCGCGCATCGAGGTGCGCGGCCCGGTAGACGATGCCGTGGTTGAGCTGGCCCGCGCACGGGTGGCGGTGGTCCCGGTGCTG
Organism: uncultured Acidobacteriia bacterium; assembly: GCA_903882645.1. Taxonomy (GTDB): domain Bacteria; phylum Acidobacteriota; class Terriglobia; order Bryobacterales; family Bryobacteraceae; genus BOG-224. The sequence continues at coordinate 9,083 of CAIRXZ010000036.1, read as the reverse complement.
GCTGGCAGCGGCACGCGTTTCAAAATCATCGAGGCATGGGCGGCGGGAACACCCGTGGTTTCGACGGCTGTGGGGGCCGAGGGGTTGCCCGCGCGGGACGGGGAAAACATCCTGTTGGCGGAGACTGGCCCTGGATTTGCCGTAACTGTTTCGAGGCTGCTTGCGTCACCTGTTTTACGGGAACGGATCGGCATGGCCGGCCGGCGGTTGCAGGTCAGGGAATTCACCTGGGACCGCGCCTGGGAGAAATTGCGCCTCTAACAATGCGGTAAACTATTTATGAAGACCGCCCCGCGTTTGTTTTCTCCGTTATACTGGTAACAGTTGATGCGCTTCGCCGTTGACGCCCATGCCATTGGGCATCACCTCACCGGGAACGAAGTATATGTCCGCAGCTTGCTCCGTGCATTCGCGGCGCAGCCGTGCGACTGCGAGCTGGTGGCCTACATCTCAAGCCGGACGGCGCGTGACGTGGTCCCGTCCAGCATTCGCACGCGGCGGGTAGCCGCCAACCCCTTCCGGCGGCTGGGTCTGGACCTGGCGATGCAACTCCGCAAGGACCGGCCGGACCTGGTGCACGTGCAATATACCGCGCCAATTGGGTGCCCGACGCCCGTGGTGGTGAGCGTTCACGACGTGAGCTTCCTGGAGCACCCGGAGTATTTCACGCGCGAGCGGGCCTGGCAGTTGCGCTGGACGGTGCGGCGTACGGTGCGCAGCGCAGCCAAGGTCCTGACCGGCTGCGAGTTTTCCAAACAGGCGATTCTGAAGGCATACAGGGACCTGGACGAGAGGAAAGTGGTGGTGGCGCCTTACGCGCCCGCTCCCGAGTTCCGTCCCGGTCCGCGGGAAGCCGCCAAGGCGGCCGTGCGGGAGCGGTGGTCGTTTGAGGGGCCGTTCATTCTCAACGTGGGCGACCTTCAGCCGCGCAAGAACCAGATCGGGCTGATCCGCGCGTTCGCGAAGCTGGTGCGAGCCTATCCGCGGTTGAAGCACACGCTGGCGCTGGTGGGAAAAGACACCTGGTTCGCCGGCCGCGTCCGCGAGGCGGCGCGCCAGTCCGGCGTGGCGGACCGCATCCGGTTCTTCGGCTTCGTCTCCGACGACGACCTTCTGCGCCTTTACCACGCTTGCGACCTGTTTGTGTTCCCGTCGTTCTACGAAGGCTTCGGGCTTCCGGCGCTGGAGGCGATGGCGTGCGGGCGCGCGGTGGTCTGCTCGAGCGCCTCGGCGTTGCCCGAGGTGGTCGACGGCGCGGCCATTCTGGCCGACCCGTACTCGGCGGACGAGTTGGCGCGGGCGATGGCCGACCTTCTGCTCGATTCCGAGCTGCGGACGCGGATGGAGCGCCTGGGGTTGAGGCGGGCGGCGCTATTCAGTTGGCGCAGCACGGCGCAGAGGACTCTGGAGGTTTATCAGGAGGTTGCCGAGCGTCCTCAGCTCGCCGTCGAGCCCGTGGGTTTTCCCTCCATGGCCGGCCGATAAGCTCGGCCGGTGCTAATCTTGTTCTACCAACATGCGCGTGGCGTTTTTCTCGCCGCTGCCTCCGGCGCGCAGCGGAATCTCGGACTATTCCGCCGCGTTGATCGAAGCCCTGCAACCGCTGGCGGAACTGGAGACATTTTCGGACCGGGGCAAGGCGTTCGAGCCGGCCCGGTTCGACGTCGCCCTTTACCAGATCGGCAATAACGGGCATCACGCCTTCGTCTACGAGGCCGCCCTGCGGCATCCCGGAGTGGTGGTGATGCACGAATCCAACCTGCACCACCTGATCGCGGACATCACCATCAAGCGCGGCGATTGGGACTCCTACCTGAAGGAATGCGAGTACAACGGCGGCGCCGGGGCGCGCGCACACGGCGAGCGCGTGCGGCGGATGGAAACGGGACCCGATTACGACGGCCTGAAGATGACCCGGAGGCTGCTGGAGGCGGCCCGCGGCGTGGTGGTGCACAGCCGTTTCATGGAGGGAGAGATGCGCGCCGCCGGGTATCCCGGACCGGTGGCGGTGATCCCGCACGGCGCCTGGATTCCGGAGGCGGACCGCAACGCGTACCGGCACAAGCTGGGGATCGGCGAGGTGACGCCGTTGGCGGGCATCTTCGGGTTCCTGAAGCCGTACAAGCGGATTGCGGAATCGCTGCGCGCTTTCCGGCGGCTGACGCGGCTGGTCCCCGATGCCAGGATGATTCTGGCGGGCGAACCGCATCCCGACCTGCCGCTCGCGCCGCTGATCCGGTCGCTCGACCTCTCCGAGAACGTGCGCGTGCTGGGCTTCACGCCGCCGGAGGATTTCGTGGGCTACCTGGCGGCTTGCGACATCGTGCTCAACCTGCGGTATCCGACGGTGGGCGAAAGTTCGGGTACGCTGCTCCGCGCGCTGGGGCTGGGCAAAGCGACACTGGTTTCGGACGTGGGTTCGTTCCGGGAATTCCCGGACGATGTGTGCCTGAAGGCCCCGGCCGGAGCCGGCGAGGAGAACGCGATTTTCGAGTACCTGAACCTGCTGACCTCGCGCCCCGACGTGGCGCGGGCGATGGGGGCCAGAGCCAGAGATTACGTGGCGCGGGAGTGCAATTGGGCCGCGGTGGCGCGCCGGTACGCGGAGTTTCTGGAGGCCGTGGCGGGCATTCAACAAGGAGACAGAAGCCAGGAGCCGGAAGCCGGAAGCAAACCTGCGCCGATGCAGAAAAAGGGCGCGGAGACTCCGGGCGTTGTGCTTGGAAGCGAAGAATGGCAGGCGGAAGCGCCTGCCCCACCTGTCGGCGAGTCCCCCGGCAGCGGCGACCCTATCCCCTACCTGCGGACCTGGGCCGTCACCGAAGAATCGCGCCGGTACGTCGAGGTTCACCAGACTCGCCTGGCGAAGACGCTCGAAATGATCCCGCCGGGAGGGCCCAGCGACCGCATTCTGGAGATGGGCGCCTATCTCCACGTCACGCCGGCGCTGCGGACGCGGCTGGGCTACGGCGAGGTTCGCGGATGCTACTTCGGGAAGTTGGGGCGCACCGACCGGCGCGTGGCGGCCTCGAGCGAAGGCGAGCGGTTCGCCTGCGAGATCGATCATTTCGACGCGGAGAAGGATCGCTTCCCTTATCCCGACGGACACTTCTCGACGGTGCTCTGTTGCGAACTGATCGAGCACCTGTGCGAGGACCCGATGCACCTGATGGGCGAGGTCAACCGAATCCTCAAGCCGGGCGGGAGCCTGCTGCTGACTACGCCGAACGTGGTTGGCCTGCGCGCCGTCGTGGCGGTCCTGCAGGGATATCACCCGGGTTTCTTTCACGGCTACCTCCGGCCGGCGCGGCCGGGCGAAGAGGTAGATGCGCGGCACAACCGGGAGTACACGCCCAGGGAGATCCGGAAGCTGATGGCGAACTCCGGTTTCGAGGTGGTTCGCCTGGAGACGGGCGAGTTTTGCGACATGCCGCACCCGGAGTACGGCTGGGTGATACATCTGCTGGAGCGGTACCTGCTGGAGACCGGCTTGCGCGGCGATGGCATCTACGCCCTGGGCCGCAAGACCGGCCCGGTGAAGGAGTGGTATCCGGAGTGGCTGTACGCATGAGCGCAGCCTATTTAATACCGGACGTGTGGATCGACCCGGAGACCGGGGCGGCGCGCGCCGAATTTGCGATCCGCAACGATTCTTCGGAAACCTGGAGCGTTTCGGAAGGCTTTGCCATCGGATATCAGCTTTTCGACGCGGAGACCGGAACCCTGATCGTGGACGGCGCGCGCACGCCCTTCGAGCGCGACGTCAAACCGGGCGAGACCGCGCCGGTGCAACTGAGCTTCGAGGCGCCGCGCGAGGACGGCCGCTACCAGGCGATCGTTTCGCCCATGCGCGAGGGCGTGTGCTGGTACTACGAGCGCGGCTGGCCGTTCCTGCTGGTGGAGATTTCCGTGCGGGCGGGCGCGGCGCGCCTGGACCGCGTGCGGGTGACAACGCGCGGGGTGTTGCGGCGCGGAAGGGCGGCGCGGTCGGTTGGGCGCGCCTTCATTTACCCCTTTCTGACCATCTGGCGGAACCGCGGGCTGATCCGCGTCATGGTGAGGCGCGACATCCTGGGCCGGTACCGCGGGTCCTTCGCCGGCGCGTTCTGGACGCTGATCAATCCCGTGCTGCTGATGCTGACTTACTTCTTCGTGTTCGGCCTGGTACTGCGCACGCGCTTCCCCGGGATACCGGGCCGCTCCGGCTTTGCGCTCTATTTCCTGGCCGGCATGCTGCCGTGGCTGGCGGTGAGCGAAGCGGTCGGGCGCGCGCCGTCGGTCATGCTGGAGCACCGCAATTTCGTCAAGAAGCTGGTGTTCGCCGTGGAGACGCTGCCGGTGAACCTGGTGGCGTCCGGGCTGGTTAGCGAACTGTTTGCGCTGGCGCTTTTCGGCGTGGTCCTGGCGGCGCTGCGGGGCGGCGTGCCACCCAGCGCGATCTGGCTTCCCATGCTGTTGATTCCGCAGATTTTATTCACGCTCGGGCTGAGCTGGTTCCTGGCGGCGCTGGGGGTCTTCGTACGCGACCTGGCCCAGATCATCGGGTTCCTGCTGACGATCTGGTTTTTCCTCACCCCGATCTGCTACCCGGAGGCCTCGCTCAGTTCCCTGCCGGATTCTGCTACGCTGGTGCTTGCCAGGAACCCGATTTATGTCCTGGTGCGCGGATATCGTGCGATCCTGCTCGACAATCGGGCGCCGGCGTTAGGCCCGTTGTGGAAGCTGTGGCTGCTTTCGGCCGCGGTGTTCATCCTGGGGCACGCCTGGTTCTATAAGTTGCGGAAGTCGTTCGCGGATATCCTGTAGACCGGTTGGAGCGCGAATGAAGGTCCTGCTGTACAAGATCGGCGCGGTTTTGTTCGCGTACGGACCCTGGGGCATTCTTTTGCTCAGCGTCATCGACTCGGTGGGGATCCCGCTGCCGGCCGCCATGGACGTTCTGCTGATCACGCTCGCGGCGGGGAGCGTCAAGGCGCCGCACCACGCCTATTTCGCCGCAACGATGGCCGTGATGGGATCGGTGGGCGGGAATGTCGCGCTTTTTCTGGCCGCGCGGCGCGGCGCGCGCTGGCTGCGACGGAGCGAACCGCCTCCCGGAAAGCGGCGGCGTTTCCGGGAGTGGTTCTCCCGTTATGGCCTGCTGACCGTATTCGTGCCGGCCGTGACGCCCGCGCCTCCTCTGCCGCTCAAGGTGTTCGTCGTTTCAGCGGGAGCTTTGCGTACGCCATTCTACAGATTCCTGCTGGTCATGACGCTGGCCCGCTCGATCCGTTTCTTCGGCGAAGCCTACATGGGCCTGGTTCTCGGCAAGGACGCGCAGGGTTTCCTCTCGCGGCACCTCTGGGCGTTGACCGGCCTGGCGGCGGGCCTCACCATCGCGCTCTATTTGCTAATCTGGCTGCGCGAAAGCCGCCGGCAGCCGGCGTTGTGACGGGTTAGGGCCGGCCGCTCCGACGATTTATGGCCAAGCGGATCGCCATCGTGGAAGACGAAGCCGAACTGGCCTCGCTGCTGGAGTACAATCTTACCCGCCACGGCTATGAGACGCGGATCTTCGGCGGGTCCAAGGACACGCTAAAGGGCCTCGAGCAGTACAAGCCGGATCTGGTGGTGCTCGACGTCATGCTGCCCGAGATGGATGGATTCGAGCTTTGCCGCCAGATCCGGCAGTCGGCCGCGCTGGGCCGCGCTTCCGTGCTGTTCCTGACCGCGCGATCCGACGAAGTGGACCGCGTGCTGGGACTTGAAATCGGTGGCGACGATTACATGACCAAGCCGTTCAGCCCGCGCGAGCTGGTGGCGCGGGTGAAGGCCCGCCTGCGGCGCGAGGAGATGGATGCTGAACCGGCCGTTCTCGAGATCGGACCGTTCCACCTGGACCGCAACGCCCGCCGCGTGGTTCAGGCCGGCCGGGAACTGCCGCTCACCGCGACCGAATTCAACCTGCTGGAGTTCTTTCTGACGCACCGCGGCCGCGCCTACAGCCGCGAGCAACTGCTCGAATCAGTCTGGGGCGCGCAACGCTACGTCACCCCGCGGACCGTGGATGTCCACATCCGGCGCCTGCGGGAACAGATCGAGGAACAGCCGGAAAACCCGCGGCGTCTCACCACCGTCCGGGGCTTCGGCTACCGCTTTGAAGAACCGGCGTGACCGCCGTTTAACTTTCAATTCACGTCCCCTTAACTCTTTCGTAACCTTGGGCCTGCTAGCTTGGGCACAGGCGCCGCCATGAAGAAGATTCTCCTGATCGAGGATGACGCGGACCTCTTTGCGCTGCTGAAGTACAACCTGGAGAAGGAGGGCTTCGCGGCCACCGGGCGGCAGACCGGGGCCGGCGCGCTCGAATTGTGCCGCCGCGTCAAGCCGGACCTGATCCTGCTAGACATCATGCTGCCGGATTCCGACGGGCTCGACATCTGCAAAGGCATCCGCAAGGACCCCGGCCTGGCCGCGACGCCCGTCATCTTCCTGACCGCGCGCGCCTCGGAAACGGACCGCATCGTGGGTCTGGAGCTGGGCGCCAACGATTACGTCGTCAAGCCGTTCTTCGTGCGCGAGCTGATCGCGCGCATCAAGCTTCAGTTCCGCAACCAGGCCGCACCGGTCCGCGTGCTCGAAGGCGGCGGACTGGAATTGGACCGCACCATGTGCCAAGTGCGCCTCAACGGCGCGCCGCTTGCGCTGACGGCCACCGAGTTCAAGCTGCTCGAATACCTGATGGGCCGCCCCGGCGCGGTCTTCAGCCGCGAGCAGTTGTTGAACTCGGTCTGGGGGCAGGACCGGGCCATCACGGACCGCGCGGTGGACGTCTACATCCTGCGCCTGCGCCAGAAGGTGGAGCGCGACCCGGCCAACCCCGCGCTGATTCACTCGGTGCGGGGATTCGGCTACACCTTCGAACCGCGGCGGGCGGCGGCGGCGTAGGGGGGCGGTTGGCGGCCGGCTTCACCGAATCGCGTCACGCCGCCCCTTCGGATCTTGGCCGCACCGCGCGTTCGATGTCCTTTTGTTTCGCTTGCCGAGCCGTCCGAAGGTCGTACTCGAGCTGGAGGCCAAGCCAGAATTCCGCCGAGGTTCCCAGGTATCGCGCCAGCCGCAGGGCCGTGTCGGCGCTGATCCCGCGCCGCCCGCGCACGATATCGTTGAGGCGGGCAGCAGTGACGCCAAGGGCCTTGGCGAGCTGATTGACGCTCATGCCGAGAGGCTTCAGGATATCTTCCAGAATCGTTTCTCCGGGGTGGGGCGGTGGTATCAATCTAGCCATGGGATGCTCCTCCTAATGGTAGTCGGTAATTTCAACGTCGAAAGCGTCTCCGTCGTTCCAGCGGAAGCAGATACGGTACTGGTCGTTGATTCGGATGCTGTATTGCCCTTGGCGGCCGCCCTTCAGGGCCTCGAGTTGGTTGCCGGGAATCATGGCCAAGTCGCGCAACGCGGTTGCCCGGGTCAGATGGAAGAGCTTGCGGATCGCAATCTTCTCGACGGCCTGAAACCGCTTGGAGAACTGCTGCCGGAAGATCTTCTCAGTTTCGGCGTCTCGAAAAGAGCGAACCACGTTCTTATCGTATATCGATACTAGATAAGCGTCAAGCGAGAAGGTTTCCCGCGTATTCCTTCGCAATCCGCAATCCCGCCATTCTCATGTCCAGCCGCCCGGTTGCCAGCCTTTCAGTCTCGCAACCCGCCGCCGTTGTACACTCGAAGAGACGGCAAGCGCGCCCGTAGCTCAGGTGGATAGAGCGGCTGGCTTCGAACCAGTAGGTCGGGAGTTCGAGTCTCTCCGGGCGCGCCAGATTCTAAATGGGTTAGCGCTTACATAATCCTACCTTCCGCCGGTTTGACAGCCAGTTTGACAGCCACGGGATTCAAGACGGCATCCGTCTGGCGCGCGGTTTCGCGTTTCATCTCTTCGAGGATGTGCCCGTAGGTGTTCATGGTGAGGCTGATTGAAGAGTGGCCCAGAAGCTCCATGATGTACCGCGGATGGACACCTTGCGCCAGCAACAGCGTTGCGGCGCTGTGGCGCAGGTCATGGAATCGCAGCCGGGGTAGCAGCTTGCGTTTCTTCTTGGCGTCCGGCTCGGGGTCGTTCGGGTCCGGGGTGCTCATGATCGCGTAGAATGCCCGGAGCATGTTCCGCTGGTCCAACATGGTTCCGATGCAGGTGGCAAAAACCATGCCCGTCTCATGCCAGCGCGAACCGCACACCTGCCGCTCCTGTTCTTGGTGGGCGCGGTGAGCGTACAGCGCTGAAACCGCTACTTGGGGAAGCCTGACGATCCGGCGGCTGCGATCCGTTTTCGGGGCGATCAATTCCAGTTTGCTCTTTTCCTTGCCCGGCCTCTTGATTCTTTGCAGGGCGTAGGAAACTTGAAGCGTGCCGGCTTCGAGGTCAATATCCTGCCAGCGCAGCCCCAGGATCTCGCCTTCACGTAACCCCAGCGACAGCGCGACCGTGAACACGGCTTCGAGGCGATTGCCCTTCACGAGATCGAGAAAGCACAAGGCTTCTTCCCTGTCGAAGACGTGGAGCATGGGTTTCTCGACGCGCGGAGGCTTCACGAGTGCGGCGACGTTTCTGGCGATCAAGCCGTCGTTCATTGCGACGTTGAGCGCGGCGCGGAGCGTGGCTCGAAAATGACGAATGGACTTCGGCGCCAATCCAGCATCCGCCTTGCTCCGCATGAACTCGCGAATCTCCTGGGGCTGGAGCTTCACCAGTGGCCTCTTGCCGAATGCCGGAATCAAGTGCATCCGCGTCTGATACTCGTATGCCGCGTAGGTCTTGGGCTTTGTAGCGGGCGGCTCTTGCTGTTCGAGCCAGCGGGTGAGCAAATCGCCAACCGTCAGGCGGCCGGATTCAGGCGGCAAGCCAAGCTCCTGGGCGCGTAGCGCGCGCGTCAGTTCCTTTTGAACTTCCTTGCGCGTCTCGCCGTAGATTGCGCATTCCGATGATGTCGATCAGTCATTCCGATCTGATGCCGATCAGAACGGAGCGAAGCGACGCAGGGCTCTCTCAGTGTGAAACAGTGATCGACATCCGTCAAGAGTTTCCCTGGTTTTCTTTGTCTTGATGCGGG
>CAIRXZ010000035.1 GCA_903882645.1 uncultured Acidobacteriia bacterium | reverse complement strand
TTTTTCCTTCTCAGAAAGGTTTTGTTTGGGTTCTCAGAGGGTGCGCCCCCCGTCGGGTGCAGGAGGGTTCACTCCCACCGATTCAGCCACGAATTCCCCCAAGAGCCACCAATCCTACCCATAGATTCTGCTATAGAGCCGAACATCCAGGCCGCGCTGGAGGCCCCGCGCTTCACCAAGAAGGCGATCGGCGGCTGCGACGTGTCGGTGGAGAACCGCATCCCGAAAGAGGTTCGCGACGCGTTAGCGGCCAAAGGCCACAAGCTGGAAGTGCTGGGCGATTTCTCGGGCGATATGGGCGGCGGCCAAGCCGTCGTCCACGACTCCGCCAAGGGCGTGAATTGGGGCGCATCGGACCCACGTAAAGATGGCGCCGCCGTGCCGGAACCACACCCGTATTTCAAGTAAACGGGTTGGTGGCGCGGCAGGCAAGAGTGCCAACGCCACGTGCGCGCGCCGCTATTACACGCTGAACCGGAAAACCGTGGTCGATTCGAACTTTTCCCCGGCGCGCAACACGGTGCTGGGGAACTCCGGCCTGTTGGGTGAATCCGGGAAGTGTTGCGTTTCGAGGCAGAAACCGGAGCGGCGGCCGTAGGGTCTGGCGCTCTTGCCGACCGAAAGGCCGTCCAGGAAGTTGCCGATGTAGAGCTGGATTCCCGGCTCGGTAGTCAGCGCGTCCAGCACCCGGCCCGACTTCGGGTCCACCACGCGCGCCGCCTTGCGAAGCGTTCCCGCCCGGCCGTTCACGACGAAATTGTGATCGTAACCGTGGCCCAGCTCCAGTTGCTCGTCGCGCTCGTTCACGCGCGCGCCGATCGGCGTGGGCCGCCTGAAATCGAAAGGCGTGCCTTCGACGGGGCGCGATTCGCCGGTCGGAATCAGCCCCGAGTCGACGGGCGTGAACCGGTCCGCGTTGAGTTGCGCCACGTGACCCAGGATGTCGCCGCTGCCTTCCCCGGCCAGGTTGAAGTACGCATGATTGGTCAGGTTGAGAACGGTGTCCTTGTCCGTCGTGGCCGAGTAGTCGATGCGGAGTTCGCTGTTCTGGTTCAGCGTGTACGCCACGCGCACGCTAAGGGCGCCGGGGTAGCCCTCGTCGCCGTCCGGGCTGAAGTGGGTCAGCTCGAGCGCCGGGTCGCCGTCGGCAATCTCGCACGCGGACCACACGGCTTTGTCGAACCCCTTGATGCCGCCATGCAACGAGTTTTCGCCGTTGTTGCAGGCCAGTTTGTACTCGACCCCGTTCAGCGCGAAGCGCCCCTTCGCGATGCGGTTGGCATAGCGCCCCACCAGCGCTCCGGGATAAAACTCCGCGTTCAGATATCCGTCGATGTCGTGAAAGCCCAGCACAACATCCGCGAACCGGCCCGCGCGGTCCGGCGCCTTCAGCGATACCAGCGCGCCGCCGTAGGTCGTGATGGACGCCTCCACGCCGCAGGCGTTTGCGAGCGTATAAAGATCCGCGGCTTCGCCAGCCGCGGTTCTTCCGAAATATCGTTTCAGCATCGTGTATTCCCCTTGGTTTCCGAACGCGCCGCGGGCTGGCCGTAAAACGCTCCGGCCCCGTGTTTTCGCAGGAAGTGCCTGTCCAATAGATCCCGCGGGATGGGCGCGGCGGCCGGGTTCACGCCGAGCGTCGCCAGCGCCAGCGCCGCAACCTCTTCGAGGATCACGGCGTGATGGGCGGCTTCGGCGGCGTCCCGCCCCCAGGTGAACGGGCCATGCCCCGCCACCAGCGCCGCGGGCATCTCCAGAGGCCCTCGGCCAGCCAGCGCGCGCGCAATCGCCTCCCCGGTGGAGGCTTCTTCCGTCCGGACCTCTTCGTCCGAGAGCGGTAGCGTCACCGGTATCTCTCCCCGGAAGTAATCCGCGTGCGTGGTGCCCAGGCACGGGATGGGCCGGCGCGCTTGCGCCCAAACCGTCGCCGATCGGGAGTGCGTATGCGTCACCCCGCCGATGTCCTTCGAGAACCGGTACAGCGCCAGATGCGTGTCGAGATCCGAAGATGGTCTCATCTCACCGTCTACGACCTTGCCCTCCAGGTCCACAATCGGCAGGTCGGAGGCGCGCATGCGCTCGTAGGGCACGCCGCTCGGCTTGATCGCGACCAGGCCCCGCGAGCGGTCGATTCCGCTGGCGTTTCCGAATGTGAGAAGCGCCAGCCCTCTCCGGGAGAGTTCGAGATTGGCCTCCAGGACTTGTTCACGCAATGGTTGCAGCAGCATTGTTCTTATTGTGCGCTTCCCTGGCCATTCGGCGCAGCAGGGGCAGGATATCGCCAATCGCGGCCGGTTCGGCCGACCTCCGGCCCAGCGCGAAATAAACCTTGCGCCATGCCCGATAGAGTTCTTCGTATGCCGCGGCGGCTTCGGCGTCCGGCTCGATAACGCGGTATTTCGGGCAAAGCGCGCGCTGCGCCTCTTCCACGCTCCGGAACGTCCCCGCCGCCAGAAACGCGAAGATCGCCGAACCCAGGCTCGTGACCTCGGTCTCCGGCACGAGCACCGGCTTGTTCAGCACGTTGGCATAGACGCGATTCAGCGCTTCGTTCTTCTGGGGGATGCCGCCGCCGTTGATCACGCGGCGAATCGGGACGCCGTGCTCAGCCATGCGGTCGAGAATCACCCGCGTGTGAAATGCCGTGCCTTCGATGGCGGCGAACAACTCGTCCTGCGCGGTGTGCGTCAGCGTCCAGCCAAATGTCACGCCGCCAAGCTCGGGATTGACCAGGACCGTGCGGTCGCCGTTGTCCCAGGTGAGGCGCAGCAGCCCCGCCTGCCCGGCGCGCCACGTTTCGAGGCCTTCCGAGAGCGCGGCCACCGTGGTCCCCGCGCGCCGCGCGATGGCTTCGAAGATATCCCCGGTGGCCGAAAGCCCGGCTTCGATCCCCGCCATCCCGGGATGCACCGACCCCTGCACGACGCCGCAGACCCCGGGAATCAAACTCGCCGAAGGCGCAATCGCCATGATGCAGGTGGACGTGCCCACCACGTTGACCACGTCTCCGGCTTGAACGCCCGCGCCGATGGCGTCCCAGTGCGCGTCGAAAGCGCCCACCGGAATGGGGATGCCGGCGCGGAACCCGAGCTTCGCGGCCCATTCGCCGCACAGCCCTCCCGCGATCCCGTCGCTGGCGGCATAGCGGCCCCTCAGGCGCTCCCGCACGCCCCGAAGCAGCGGATCGACTTCCACCAGGAACTCCTCCGGCGGCAGGCCGCCCAGCGAGGCGTTCCACATCCACTTGTGCCCCATGGCGCAGATGGAGCGCGGCGCCTGGCGCGGGTCGCGGATCCCGCACAGCGTGGCCGCGGCCATGTCGCAATGTTCCAGGGCCGTGAAGAAACGGCCGCGCTTCTCCGGGTTGCGCCGGAGCCAGTGCAACAGCTTGGAAAAACCCCACTCGGAGGAGTACACGCCGCCGCACCAGTCGATGGCGGCAAGTCCCGTGCGATGGGCCGTCTCGGTGATGAGCGCGGCTTCGCGCGATGCCCGGTGGTCGCACCAAAGATAGTAGTCGTCGATCGGTTCGAGGCGTTCGTCCACCGGAACCACGCTGGATCCGGTGGTGTCCACGGCGATGGCCTCGACGGCCGAACCCGCCGCGCCCGCTGAAACCAGCGCCTTCCGCACCGCCTCGGCAAGCGCGCGCATGTGATCGGCGTGGCTCTGGGTGGCATAGTCCGGGTCGTCGCGGCGCCGGTTCAGCGGATACTCGGCCACGCCGGCGCCAAGCCGCCCGCGTTCGCTATCGACGATCGACACGCGCACGCTCAGCGTGCCGTAATCCACTCCCGCTACGATCGCCATGAAAATCTCCTTGAGCAGCGCCCGGTGGGGCCAGCCCTTCTGGGCTGCCACCGGCCTTCCGGCCGGCGCGCCGCTCTAGACGTGGCCTGGGGATCGAATCCAGCCCCGCCGGCCGGGCTTGCGCCCGGCTGCTGGCGCCGGAAGGCGCCATCGCAGGCCGAAAGGCCTGACCCCACGGAACCCTACTGATGCCAGTACATCTCCCAGCCGAGATAATTCTTCGCCGCTTCGTACACCGCTCCGGCCGTGAGGCTCAGGCTGGCGGCCACGTGATGCTCGAAGCCGTTTTCGCAGATGTAGCGCAGCAACTGCTGTAAATGTGGGATCTCCACCACGCCCGCGCCGCCGAAGGTTTCGAGCGGGTCGTTCGTGAATCGCCCGCAGCCGGCGTAGCCGCGTATCCTGCCCGAGGCGTCGTCCGTGGAGAAGCGCGCGAAGCTCATGGGCGAAGCCTTCACGCGACCCACGCAGGTCCCGAACGTGTTCAGCTTCCCGACCGTTCCGGCGATGATCTCCTGATAATCCATTTTCACGTCTTCGAAGAAGCGCTTCGGCAGGTTGCTGCAATGGAAACACACGGCCTTGTCCGGATCGCTGCCGTAGTTGTTGTTCCAGTCGAGCAGGGCGCTCGGCGTCTCGGAAGCCAGCCGCAAAGCGTGCATCGCCACAACCCCGGGAACGTCCACCTCGCACGCGCTCGACATGAGGCTGTTGCTCATCATGCTCATGACCGTGCATGGCACAACGCCGAAGTACTCCTCCATCGACGTCCAGCACTGCACCGCGCTCACCTGAAGATCGTTTTCGCGCATCCAGTCTTCGATCACCACCCCCAGCTTCGCCATCTTGGCCAACGCCGCGTCGGGAACGCCGCCCGTGGGAACATACGCGCGGATGGCCGCGATCTTGGCTTGCACGCCCGCGTCCGCCGTCGAGAGCTTCCCGATGCGGCCGAACACTTCCGAAAGGTCCAGAGGTTCGATTGTAATGCCGGCGCCTTCGAGCAGCTTCTCGCTGTAGCGGACCGTGTTAAACGCCGCGGGGCGCGCGCCGATCGCGCCGATGCGCAGCTTGCGCAGGCCGTTGGTCACGCGGCACACGCCCGCGAACCACTCGATGTCTTTCTTGAACTCGTCCGAATCCAGGCCTTCGGTGTGCAGCGTGGTGAGCGAATACGGAATGCGGTATTGTTTCAGATTATTGCAGATGCTCATCTTGCCGCAGAAGCTGTCGCGCCGGTCGGCGATCAGCATCCGGTCCGTGGTATCCGGGAAGGCGTGAATCAGCACTGGAACGTTGAGGTCCGCGAGGCGTATTGCGTCGGCGATGGCTTTCTCCTCGCCGAAATTCGGCAGCGTGACGATCACGCCGTCTATTCGGCCGCGGTTCTGGCGGAACAAGTCGGCGCAGATCTTCGCGTGGGCGCGATTCTCCACCGCGCCGTGCTTGGTCTGCTCCGGGGTCGGGCACACCACCTGGTGGCCGGCCGCTGTGAGCGCCGCGATCGTCTGCTCGCGCCCGCTGCGCGCCAGGTGGTCCGGGAAAAACCCGCGGTTGCCTACAATCAATCCGAACGTCATGGACATAAGAATGGAATGTTCCTTTACTTTTTAGCGCCCGGATAGAACTTGATCGTGTATGTAGCGCCTATAGCCAGCATAACGCAGCCCCACCAGATGTCCGGATGCAGTTCGCTCAGCGGGCGGCCGGAAGGCGGCGCTCCCAGCGCAAACAAACCGTAGCCGAGGATCACCAGGCCGTAGAAAGCCACCAGCACGCCGGTGAAAAACCAGACTGAAATGGGAGTTTTGCTTGTCATGTCGGTTTACCAGAATACAATCTGAAGCGCCACGAACACCACCGCCACCACGGCCGCCCAGAAAATCGGCTTCTGGAACAACGACTCGTCCTTTTCCTTGGGGATTTCGGTGCAGCCATAGACCAGCCCTACAAGCTCGCTTTCCGGCTTCGGCTTTGTGCAGAGACTGACAACCACCGTGACGATGGCGCATATCGAGAACGACCACAGGGCGCGGTACATGTTTTCGGCCATGTCCTTGGCGGCGCTGGAAAGCGCGATAACGCGCAACGCCGTGGGATCCACCTTCACCCATACGTACATGCCGATCGATCCCAACGTGCCGCACAGGAGCCCCCAGAATCCGCCCTGGCGGGTCGCCCTCTTCCAGAGCATGCCCAGTATCACGGTTCCAAGCAATGGCGCGATGAAGAAGCTGAACAGGGCCTGCACATAATCCATGATGCTCTTAAAGTGCATCACCAGGTAGGCCGTCCCGATGCTCGCCAAAACGCCGACGATCGTGCACCAGCGGCCCATCGCCACGTAGTGCGCGTCCGGGGCGTTCTTGCGGATTCCGGCGCGATAAATATCGTAGGTCCAGACCGTGGCGAAAGCGCTGACGTTGCCCGCCATGCCCGACATAAAGCCTGCGATCAACGCCGTAATCCCGAGCCCCAGCAGCCCCGGTCCGAAGTAGCGCGCCAGCATGAGCGGCAGCACCTCGTTGTAGCTGTGGCCGCCCGCCGCCAGCGCCGCCGGATCGCCCGTCAGCTTCATCGGCAACACGGCGAGGCCCAGCAAACCGGGCAAAATTACGATGAACGGCACCGCCATCTTGAAGGCCGAGCCGATGATTGGAGCCATTCTCGCCGAACGCAAGTCCTTGGCCGCCAGTACGCGCTGGACGACCAGGAAGTCGGTGGTCCAGTAGCCGAAAGAAATCGCCCATGCCAGGCCGAACACGATGCCCGTCCAGTGGATGCCCATGGGGTTGTCTTTGAACGAACCCAGGCCGCTCCAGAGGTGCGTATATTGGGCCGACCCGAGGTTGGTTAGGATGCGCGCCTTGAGCCCGCCCCAGCCGCCGGTTTCGATCAAGCCGAGAATCGGCACCAGCAACGCGCCCAGCCAGATGAGGAAAAACTGGAGGACCTCATTGAAAATGGCGGACCGAAGGCCGCCCAGGGCGACATAAATCGCCACCGTCAGGGAAGAGACCCAGATGCTGAAGCCGATGCTCCACCCGAGCACGGTCTTCAAGACCACGGCCATGGCGTACATGTTGATGCCCGACATGAGAACGGTCATGAAGCCGAAGCTGACGGCCGCCAGCGCCCGGCTGGATTCGCCGTACCGCAGCTTGAGATAGCCCGGGACCGAGTGCGTCTTGGAAATGTAGTAGAACGGCATCATGACGACGCCCAGAAAGAGCATCGCCGGAATAGCCCCAATCCAGTACCAGTGCGTTGCCAGGATGCCGTATTGATAGGCGGCGGCGGCCCAGCCCATCAGTTCCAGGGATCCCAAATTGGCGGAGAGGAAACTGAGGCCCGCAATCCAGGCCGTCATCTCGCGTCCCGCAAGGAAGAAATCCTCGCCGGTGCTGGAGCGGCCCTTTAAGTAAAAGCCAACCGCTAAAACTGCCGCGAAGTACGCCGCGATGATAACGAGGTCGACTGGAGCCAGAGCGATCAGATGGGATGTCATAACGATTCAGGGGAATACGAGCCAATATCCCATCGTGCAACTTGGCTGTCAACCGGAAAATGCCGGCGTGCAGGAAGTACGCTACTTGTCTTCCCTCTTGGGAGGCGCTTTCTCCGGCTTCTTGGGAGGCGCCTTCTCCGGCTTCGGCGCCGGAGCGGCATTGCGGGCCGGCGGCGGATTGACTGGAGGCGCCACTTGCGCCGGACGGTCGCTGCGCGGCGGCTCAGTGCGCTCGGGCGGGCGATTCTGCTGTTGGACAGGCGTGCGCGGACGGTCGTTGGGTACGTTCTGCGCCGGCGGGCGCACGGCCTGTGAGGGCGCCGCGTTGCCGCCGGGATTCGCCTGGCGGAAGCCTCCCTGCGGGGCCTGCAAGGTCCGGACCACCGGGCCGCTCGGCGGAGCCGCACGGCGCAGATTCTCCAGCGCTCCGGCATCGAGCGGACGCCCTTGATTGGTCTCCAGCGCCCGCTGCTTCGCGGCGAAAGCGACCGGCGGCGGCACCGGCGCGGTGCGCGCTACCACTGCGCGGTCCACGAACCGGGCGGGAGGCGCGGCCACGCGCCCCTGCGCCTGAGACGCCAGAACGCTTTCGCGCCGCGGAGCCACCGGCGGGGCCGTACCCAATACCTGCGCGCGGGCGATTTCCCGCTCGTCCACCGCGACGGCCGCCCCCGCCACTGGCCTCGCCGTCACAAAGGCTTCCCGCGGAACCGCGGTCACCGCGCCTCGTACGTCGCGATTCGCATAGCGGAGGTTAACCGCGTTGATGTTGGTGACGTTGACCTGCGTGACATTGACCTGGCGCACGTAGACGTCGCTCACCCGGTAGGCCGGGCGGAACGGTTCGCCGGGGCCGAGCGGGAACCACGCCACTCCGCCGGCGGCGCCCAGAGCGACCGAAAGGCCAAAGCCCGGTCCGCCCACGAAGGCCACCAGCGCGGGCGCGTACACCGGGCGAGCCATGACCGTCCCAGGCACCCAGACCCAAATGCCGCCCGCATAAGCCCAACGGCCGTAGTGGAACGGCGCGAAGCCCCACGGCGCATCGTCGATCCAGGTCCAGCCCCACGGCTCAACCCACGCCCAATGGCCGCAGTGGTACGGGGCCCAATCCCCCGGCATGCCGGCCGGGATCCAGACCATTCCGTAAGGCGGTATTTGACGCCACACGCCGTACTGGTCCAGATCTTCGTAGCCGATGGTCTCGCGCGACACGTATTGCACGGACCGCGACTGCGACTCGCGAAGATCGCGCGCCGCGCACCAGCGGTCGAATTCGTCGAGCGGCGGAACCGGACCGGCCTCCTGCGCCACCTGGTCGACGCCCGATATGCGCATGCTCTCCCGCATCCGGACCGGGGTTGTGGCGCCGCCCGCCGTGACATCGGCCTCGCCATCCCGCACCGCCGCCACGGTGAGACCTTTGTCGCCATCCGCATCGATGCGGTAATCGCCGGGCCGCAGCAGCGCGATGGCCGCATTAGGCGTGTCCACTTCGAAGCTCTCGTTGAACGCCAGGTCGCGGATATGCACGTTCAGCGCGCCCTGCGTGAGGCTCAGTTGAACCGCGCGGTCGTCCAGGTTCAGAATCGCCAGCGCCGTCTCGGAAGCCATGCGGATGGCCGTCGACCCGGTGTGCAGCTCCGCCTGCGCTCCCGGCTGCGTCCACAGGCGATCGCCAGGTGTGAGAGGATAGTTGAGCGTGGCTTCGGTCCATTCCTCCACGCTGCCGGGGCGAAAAGAAACCGAGCCGCTTTTATAGTTCAGGCGAGCCACTCGCGAAGGCGGATCGCCCGCATCCGCGAACATCGGCGCCGCCGCCATCGCCAGAAGGGCTGCCCAGTAGCCCGCTTTGCGAATCATCTTGCTTCGCCTCCAGTCCTATTCAACACCCTGGATTCCTGATTCTTTCGGCAGGTTTCATTAAATTCCCTCAAGAAAAAGCTGCCAACGGCGCCCTCAATCGGCGAGCTTCTTCAGGATGTGCTTTGCAAGGGTTTCGTTCACTTCCGTGTGCCGGGGCACTGGCTGGGACATGCCGGTCTTTGGGTTGCGATACCAATCGTGCTTCCCCCCGTGGCGAACCAGCGAGCACCCCGATGCTTCGAGCTTTCGAATCAAGTCGGCCCGCTTCATCCGACGGCAAGCTCGGCGACTCTGCGGATGCCGGGAATCTCGCCGCTAGTCAGGTCCCCGTAGAGATCGCGGAGATTCTCCTCCAACTCGGCCAGCGTCTCGCCTTGGGTGAGGTAATCCGGGAACTCCTCAAAATGCCCGAGCCACATGGTTCCGTCTTGCCAGTGGACGTAACGAGCTGTGCTCATTACAATCATTCTACTTCCTCGAAGGTGTCGTCGCGTTCTCGCGGGCGCCGGATTGCAGAACTGATCGTCCCAGTAAACAGATCGGCCCGCGCGATGCGAAACCGCGCGGGCCTTCCGACTTCTATCTCCCGACTCCCAAATCCCGAAGGGATTTCAAGGGCGAAGCCCTTGCCGCGCTACTCCTTCTTCTCGCTCTCGATCCGCATGCCATAGAAGCTGCGGTACACGAAGAACGTCGAGACCAGGAAGAACACCGCCGACAGAATCGTGGTGAACGCGGGGCCCTGCGCTTTGGTTACCTCCACCGCCAGCGCAACCGCGAGCAGCCCGAACAGCGTGGTGAATTTGATGATCGGGTTCAAAGCCACCGAGCAGGTGTCCTTGAACGGATCGCCCACCGTGTCGCCGACAACGCACGCGTCGTGCAGCGGAGTGCCCTTGGCGCGCAACTCCGTCTCCACGATCTTCTTGGCGTTGTCCCATGCGCCGCCGGCGTTGGCCATGAAAAGGGCCTGGTAGAGGCCGAACAGCGCGATGGAAATCAGGTATCCGACGAAGAAGAAAGGCTCCAGGAACGCGAACGAAAGGGCCGAGAAGAATACCACCAGAAAGATGTTCAGCATGCCCTTCTGCGCGTACTTCGTGCAGATGGCCACCACCTTCTTGGAATCCTCGACCGAGGCCTTCTCCGCGCTTTCCAGCTTGATGTTGCGCTTGATGAACTCCACGGCCCGGTACGCGCCCGTCGTGACCGCCTGCGCGCTCGCGCCCGTGAACCAGTAGATCACCGCGCCGCCCGCCATGATGCCGAGAAGGAAGGGGGCGTGCATCAGCGAGAGCTTGTCCAGGTTCACGGTGAGCTTGTCGGTCAGCATGACGATGGTGGAGAAGATCATGGTGGTCGCGCCCACTACCGCCGTTCCGATCAGCACCGGCTTGGAAGTCGCCTTGAAGGTGTTGCCGGCGCCATCGTTCTCTTCCAGGTTGTCCTTGGCCTTCTCGAAGTCGGGCGTGAAACCGAACGTCTTCTGAATCTCCTCGGAGATGTTGGGCAGCGTCTCGATGGTCGAAAGCTCGTAGATCGATTGCGCGTTGTCGGTGACCGGGCCGTAGCTATCCACGGCGATCGTCACTGGTCCCATGCCGAGGAAGCCGAAAGCCACCAGGCCGAAGGCGAACACCGCCGGAGCCAGCATCAGCCCGCCCACGAACATGGTGCTCATGAGATAACCGATGCTCATCAGGAACAGCATCGTGAAGCCCAGCCAGTAGGCGCTGAAATTCCCCGCGACGAAGCCGGAGAGGATATTGAGCGAGGCCCCGCCTTCCCGCGAGCTGGTCACGATCTCTTGCACGTGGCGCGAATGCGTCGAGGTGAAGACCTTCACGAACTCGGGGATGACGGCGCCGGCCAGCGTGCCGCAACTGATGACCGTGGCCAGCTTCCACCACATGGAGCTGTCTCCGCCGAGGTTGGGGATCATGAAGGAGCTGAGGACATATGTGAGGGTGATCGACAGGATGGAAGTCAGCCAGACCAGCGAGGTGAGCGGCTGCTCGAAGTTCATCTTGTCGGCGTTGCCGTAGCGGGCCTTGGACATAGCCCCGTTCACGAAGTAGCCGATCCCGGAAGAGATCACCATCATCACGCGCATGGAGAAAATCCAGACCAGAAGCTGAACCTGAACCAAGGGATCTGGGACGGCCAGCAGGATGAACGTGATGAGCGCAACGCCCGTCACGCCGTACGTCTCGAAACCGTCGGCCGAGGGCCCCACCGAGTCGCCCGCGTTGTCGCCCGTGCAATCCGCGATCACGCCCGGGTTGCGCGCATCGTCTTCCTTGATCTTGAAGACGATCTTCATCAGGTCCGAACCGATGTCGGCGATCTTGGTGAAGATGCCGCCCGCCACGCGCAGCGCCGCCGCGCCCAGCGATTCGCCGATGGCGAACCCGATGAAGCACGCCCCCGCCAGGTCGCCCGGCACGAACAGGAAAATGAACAGCATGATGATCAGTTCCACCGAAACCAGCATCATCCCGACGCTCATGCCGGATTGCAGCGGAATGTCGAAGCACGCATACGGTTTACCCTTCAGGCTGGCGAACGCCGTGCGCGAGTTCGCGAAGGTATTGACGCGCATCCCGAACGCCGCCACCGCGAAGCTCCCCGAGATTCCGATCACGCTGAACAGCAGGATGATGAGGACCTTGTACGCTTCGAAGTGCTGCAGGAAACCGAAATAGAAGATGATGATCACCGCGATGAAGACTTCCAGCAGACACAGGAACTTGCCTTGCGTCGCGAGGTAGGTCTTGCAGGTTTCGTAAATCAGCTCGGAGACTTCGCGCATCGACTGATGCACCGGCAGATTCCGGAGCCGGACGAAAATAATTAGGCCGAAGATCAGCCCCAGGGCGCTCACTATCATGCCGCCCAGCAGCAGATTATGTCCCGTGATGCCGCCGGGAAAACCGGCGGCGCCGAGGACGGGCAGCTTCAAGTTCGCTTCGCCGCCTGTCTGGCCTTGCGCCATGAGAGGCGCGGCCAGCGCGGCCAGTCTGATAAGAAGGCGCGAAATCAAGCCGATTCGCGCGTGCGCGCCGGAAGCCGCGCCGATGGCGCGGCGCTCGACACGGAACGTGTCCGTTATGGAAAGCATTGGTAAAGGAACCTCCTCGGGAAATGCGTGGAAGGCTCAGTATAAGAGATATACAGGTCGGATTTCAAACCCGGTGGGGCGGCTGCGTTTGTGGAGCGAGCCTCCGGCTTGCCATGCCGCCATTCCTGGCGGCATCCTCTCAATGGCCGGCGGATGCCCGCAAGAAAGCGGGCATGGCAGGCCGGAGGCCCACTCCACCGCCGGCGTCCTTCTCACTCCCGGCAGATCCCGCGCTCGCAACGCCGGATGAACCTCGCCATGTGCAGCGTTTCGGGCGTGGCGGCTTCGGCTTCGATCTTCGCCAGGGCTTCCTCGAGCGGCAACCCTGAGCGGTACAGAATCCGGTACGCCCGCTTGATTCCGGCGATCTGCGGCGCCTGGTAGCCGGCCCGCTTCAGCCCCGTCAGGTTCAGGCCCGCCGCGTCGCCGCGAAAGCCGGCGCAGGTAATAAACGGGGGAACGTCGCTGCTCACGCCGGTATTCCCCGCGATCATGGCCAGCCGCCCGATCCTGCAAAACTGGTGGATGGCCACGCCGCCGGAAATAAACGCCTGGTCCTCTACCTCGACGTACCCGGCCAACAGCGCGCAGCTCGCGATCACGTTGTTGTCGCCGACCTTGCAGTTGTGCGCGATGTGGCCCGACGTCATGATGTAGTTCCCGTCGCCGATCTCGGTGGCGGATTCCGGAGCGGTGCCGCGCGAGATGGTGAAGTGCTCGCGGATTTTGTTGCCCGCGCCGATTCGCAGATAGCTGCGCTCCCCCGTGAAGTGCTTGTCGAGCGGGTCCGTGCCCAGCGCCGTGCCCGCCGAGATCTCATTGCGCTCGCCGAGCGTGGTCCAGCGCTTCACATAGACGTAGGGCTCGAGCGCGCACCCGGCCCCAATGGCGGTATCGCTTTCGATCACGCAGTATTCGCCGATTCGGACCAGCGGCCCGATGCGGGCGTCCGCATGCACGCGCGCCGTAGCGGCCACCGCGGCGGATGGGTCGATGGGCATGAAATCGTCTCTCTATCTACCGGTCTGGTGAGGTCTTCGACGTCAAACCGACAAGACAGTTCACCGCCGGGACGCAGAGACGCCGAGAGAAGCCGGATCCGGAACTTTGCGCCCTCGGCTTCCTCCGCGCTCCGTCCGGGCTTCCGGGACAACCCGCCTCGAACGCATCGCGCTTCCCTTCTTCCCCCGCTTCGAGCGCGGAGCAAGCCGAGGAAGCGGAGACAGATACCCTTCTAAACTCGGCGTCTCTGCGTCTCGGCGGTATATCCAAAAATGTGTCGCCTCTGTTCGGATATTGGCGCGATCTCCGGTCTACAGGCTTCTGCTTCTCCGCCAGTGATGCTCGAAAAGCCCCGCCATCGCTTCGCCCATGCCCTCGTGCCGGAAGACCACCGAGGTCCATGCCGGCCGCGTGATCACCGGGTCGAGAAGCGCGATCATGCCGGCCCGGCCGTCGAACACCGCCAGTTTCATCGGAAGCGAGTCCGCCATCCGCACCTCCACGCCGCACGCGATGTACTCGGCCAGACGCTGGCGGTGCTCCTCGTCCGGCGCGCCCGCTTCGAGCAGCAAACGGCACGCCACGCCGGCCAGGCGCGCCTGCTTGACCAGCTTCTCGTCCAGAGGATCCACCGCGTAAGGCGGGCGCGAGAACTCCACGTATTCCTGTTTGACCTCCGAGAGCATGCGCCGGAACTCGGCCGCGGTCTGAGCCGGTTCCGTGACGATGCGCAGGAAATCCAGCGTCCCGCGGCCGCCCTGGCCCTCGGAGTACAGCGCCTTCAGATCGTCGATTAAAGCCGACCCGGCGCGCCCGCCATCGGTCAGCTCCTGTTCCAGGATCTGGCGTTTGCGGCTAAGATACCCTGGGATCGCCAGCGTAGGCTCCACGGCCGAGAACAGCTTCGTCTTCTCCTGCACAACTTGCGCAAAGCCCTTCTCCACAAGGCTGTCCAGTACTTCATAGATCTTCTGTCGCGGAACGTGGGACCGCGCGGCGAGCTCCAGCGCCTTGAACCTGGAATGTCCCAACAGCACCAGGTACGAACGCGATTCATAGGCGTTCAGCCCGATCTGCTGCAGGCGCCGCCAGAAGCGCTGAAAATCGACTTCCGCTAGTTCTTCGCCCATATCCTCTTCACCTTAGCAAACGCGTGGCCAAGCCGCGACCGTGGGGGGAGGGGGGGGGGAAAACCTCATAGCCGATCGGCCCGGCCGGGCCCATTCAAATTGACTTGGTACTATGGGGACTATACAATTAAGCCAGAGTAACGGAACGAGTATGTCCGACAACAGCACCGTTTTCAATGCGCCGGCCCCTGGCGCGGGGACAGGTGGCAAGCCCCACATCCGCATCGTGGTGGCCGACGACCATCCGATCTTTCGCGACGGGCTCTGCAGACTCCTTGCCCTCGAGGAAGATTTCGAGGTCGTAGCGCAGGCCGAGGACGGCCGGCAGGTGCTGGACGTCTTGCAGCAGTTCGATCCCGATATCCTCCTCCTCGATCTCAAAATGCCCGGTTTGGACGGCCTCGCCACTTTGCAGCGATTGCAAGCCGCCAAGAACCAGACCCGGGTCATCGTGCTCACCGCCGCGGACGATAAGAACGAGTTCGTGCAGGCCATGAAGCTGGGCGCCTCGGGCATCGTCTTAAAGCAAACCGCAACCGATTTGCTCATCAAGAGCATTCGCAAGGTGCACGCCGGGGAAATCTGGCTCGATTCCCACACCACACAGGTCGTGATCCGGCAGTTCGTGGCCAACGAGGAGCCGCAGCCGCCGGCCCCGCCCCAGCCCGCCCCGCAGATGCGCGACCGGGATCGCTCCCCTCTCAGCCAGCGCGAACGGGAAATCGTGGCGCTGGTGGCGCAGGGCTTCAAGAACAAGGAAATGGCGGAGAAGATGTTCATTAGCGAGCAGACCGTGAAGAACCATCTGCACAACATCTTCGACAAGCTGGGAGTCTCCGACCGCCTGGAGCTCGCCCTCTACGCCATCCACAACAACCTGCACGCCGGAAAATAGGCAGTCTGCAAAAAGGGGACTGGCTCGAATTTCGCCGCTTTTGCGAAACTTCGTGCCTGTACCCTTTTTGCCCCAGGCTATCCCGCCCCGCTGTACTCCTTGAGCTTGTTGTGCAGCGTCCTTAAGCTGATTCCCAGGATCTCCGCCGTGCGCTCAAGCACATTCCGCAATTCGCGCACGTTACCCGGCCAGTCGTGACGCTTCAGGAACCAATAGGCGCCCAGTTCATGCACCGTCTTGACCGCCGTCTCGATGTTGCCGAACGCAGTCAGCACAATGGCGGGCGGCATATCGCCGCAATCCCGCAGGCGCCGCAGGAGTCCGAACCCGTCCAGCCCCGGCATGTTCAGGTCGGTGAGAATTACGTCCGCCGGAAACCTCTCGAGCTTCCGCAGCGCCTCGTTGCCGTCGCTCGCGGTTTCCGCGCGCATGCCCCATGCGGATACGATGGCCGCCAGCCCGCTGCGCTGGCTCTCCTCGTCGTCCACGATGAGCACTCGGATTGGCTGCTCCAATGCTGTGGTCCTCCGCCGGAAGCCGGCGCTATTCCCAGGCCCGTTTCGGGACGCCGCGGTCGCGGTCCTTCACGCGGTCGTAGAGATAGTACGTGGACACCGTTCCCAGCGAGTCGTTGTAGTAGCTCTCTTCGCCCAAGCCTTCCTTTAGGTCCTCTTCGAACTCGTGAAGCGCCGCCAGATCGTCCGCCGTGGCGGGTTTCCGGTGGCCCGAGGCCGTCCGGAAGAACTTCTGAAAACCACCGTCCACCAGCGCCCCGATCTCATCCCCCATCGCGACGCCGGCCCTGCCCGCCCCCCGGACAGCCCCGTTCTCCTCCTCCAGGTCTATCGCGCAATTCTCCCGCGAGACGCGGACTCCGCCGCCCGCGATGGGCGAGACCGTCAGGCCCGACTTTTTCAGCCCGTCCAACCGTTCGGCGAAAGTGGGATTCGCGGGGCGCTTCCGGCGAAAGAACATGAATCCATTATAGAAGCCGTGGAGTCTCAACCGCCGCTGCGCGAAGCGGTTCGCCCCGCCGCCCCTGGCGCATGCTGATAAACTGAAAGCTGAAGATGCTCAAACGGTTCATTCTGTGGGAGTACCCCCGTGGGGGCTGGCAGTACGACGTGATGGTGGGCGTCATCCTCGCGTTTCTCTTCCTGACGCCGCGGGACTGGTTCCGGGATCAGCCGCGCATTCACAACGCCAGAAGCATCGCTATGCTTCCTTCGGAGAATGGAAGCTCGGCCTTTTGGATCGACAAGGAACTCCTGGGCGACACGCCTGAGAAGCAGCAGACAGCCAAGCTGACGGAGCCGCTTCGGGCGCTGACCGGGAATCGCCATCTGTCCGTGACGCGCGTCGAGGAAGTCCGCGGTTCGGAGGACGAGTTGCTAGGCTATATGGCGTTCGCCAGACCCTGATCGCCGGGCGGTAACATGGACCTCCAAACCCGCGTCTTATGAGGAAGTCACGCCAGATGCGTCTACCGCGCCTTGTTCTCCTTCCGCTCCTCTTCGTGGCCGCGGGCTTTGCGGCGGACCCGCTTCAGCAAACATTGGCCAGGATCGACGCGGCGGCTGCATCGTTCAGAGGCCTGACAGCGGACATAAAGAAGGTTTCGCACACCGCCGCGATCGACGAAAACGACGTGGACGAAGGCACGCTCGTCGTGAAGCGCTCCAAGGCGAAGGATCTGCGCGCGCTATTCGCAGTCAAGGGCGCCAACGCGAAAATGGTGGCCTATTCGGGTCACACGGCGGAGATTTACCTGCCGGCTTCCAACCTGGTTCAGGTTTGGGATGTCGACAAGTACGGCTCGCAGATAAACCAGTACCTGTTGCTCGGGTTCGGTTCCAGCTCCAAGGAGCTGCAGGCGTCATACACGATCGCCCTGGGCGGACCCGAAACCATCGCCGGTCAGAAGACCACCAGGCTCGAATTGGTTCCCAGGAAAACCGATACCGGGCTGGGTCTGATCAAGGCGGAGCTTTGGATCTCCGACGCGACCGGCGTCGCCGTCCAGCAGAAGCTGTACATGCGGGGCGGGGACTACCAGATGGCGTCCTACACGAACATGAAGATCAACCCCGGCATCCCGGACTCCGCCGCTGCCCTGAACCTGCCGAGAAACGTAAAAAGGGAGTATCCGCAGAAGTGAGAAGCGCAGGCGCGTGGGGCAGGCGCTTTCGCCTGCCAACCGTTCTTTTCCCAGCTTCCGATGGTTCGGGACGGGTAGCCCCATGAAGACCCGGACCAGCCCATATCGGCTTCAGTACCTGGACTGGTTGCGCGGCCTGGGCGCGGTGATCATGCTGCAGGGCCACGTCTTCGATTCCTTCCTCAGAAACGACCTCAAGAACCGCGGGCCTTTCATATTCTCGCAATTCCTGGGTGGAATGCCGCCGGCCATCTTCCTGTTCCTGACCGGCGCGACTCTGGCATTCCTCATGGACAGCACGGAGCGCAAGGGCCTGGCGCCTCGGGAGCGCGTGATCACCGCGTTCCGCCGCTCCGGTTATCTGTTCTTCCTGGCTTTCGCGTTCCGGCTGCAACTCTGGATTACCGGCGCGCCATCGCCGTTCATCAACCTGATCCGCGTGGACATCCTGAACTGCATGGGCTTCGCGGTTGCCGTCTTTTCGGGCATGGCGGCCTTCCGGACCATGGAGCGCGCGCGGCTCTGCGCCGTGCTGGGGTTGGCGATCGCCTTCGCTTCGCCGCTGGTGAGCCAACTGAACTGGTCTGGCGTGCCGTGGCTGGTGCGCAGCTACATCGTCCCGGATTTTCACTCCTTCGGCCTTTTCCCATGGGGAGCGTACCTGGCGTTCGGCATGAGCGCCGGCAGCGCCATTCGCGTCATTCCCCCGGAGGCCATCGAGCGCGCCATGCAATGGGCGGCCCTGCTGGGCGGGACGCTCATCGTCGCTTGCCGGTATTTCGCCGATCTGCCCTACACGGTTTACGCCAAGTCGGACTACTGGCTGAATAGCCCGGCGCAGGTCCTGACCAAGCAGGGCGTCACCATGCTGATGCTGGCGCTCGCGTTCCTGTGGACGCGCTACGGCGCCAAAGAGGGCTGGAGTTGGGTGCGGCAATTCGGGACCACGTCGCTGCTGACCTACTGGGTGCACATCGAGCTGGTCTACGGCCGCGCCGCGTGGCTGGTCAAAGGCAACCTCACGGAGCTTCAGACCGTCATCGCCGCCGTCGTCGTGATTCTGCTGATGCTGGCGATCTCGACGATCAAGACCTACCGCCACCAGGTTAGAGCCACCCTGGCCGCCTACGGCTGGACCTTCGGGGCGAAGCCGGACCGCATACCCGGGGATTAGCACTCGAGTCGGAGCCGCGGCCGTCAGTACCTACGGAGTTGAATTCTTGTCGTTCTGGCAAGAGTATTATCGACCATGTGCATATCCGCCCATGTTCATGGGCGCCCGGCTGCACTCCGAAATTAACTCCAACTTCCGGCCTGCGCCAGCAGCTCGGGCTTGGCGCATTCCTCTGCCCCCTCTGCTGCCCGAACCCCGGGAAGAGCACATGTGTGGATAACAAACTCAACCGAATCGACCGTTCTTCTCGGCGTCTCCGCGCCTCTGCGGTGAATCCTTCGCTCTCTCCGCGTCTTCGCGTCTCCGCGTCAAAGACGAGTCCTGTTTGGTTCCGGCTGCGCCGGGTCGGGGAGCGGTTGGAATAGCTATTTCGTAACGACGAGATCGAGGCCCGCAGCCTCGGCGAACGCTCGGAAATCCCGGTCCCGCGTAAGTAAAGGAACCCCGCGATCGATGCAGCTCTGTGCGATCAAAGCATCGCCCAGGCGCGCCTTGCGGCGCTTCGCCAGCACCTTCGCTCGTAACTCGCCCGCTCGTTGCCAATAGCCAGGCGTGACTTCGATAAGAGGCAGTTCCGCGAGAGTCTGTGAAACCTCCGGAGGAAGCTTCGGGTCGCTCAACACTTCGGTGAGCACAACGGGCGCCATGAGCGCCTGCCGGTCCTGGAGCGCCCTATCGAGCAGGTCCGCGTCCTCGCCGCCATCTCCTTGCAGAAAGGCGATCCAGGTGCTGGTGTCGACGGCGATCATCGGTCGGCCTTGAGATCGGCCAGCTTGCGCGAGAAGCGAACCTTGCCCCGGAGTTGGCGCAGCCGTGCGTAAGCCTCCGACGCCGCAACCAACTCCAGGCCGGTACGAACGGTCTGGGTGATGCCGCTGCCGGTGGCTCGTTGCGCCTTCTCGAGAAGCTCCGCCGGCGCCTCGACGGTGATCTTGCGCGTTGTCTGCACGACGCCCAGAATACCATATTCAACACCAGCATTAGATATGGTCTTACTGGCGACGGGTGGGCTCGCAACCAGAGCCCGGAAACGGGTGCAGACAATCGAACGGGTTACGTCCGGTCTTCCCGTCCCGGTTTCCTGGAGTGAACCCAGCAGAACTCGTGTCATGGCACGCCAAACCCAACGGAGGTTTGTCTCGAGCCTATTTGATATAGGAGTTTCGGGGGCCGAATGGGGACATCCCCCCTTCGCCCTTGGGGATCCTTCAGCGGTAGGCTTCCTTACGGTCCAACACGCGGGAGATTTCCAGGTAGTCGCCCTTGTCGCGAAAGAGAATTCGGTGGTTTTGGGCACGGAGGCGGATTAGAGGCGGATCGATGTCTGTGAGCTGCGTTGTGTCCCCCTCGCTCGTCTGGGTATAGCGGGCCAGCGTCTTGAGGATCTGCAAAGCGATGGTTTGCTCGATGCTGCGGATGTCGGCCTTGGCCTGTTTGGTCCAGACGATGCGCTTAGCCATTGCGCCCGGATGTTTTTTCCGGTAGCGGCTCGCTGCCCATCTTGTCCCAGTCGGCCGCCGTCAAGCCGAACTCTGCCAGGACTTCCTCATGCGGGATCGGCGGGTTGTGTTTGAGCCATTCGTCGGCCTCGGCGACGGCTTTGCGCTCGGCATTGCCGAGGGTGTCCCGGTCCTCCTCGGGCGACACCATGGTTTCGAGCAGATGCACCACGGCGGCGAGCTGGCCAGGGCCGAGCTGGTCAAGCAACTGATGGGCGTGCTGGATCTCAGGGGCCATTGTGTTCTTCCCCGTCAAGAATCGTATCACAGAACGGTCCCCGCTTGTCTGTCCTCGCTCCACGAATGAGCGGCCCATCCCCGCCCGCGCATCGAACTATAATAAGCCCTTCAAGCCATGAACAAATTGACAACTGCGCTGCTTCTGTTTTGCGCCTGCGCGGCGGCCCAAACCCATACGGCCGTGGCGATACGCAATGCAAAGATCGTGCCGGTCGGCGGTCCGGTGTTGAGCAAGGGCACGGTAGTCATCCGCGATGGATTGATCGTCGATGTGGGGGAGAACGTGCAAGCGCCGCCCGATGCGGCGGTGGTCGAAGGCGAGGGCATGACGGTATACCCCGGCCTGATCGACGCCCTGAGCACGTGGGGCATCCCCGGCGCGGCCGCGGCTGCCGCCGGCGGGCGTGGCGCCACTGCCGGCCGGGGCGCTACGCCGGCAACTCCGGCGCCGGCTCCCGCCGCTCCGGCCGCCGCCACTACCCCCTCGCGCGGGCCTGAGGACCGCCCGCAAACCACAAGCTGGCTGAACGCGGCCGATGAGTTGTCGCCCACCGACCCGCGCATCGCCACCGCGCGCGCGGCCGGCTTCACTTCGGCCGTCGTGTTCCCGACGCGCGGGATCTTCGCCGGCCAAGGCGCCATCATCGACCTGCTCTCGGCCGAACGGCCCGGCGCGATGGTGGTGGCCCAGGGAGCGGGTCAGTACATTTCGCTGACCGCCGGCGGACGTGGAGGCGGGGGCGGGGGTGGCGGCGGTTTTCCCGGCTCGCTCATGGGCGAAATCGCCTATGTCCGCCAAGTCTATCTCGACGCCCAGCACTACGCCCTGGTCAAGGAAGCCTATGCCCGCTCTCCGCGCGGCATGGCGCGGCCGGAATACGATCGGGCGCTCGAAGGCGTCTTGGAATCCAAGCGGATTCTGCTTCCCGCCGGCCGCCTGGTGGAGATCGACCGGATGCTGCGCTTCGCGGCCGAGTTGAAGCAGCCCGCGATCCTCTATGGCGTGCGCGAGGGTTACCGCCCCGAGGCCGTGGATTTGCTGAAGAAGGCAGGCGCGCCGGTGCTGGTCAGCATGCATTGGCCGGAGCCGCCGCGCGACCCCGATCCCGAGCTGGTCGAGAGCCTGCGGACGCTCCAGACGCGCGACCAGGCCGCATCCGCGCCAGCGCTGCTGCGGAAGGCCGGCGTGCCATTTGCGCTCTACTCCGACGGCCTCGATCAGGCGCGCGACTTGCAGCGCGCGGTCAAGAAGGCCATCGACGCCGGGCTTTCCCGGGACGATGCGATCCGCGCCCTGACGCTCTCGCCCGCCGAAATCTACGGCGTGGCGGACCGGCTCGGCAGCATTGAGAAAGGCAAAATCGGAAATCTGGTGGTGACCCGCGGCGACCTGTTCGACGACCGCACGAAGGTGGAAATGGTCTTTGTCGACGGCGTCAAGTACATCCCGCCGCCCGAGACTCCCCCGGCGGGCGGGGGACGGGGGCAGACTGCGGAGACTCCTGGAGGTGTCCGATGAAGAAGATAGTCTTCGCGGCGATGATCGCGCTCGCGCCCTTGAGCGCCCAGACCGTCGCGATACGCAACGCGACGATTCTGACTGTGACCAAGGGGACCATCAAGGGCGACATCCTGATCCGGGACGGCAAGATCGCCGAAGTGGGTGAGAAGGTGCTGATTCCTGGGGACGCCGCCATCATCGACGCCACCGGGCAGTACGTCATTCCGGGACTGATCGACTGCCACTCGCACATTGCGGTCGATGGCGGCGTGAACGAGGGCAGCATCTCGGATTCATCCATCACGAACATCAAGGACGTGATCGACCCCGAGGACATCGCCATATACCGCGCGCTCGCGGGCGGCGTGACCACGGCCCACATCCTGCACGGGTCGGCCAACTCCGTCGGCGGGCAGACCATCACGCTGAAGATGCGCTGGGGCAAGGACGCGCAGGGACTGATCTTCGAAGGCGCGGCGCCGGGCCTGAAATTCGCTCTCGGCGAGAATCCCAAGCGCTCCGGCAACCCGACGGGTCGAACCGCCACGGGGGCGGCGCCGGCGGCCCGTTACCCGGCCACGCGCATGGGAGTGGAGGACGTGATCCGCGAATCGTTCACCGAGGCCAAGGCCTACCAGGCGGAGTGGAGCGAGTACCGGGCCAAGGTGGCGCGCGGCGAGAGTCCCATCCCTCCGCGCAGGGATTTGAGGCTCGATCCGCTGGTCGAAATCCTGGAAGGAACGCGCATGGTGCATTGCCACGGCTACCGCGCCGACGAACTGCTCATGATGCTCCACGTCTCCGAGGACTTCGGCTTCAAGATCAGCGTGTTCGTACACGGGCTGGAGGGGTATAAGATCGCCAAGGAGATCGCCGCCCGCGGCGCCGGCGTCACCACGTTCAGCGATTGGTGGGCTTACAAAGTGGAGGCCATGGACGCCATCCCGTACAACGCCGCCATCCTTCAAAAAGCGGGCGTGCTGGTGAGCCTCAACAGCGACGACGCGGAGTTGATGCGCCACCTGAACATCGAAGCCGCCAAAGTCATGAAGTACGGCGGGCTGAGCGAAAGCGAAGCCCTGGCGATGGTGACGATCAACCCGGCGAAACAACTGCGCATCGACCGGCGCGTCGGCTCCATCGAGGCCGGCAAGGACGCCGACCTCGCGATCTACGACAAGTACCCGCTTTCCGCTTCGGCCAAGACGGTCAAGGTGCTGATCGACGGAACGGTGTACTTCGACCGCGAGAAGGCGCTGAGCGAAGCCGCCGCCAAGCAGACGGAGAGGCAGCGCCTGATCGAAAAGGAGAAGCAGAACCAGCAGCAGAACCGGCAGCAGCCGGCAAGGAGACCATCGGCATGAAACTCCTCGGATTACTGATGGGCTGCGCCCTGGCGGCCGGCGCGGCTTCGAACGATACGTTTCTGATCCGCGACGCGGACGTGTATCCGGTCACGGGACCGGTCATGAAGGGCGTGTCGGTGCTGGTGCAGGATGGGAAGATCGCCGATATCGCGCCGAAGATCGTGGCGCCGAAGGGCATCCGAGTGGTGGACGCCAAGGGGCTGCGCGTGTATCCGGGCATGATCGATTCGGCGACGGAACTCGGCCTTCAGGAGATCGAATTGGTGCGCGAGACGGAGGATACCGGCGAGCTGGGCGAGTTCATGCCGCAGCTTCGAGCGCTCTCCGCGGTGAACCCGGCCAGCGAGCACTTCCCGGTGGTGCGGGTGAACGGCATCACCAGCGTGATGACGTTTCCATCCTCCGGCAGCACGGGCGGCGGCGGTGGCGGCGGGCGTTTCGGCGGCACGGAACGCCAGTTCATTTCGGGACAGGCCGCGTTGATTCATACCGATGGCTGGACCTGGGACGACATGGCGATCAAGCCCGGCGCGGCGGTTCATCTGATCTTTCCCGCCATGCCGCGCGCGGGCCGCGGGGGCGCCGCTGCCATCGAGACGACGCCAACCGAGGTCGCGGGAAGCGCCGCGGCCACGGGCGTAACGGCGGCCAAGCGGACCTATGACGAACAGATCGCCAAGGTCAACCAGTTCTTCGACGACGCCCGCAATTACCAGAAAGCCAAGGCAGCCGACCTTCCCGGGTTCCGGCGGAACCTGAAATTCGAGGCCATGATTCCCGTGCTCGACGGCAAAGTTCCGGTGGCGATCTCCGCGAGCCGCGCCAGCGCGATTCACGACGCCGTGCAATTCGCCGACAAGCAGCGCGTCAAGATCGTGATCCTTCAGCCGCGCGACGTGGCCAAGGCTGCGCCGGAACTGAAGGCCAAGGACATCCCGATCGTTCTGGGGCGCGTGCTGGCGCTGCCGGAAAACGAAGACGACGCCTACGACGCGCCGCACACGCTGGCAGCGGAAGCCTATAAAGTGGGCGTGAAGTTCGCTTTCGGGACCTTCGGCAACGAGTTCGTACGCAACCTGCCCTACGAAGCGGCGGCGGCCGTGGCCTTCGGGCTGCCCTACGACGAAGCGCTGAAGGCCCTCACCATCAACCCGGCGCAGATCTGGGGCGTGGCGGACCAAATCGGGTCCATCGAGAAAGGCAAGTGGGCCGACCTGACCGTCACCAACGGGGACCCGCTGGAGATCCAGACCGAATACAAGCACATCTACATCAAGGGCAGGGAAGTCGAACTCACGAACCGGCAGACGGAGTTGTATCGGAAGTATTCGAACCGGCCGTAGGGGGTGACAGTGCACGAGTCAGAGCCGCGACCGTCAGGGAGCGGTTCTTGTAGTCGCGCGGACGAATCGGCATCAACGCGGGCGCATCGGACGATAAACTATAATTAAAATCGCGCTTCTCTCAACGCCGATTCCGGAGGCAAACGATGACCGACCCCCGCCAGGAGGCCCACCACCTGATCGACCGATTGCCGGAGACCCAAGTCTCGGCCTTGGTCGGGTTGCTCGAAACGATCGTCGATCCGGTCGCCGCCGCTCTGCGTAACGCACCCATGGACGACGAGCCCGAGACGGATGAGGAGAGGCAGGGCGCGGCCGAAGCGCGCGACTGGCTCGCCCGGCGCGGCGGTGAAGGTCTTCCGCATGATGAATCCATGCGGAGGCTTGGGCTGGCCGGACGTGTTCCAGACAGCAGGCCTTGTGCGTTGCCGCTTCCTTCCGGACGCAGATCAGCCAGTCCCTATAGGATTCCCAACTTACTTCAGCGTCGTTGTTCAGCGCCCTTCGGGCTTGGCTATCCCAGATAGGAAACGCATCGTTCACGGACCAATGAAGGTACTTCGAGAGAAATTGGCATCAGGATCTTCGCTCCGCAGAGGTTGTCTGCTCTTGAAGGTGACGAGGGCAGGCCGGGAGGCCTGCCCCACTGGTTGTAGCTGAACGCTGAAAGCTGACCGCTGACAGCTTCCTACCTCATCGAGTAGGAGCTGAGGACCTTCATGTAGTTGGCGCGCTCGAAGGCGGCGGGCTGCGGGACGGACCGGCGGCTCATGCTGCCCTGCATCTGCCGGATCGATTCGTATTCGTGCTCGCCCATCCAGACCAGCAGCTCGGTGGCGATGGTGTCGAGGTAGCTGATGCCGCGCTTGAGGAGCGCCGAGGTCATCATGGCGACCTTGGAACCGGCCATCATGGCCTTGACGACGTCCGCGGCGTTGTGGACGCCGCCGGTGAGGGCCAAATCGGCTTTCACGTTCCCGTAGAGCACCGCGATCCAGTGCAACCGCAGCAACAGCTCGTGCGAGTTGCTCAGGATCAGGTTGGGCACCACCTCGAGGGCTTCCAGATCGAAATCGGGTTGGTAGAAGCGGTTAAAAAGCACCAGCGCGTCGGCGCCGGCCGCATCGAGCTTCCCGGCCATATTCCCGAGGGAGCTGAAATAAGGCCCAAGCTTCACGGCGACGGGGATGCCGACGGTCTCTTTGACCGCCCGCACCAGGTCGACGTAGCGTTGCTCGACCTGCTCGCCGGACACGGCGGGGTCCGTGGGGATGTAGTAGATGTTCAGCTCGAGCGCGTCCGCGCCGGCCTGTTCCATCTGCTTGGCGTAGCCGACCCAGCCGCCCTTGGTGGAACCGTTTAGGCTGGCGACGACCGGAATCCCGACCGCCTGCTTGCAGCGTTCGATGTGCTTGAGGTAGGCTTCCGGCCCGGCCACGCGGCGGGTCAGCTCGGGAAAGTGCGTCACGGATTCGGCGGAGAGCTCGGAACCTTCCGTGATGAAGCGGTCCAGCTCTTCGTTCTCGAGCTCGATCTGCTCCTCGAACAGCGATTGCAGCACCACGGCGGCGGCGCCGGAGTCCTCCAGCCGCCGGACGTTGCCCACGTCCTCGCAGATCGGCGAGGACGAAGCAACCAAGGGGTTCTTCAGCTTCAGACCCAGATAGGTCGTGGAAAGATCAATCGTCTTGCTGAGGTCGATCATTTCTTCTCTCCTCCGTTCATGGGCTGGTGGGCCATGTGCTCATAGATCTTCCAGCGGCTGGCGACGTCGCTTTCCGCCAGATGAAGCAGCTCGGTGGCGTGTTCGGGATTGCTCTTGACCAGCATGGTGTACCGGGTTTCGTTGTAGATGTAGTCCTTCAAGGGGATGCTGGGCGCGCGGGAATCGAGCTGGAAGGGGTTCTTGTCCTGCGCCGCGAGATCGGGATTGTAGCGGAACAAGGGCCAGTAGCCCGAGTTGACCGCGGCCTTCTGCTGGTCCATGCCGTAGGTGAGGTCGTAGCCGTGCGCGATGCAGTGGCTGTAGGCGATGATGAGCGACGGCCCATCGAAGGCTTCGGCTTCCAGGAAGGCCTTGACGGTGTGCATGTCGCCGGCGCCCATGGCGACCTTGGCCACGTACACCGAGCCGTAGCTGATGGCCATCAGGGCGAGGTCCTTCTTTCCAACCGGCTTGCCGGCGGCTGCGAATTTGGCGACCGCGCCGCGCGGGGTGGCCTTGGACGCCTGGCCGCCCGTATTGGAGTAGACCTCCGTATCGAGCACGAGAACGTTCACATTCCGGCCCGAGGCAAGGACGTGGTCGAGCCCGCCATAACCGATATCGTAGGCCCAGCCATCGCCGCCGACGGCCCAAATGCTCTTCTTCACCAGGGCGT
Source organism: uncultured Acidobacteriia bacterium (assembly GCA_903882645.1). Taxonomy (GTDB): domain Bacteria; phylum Acidobacteriota; class Terriglobia; order Bryobacterales; family Bryobacteraceae; genus BOG-224. Next base: position 10,192 of record CAIRXZ010000035.1, on the reverse strand, counting down.
CGGCGAGGCTGATCAGATCGCGGGCTTCGGCGGTGTTCACGCCGGCGAGTTTCTGCTTGAGCTCCTGGACGCGCTCGCGCTGCGCGAAGATGTCCTGCTCGGTCTTCTGAACGGCGTTGAGAAGGGCCTGCGCGAGGTTTTCGCCAATGACGGCGTTCAAGCGCCAGACCAGCTCGCGGGCGTATTCGTTCTGCTTGTCGGCCGCGAGGCGCATGCCGAACGCGAATTCGGCGTTGTCTTCAAACAGCGAGTTCGACCAGGACGGCCCGCGTCCGTCCGCGTTGACGCAAAAAGGCGTAGTGGGCAGGTTGCCCCCGTAAATCGAGGAACAGCCGGTGGCGTTGCCGATCAGCATGCGGTCGCCGAAAAGCTGCGTCATCAGCTTCACGTAAGGCGTCTCGCCGCAGCCGGAGCAGGCGCCGGAGAACTCGAACAGCGGCTGGAGCAACTGCACGTCCTTCACCTGGCTCAGCGAGAGGACCTTGCGGTCGGTATCCGGAATCTGCATGAAGAAATCCCAGTTGGCCGCTTCGGATTCGCGGAGAGGCACCTGCGGCGCCATGTTGATGGCGCGGCGCTTGACTTCCGTCTTGCTCTTGACCGGGCAGAACTCGACGCAGAGGGTGCAGCCGGTGCAATCCTCGGGCGCGACCTGAAGGGTATATTTGCGGTCCTTCATGTCCTTCCAGCGCGCGGGAACGGCCTTGAAGGTGGGCGGGGCCCCCTCCAGGTGCTGGGCGTCGTACACCTTGGCGCGGATGACGCTGTGCGGGCAGACCAGCACGCACTTGCCGCACTGGATGCAAAGCGCCTCGTCCCAGACGGGGATTTCAAGCGCGATGTTGCGCTTCTCCCACTGCGCGGTAGCGGTGGGGAAAGTGCCATCGATGGGCATGGCGCTCACGGGCAGATCGTCGCCTTCGCCGGCGCAGATCTTGGCGGTGACCTTCTGCACGAAATCGGGCGCCGCGGCGGGAACGGCCGGGCGGATATCGAACAGCGAGCTGACCGCTTCGGGAACCTTCACTTCGTAAAGGTTGCCGAGGGCCGCGTCCACCGCGGCGAAGTTCTTCTTCACAATGCTTTCGCCGCGCCTGCCGTAGGTTTTCTCGATGGAGTGCTTGATGGCGGCGATGGCTTCCTCGCGGGGGAGCACTCCGCTGATGGCGAAGAAGCAGGTCTGCATGATGGTATTGACGCGGCCGCCCATGCCGGTCTGCTTGGCGACCTCGTAGCCATCGATGACGTAGAACTTGAGTTTCTTCCCGATGATCTGGCGCTGCACGGTGCGCGGCAGATGATCCCAGACCTCATCCGGTCCGTAAATGCTGTTAAGCAGGAAAGTGGCGCCGGGCGCGGCCGCCTTGAGCACGTCGATGCGCTCCAGGAACGAGAACTGGTGGCAGGCGACGAAGCTGGCCTTATCGATCAGGTAGCTGGACCGGATCGGCTTGGGACCGAAGCGCAGGTGGGAAACGGTGATGGCGCCGGACTTCTTGGAGTCGTAAACGAAGTAGCCCTGGGCGAAGTTATCGGTCTCCTCGCCGATGATCTTGATGGAGTTCTTGTTGGCGCCCACGGTGCCATCGGCGCCGAGGCCGTAGAACATCGCACGGACGGTACCCGGCTCCTCGGTGGAGTACTCCGGGTCGTAGCCCAGGCTGGTATGGGTGACGTCGTCGTTGATGCCCACGGTGAAGTGGTTCTTGGGATGGGCCTTCTTCAGCTCGTCGAAGACGCCCTTCACCATGGCGGGAGTGAATTCCTTGGATGCCAGACCGTAGCGCCCGCCGATCACCTTCTTCGAGACGCCCATTTCGACCAGGGCGGTGATGACGTCGCAGTACATCGGCTCGCCGGTCGCGCCCGGCTCCTTGGTCCGTTCGAGAATCGCCAGCGACTTCGCGGAAGCCGGCAGCGCGGCGACGAAGGTCTCCACCGGGAACGGCCGGAACAAGCGGACCTTGAGCAAGCCGACCTTTTCGCCGGCGGCGTTCAGGGCTTCGACGGCCTCATGGGCGACCTCGGCCCCCGATCCCATGATTACAATGACGCGCTCGGCGTCCGGCGCGCCCACGTAGTCGAACAGGTGGTACCGCCGTCCCGTGACTTCGGCGAACCGATCCATGGCGTTCTGGACGATGGTCGGCGCCGCCAGGTAGAACGGGTTCACGGTTTCACGCGCCTGAAAGAAGACGTCGGGATTCTGCGCGGTGCCGCGGATGACGGGGTTTTCCGGGTTGAGCGCGCGGGCGCGGTGGGCCATGACCAGCTTCTCCTCGATCATGGCGCGCATGTCGTCCTGGGTAAGCTGCTCGATCTTGGCGACTTCATGGGAGGTGCGGAAGCCGTCGAAGAAATGCAGGAAGGGAATGCGGGATTCCAGGCTGGCGGCCTGCGCGATCAGCGCCATATCCATGACTTCCTGGACCGAACCGGAGGCCAGCATGCCGTATCCGGCGGCGCGCACGGCCATGACGTCGCTGTGATCGCCGAAGATCGAAAGAGCGTGCGTGGCCACCGCCCGCGCCGCGATATGGAACACCGTGGCGGTCAATTCGCCGGCGATCTTGAACATGTTCGGCAACATGAGGAGCAAGCCCTGAGAGGCCGTGAACGTGGTGGCCAGGGAGCCTGCCTGCAACGCGCCGTGAATCGCTCCGGCGGCGCCGCCCTCGCTCTGCATCTCGATCACCGATGGCACGGTGCCCCAGATGTTGGTCTTCCCTTCGGAGGACCACTGGTCCGCCCATTCCCCCATGTTGGATGAAGGCGTAATAGGATAAATGGCGATGACTTCGTTGGTTTGATGAGCGACGTACGCGGCGGCTTCGTTGCCGTCGATGAGGACTTTCGGACGGGTGGCGGTGGATGAGCTTGTCAACTCTCCCCTCCTTGCTGGTATTGGATTCACTTCCTTAAACCCTATTATAAGGCCCTCTTGTCGTAAAAATCCACATGCAAATGACCTGCAAAAAGCGGTGATCGCGCGGGTACTTTGCGGGCACTCCTTCCAGGGGCCGCGGGCCGGGCCTGCCCGGCCCTATGCGGGCGGGCGATGCCTTTGGCGGGGCAAGCGTCGAGCCTGCCGTGGCCGGGCTGTCGCCCGGCTGATGACGCCAGAAGGCGTCATCGCGGGCCGGAAGGCCCGACCCCACGTACGAGATGGCGGTAGACCAAGGCCACGGGGAGGCCGACGACATTGAAATAGCAGCCGGCTATCTTCTCTATGTAACGGGAGGCCAAACCCTGTATGGCGTAGGCGCCGGCCTTATCCATAGGCTCGCCGCTGGCGACGTAGGAATCGATTTCGGCGGCGCTCATGGGCGCGAACCAGACTTCGGTGGAGGCCCGATCTCGAACGATGCCCGCCGTACGCCGAAGGCATATGCCGGTGAGCACCTCGTGGCGCCGGCCGGCGAGAGCGGCCAACATGCGCCGCGCGTCGGCCGGATCGGCGGGCTTTCCGAGCATTTCGCCTTCGGCCACCACGGTCGTATCCGCGCCGAGGACGATCTCGCCGGGGCCGATGGGGACGGCGAGCGCTTTCCATTCGGCGACGCGAAGCACGTAGTCCACGGGCCGCTCCCCAGGCAAGGGGGTTTCGTCGACCGGAGCCGTCCGAACGGTGAATGGGATACCCGCCTGGCGAAGGATCTCGGCGCGGCGCGGGGACTGGGAAGCAAGGACGAGCATGGGGTTCCAGGGACAGCCATCAGCTATCAGCCATCAGGTTATCAACTCTCAGCTTGCGAGTGTCCGAAAATGGGATTAGGTTCGTTTGGTATTTCCGAAGGCCCCGCTGTCGGAAACGGGATTGGGTTCGCTGTGCGTCCCCTCCCCGAAACTGTCCCTGAAACAGGCTCAGAACCACAACCGCCAGCCCGGTTGGGCGAAGTTCTCCATGATCCAGATGTCCTGCCTGGGAGTGCTGAGCGTGGCCAGCAGCCTCTTGCCGTCAGGGTGCACTGTGATATTGGACAGGCCGGAGCCGACGGGTATGGGGAGGTCCCGTGGCGGGCGTTCCATTCCGCTAACTACGTCAAAAATCGCCAGTTGCCACTTGCGGCTTTCCGACCGGCGAAGGGCGAACAGCGTGGCGCCGTCTCTCGAGAATGCGAAGTACCTATACCTGGACGGGCTCAACAGCCTTGTTCGCCTGAAGTCCGGCGCCACCAGTTCGAGGCCCTTGGAGCTCTGATAGGAGATCCACTCGCCGGTAGGGGACCAGTCGGTCACGCCGCCCGAATCGTAGCCGCCTGCGCCGGCCTCCGAGCCGTTCTCAGCCAGAGATGCGGGCTTGCCGCCGCCGAGAGAAACCACGGCCAACTCCCATTTGCCATCGCGCAGCCGCCGGTAGGCCACCCGATTGCCGTCCGGCGACCAGCTCGCGCAGTGCTGGTCGGTGCTCTCCGTCTCGAGAGGAACCGCGTGGCCCCCCGCCAGGGATAGTATCCAGATCCCGTGGCGGGCACCCAAGACATCGCAGGCGATGCGCTGCCCATCGGGAGAGACGCGGAGATCGGCAAGGAAGTACCAGGGTGGAGGCGCCTCCGCGCCGGCGGCCAGAATCGGCCTCGCCCAATTCTCCGACGTACTGCGCAGCCAAACCTCCTGAGCGCCGCGCACGTCCGTAATATAAACGTACTGGTTGCCGGAGGGCAGCCATTCGCCGGACTCCTCGCGGCTGCTGGTTGCCAGCAGGGGCCGTATGGAGGAGCCGTCCAGCGGAATCTCGACCAGGTCGCGGTCCGCCGTCCCGGACACGAACGCGATCCTGCTTCCCTCTGGGGAGATGGCCGGGGCGGACTCCAGGCCGGTGCCGGCTGTGAACCACCGCATGGACCCGGTCTTCGTGTCCATCGTACGGAGGTGGTGGTAGGCCGGATCCTCGCTGCCCAGGAGAACGTAGCGGCCGCCGGGCCACCATGCGAAGTGCAGCCAGGCGCTTGCGGGCAGAGGGGCCGGAACGCGGCGCGGCTTGCCGGAGGGCCACGGCAGCACCCAGAACTCGCCGGCGCCGCCGCCGCTGGAACGGTCCACGAGTACGCCGATGCGCGACCCGTCCGCGAGGAACGTGGGCTGATACCCCGCGACGAAGGTGGCCGGAAATGGCTCTTGCGCGTAGGGCTGGGCCTTCCCGTCGCGGGTGGCCGTCCATAGGCTTCGCGCGCCCATGCCGCCCCGGAAGAAGACGAAGGTTTTCCCGTCCGGCGAGATGGCCGGCTGGACGGCATCGGCGAGTTCCAGCCGGGGCTCTCCGCCGGCAACGCCGCTCGACCACACGTTCCTTCCGGACTGGTAGAAGATCCGGGAGCCATCGCGGGACCAGAATGGCGGCCCGCAGCCGGCGGGCGTTTTCGTAACTTGCACGCGGACCGGCGAGTCCAGGCTGCGCGTGAAAACCTGAGCGACGCCGTCGATCTCCACCAGGTAGGCGAGAGACTTCCCGTCGGGCGACCACGCGGGCATGGTCTCCCCTTCGGATTCCGTTGCGAATGGCGTAAACCGCTCGGCTTTTTCGGGCCTGGAGGCTGAAACAAGAAGTCCGGCCAGCGCGGCGCCGGCAACGGCGCACGCCAGACCGGCCAGCGCCGCCGCGACCCACCGCCCCGGCCGGCCGGGCTTTGCGCGGGAGCCGCCAACCGGGGCGGAACCGGCAGCGCGCCGCGGGCCGGATTCGTCGCGGATGTCTTCCAGGGCGACCCTGGCATCCGCAATGTACTGCAACCGCCGCTCCGGGTTCTTGCGCAGGCAGCGGCGGACCAGTTTATCGAGTTCCTCCGGGACGTTCTCCAGCGGCTTCGGCTCGGCCATCGCTGTGGAGGCCAGGACCGCCGCCATGGTATCGCCGGGGAACGCCCGCCGCCCGGCGATCAGTTCGTAAAGCAGGCAGCCGAAGGCGAAGATGTCGCTGCGCGCGTCCGCCGACTTGCCCTGCAACTGCTCCGGCGCCATGTACCCCGGCGTGCCGGCCATGGCCGTTGTTTGGTTCGTGGGCGTGGCGCCGTCCTGGCTTTGCTCCGTCAGTTTCGCCAGTCCGAAGTCCAGAACCTTCACGGAGCCCTTCTGCGTCACCAGGATATTGGCGGGTTTCAGGTCCCGGTGCACGATCCCGGCCGCGTGCGCGGCGGCCAGCGCGTCGGCCACCTGGATGCCGTACTCCGCCACCGTTTGCAGCGCCAGCGGCCCCTTCAGCGGCGCGCCTTTGACGAACTCCATGGCGAGGTAAGGCGAGCCTTCGTGCTCGCCCACGTCGTAGAGCGTGGCGATGTGCGGGTGATTCAGCGCCGCCACGGCTCGCGCTTCGCGCTCCCACTGCCGGGTGAACTGCGCTTTGACGAACTTCAGGGCGACGCTGCGCCCAAGGCGCGCGTCCGTGGCCCTGTAGACTACGCCCATGGCTCCTTCGCCAAGCTTCTCCGCGATCTCGTAGGGGCCGACTCGTTGGGGCGGCATGTCGGGCCTAGTTTAACCCACAGGCCAGAGGCGATTCAATCGACATCGGGCCCAGCAGTTCGCGGGGGTTTGGGCTGATGGCGGAATTGGGTTCGTTTCGCATTTCCGGGGGCGCACGGCGGCGGCGTGCGCCGACAGACCGGGGCAGGGAAGCGCGCGGATTGGCAGGCCATAGGGCCTGCACACCATGGAATCTCAGTGGCGCTGCTTTGCGAGTGTCCGGAAATGGGATTAGGTTCGTTTGGTATCTCCGGGGGCACCCACTGTCCGGAAATGGGATTGGGTTCGTTTGGTATCTCCGGGGGCGCCCACTGTCCGGAAATGGGATTGGGTTCGTTTGGCGTCCGGCCTTGCGCGTGACGGGGCCATGGGAGCAGGCGCCATTGGCGCGCGTGATTCGAGTTTGCGGCGTGAGCATATCATCCTCAACTCCATGATAGAACGGGGGTGTACGGAGATTATGACTAAGTGCTTTGTTTTCAGAGAAAAACTCGGTGAAATCGACTGTGAACGCGATTTCGGCTGAGGGTGTTGCGGCCCGTTCGACAGCGAATGCGTTCCGTAAGACCGGCGGTTTCTCTCCGCTGCCGGGCGTTACAATGGCCCATAGGAGCGAAAATGGCACAGCCCAGCGCGATCTTCATCGGCATCAAGGGAACCGTCGCCGCCATCGACCGCGCCACCGGCCAGGAAGTCTGGCGAACGGAACTCAAGGGCGGCGATTTCGTCAACGCGGTGGTTCAGGACGGCGACCTGTACGCCGCGACCCACGGCGAGCTTTTCTGTCTGGATGTTGCTACAGGGCGGATCCGCTGGCATAACCAGCTAAAGGGTATGGGCTACGGCTTGGTCACGATTGCAGGCACGGGCGGGCAGCAGACGGTGGTGATGCGCGCGAAGAAGCAGCAGGAGGAAGCTGCGGCAGCCGCGGCTGCCACTACCGCAGTCGGCGCGTAGCCTCCGGGTCGGCGTTTCGCGCCTTATCCCGCCCAATCGGCGCACAGCATTTCGGCTTGCTCCAGGACGGTTTGCGTGGCCTTTTCCTGCTTGTCGGGCGGGTAGCCGTGCTGGCGCAGGATTCGTTTTACCAGGACGCGAATCTTTGCGCGCACCGATTCCTTCAGCGCCCAGTCGATGGACGTGTTGGCGTGCAAGGCGGCCACCAGCTCGCGGGCGATCATACGCAAATTCTCGTCGCCGAGCACGGCCACGGCGCTGTCGTTCACTTCCAGGGCGTCGTAGAAGGCGATCTCATCGTCGGTGAGGTGCAAATCTTTGAGCCCTTCCTGCTAGGCCCTTGTTGGGAGATTTTGGTTTGACACCAGATACCCCGTCAAATCGGGTCCGTCAGTGGCACCCAGGAGACGCAAAATGAGCTTCCCATTCTTTCTCTGCACAACAATATTCCAGTGGCGATCCCCGAGGGTCGATACGCTCATCTGTGCGAGGAGCGGTGTGACGACCGACGTCGGCACAACCAACGTCTGTTCGGGCGACCCACAACCAAAGCAAAGCCATGCGGAAGGCACCGCTTCCAGGAACTCTAGCTGGTTGAGATGAAGCCCGAAATAGAAGTACGGGGTTCCGCCGCTCTCGTTGTGTTCCGCCGAGACTGCGCACACCAGGCGTGTTCCCTGGTCACCAGCCTCATATCGCGTTTGCGACACTTTTGAAAACACGACGTGAAGAAGCTTCTGAGCAGCCCGAATGCAGTCGGCATGGAAATTCGCGGATTCCACCCGCGGCATCGGAGGTTCCTCTTCAGGGGCAACGGCCGGCCGCGGCCAAAGCCGCCGTGCCGTTTCAAAGAGCAACTCCGCCCGTTCCCGTATCTGAGAAGCGCCCCAGACTTCGCAATTTCCGAAGAACTTGTTGAGCTCGAAGTGGCTGTCCGCATAGATCGTCCGCTTCTCCGCGTACCCCTTGTTCCCGAGTTCGGGATTGTACCCGGTCAAAGTCAGATTACCTATTGTGTGCAGCCATTCGGACTGGATAATGGCGGCGTTCTCGCCGAGCGCCTGTTCCCACTCTGGGCTCAAGGTCTGGGGCAGCACGTGCTCCACCGTTGCGCCGGCGAGCACTACGCCCTCGTGATGCCCAAACTGTTCCTCGATGCACCCCAGGATCACCTGGCAAGCGCGGCTACCGTAGATTGGCGCTCTTAGCCAACGCTCAGAGAACTCGGCGTCTGTGGGCCAGCGGCGGTTCTTGCTCTCGCGCGCGAGTGCTGCAGACAACCACGCGGAGGGGCCATCGGTGACCGGCTTGGCCCTGCAAAGCGAAATGAAAATCCCAGCGAGGGAGTTCGACGGAACTCCGACCACCATCCGCCGCACGATATAGGAATCTAGAATCCGCAAGCTGGCGATGAATTCCTCGGCTCCGAACTGACCATCCTCGTAATCTTCGTAAAGCGATAGTAAGAGGGGATATGCCGTACCGAAGTCCAATCGGCGAAATCGAACGAAGAAGCGTCGAAGCTCGTCTTTTGGTTCAGGCACGAGCGTAGCGATGCGACTGTAGAACATCGACATCTGTGCCATGCGGCTCATCAACAGACGAATTGAGGAGGCGTTCGAATCCGCTACAAGGCGTTTGATGACGGCGTACACATCGCCCTTGCGGACTTCCTCGCCTTCCGAGCCAAGGAAGTGCCTCATGAATTCGGTGAGGCTGGGACCCAGTCGATTCTGCATTGGCAGCCACAGACCGTCATAGATGCCCTGCTGGTCAGTCACCGGGAACCGCATAAAAAAATAGTTTCGGACCAGGTCCGCTTGCTCTAGCGGCGATCCTTTGAAATTCAAGCTCTCGAAAATCTGGTAGGGATCATCGCTATCGCTCAAGTTGATCATCACCACCATCAGACGGGTCTCGATGATCTCCAGTATCCGTTTGGCGTCCAGCGCATTGCCATCATCGTCGCGGTCTTTCAGCCGCCGGCGATAGAAGTCATACGACTTCTTGAATTGCGAGTCGGGAAGCTCACCCGAGTTCTGGACCAACGGTGAGTAGGCCGCCCGGTCGCCCTGACTTGGAAGCAGCTTGAAAAAATCCAATCCTTCGTACCCATCATTGGTCAGGTAGTAGTCCTGAATCCGGCGTCTCAGGACCTGATCTGCGGCGTTTAGGTCGTCGCGGATAGCACACAGCAAGGTGGCGATGGTTGTCAGTCGCTGCTGACCGTCGATCACTAAGAATTTACAGACGCCCACCGGAACGCTGCGGGCGGGCATCGTCACGATGGCACCCATGAAATTGGTGGATTTCGGGTCAGCACCCTCGCGTTCGTAAAAGGCGATGATGTCCTCCCAAAGCGTGCTCCATTGACGCTCACCCCAGGTGTATGGGCGCTGAAACAGCGGAACGAGGTTCTGCTTGAAGCCGCTGAAGTAGTTGATGATTTGGGTTGGCGTTGCTTCCATTGAATTCTCCTGGCGATGTTAACGCCTGCTGCGAACCTGCAAAGCTGATTAAGCGGAGAGCGTCGCGGAAACCGATGCGGGCCTTGAGGTCGCGGCGGAAGCTGTCGGCAGGTTCGGCGCCCAGGCTTGCGTCGATGGTAAGCGTTAGACTAACCCATCTGTCCAAGTGCCGCCGTTGGTGATGCAGTGGAGGGATGGACGATCAGGTGCAGGTTGTGGAAGTGCGGCGCCGCCGGACTCGGGCGGAGGCCGAGCAGGTGGCGGGCGAGTACGAAGCCAGCGGGCTGAGCCGCGTTGAGTTCTGCCGG
>CAIRXZ010000034.1 GCA_903882645.1 uncultured Acidobacteriia bacterium | reverse complement strand
TGCCATACTGGGGCCGGTCTGTCAATAGAACTCAATATAGACAGACTCACTTTGGGGACCGCGGATCTCCGCTGGGGGCAATCGAATCAAAACAAACCGCGGGGAAAATGTAGAAACTCCAGGCAAGGGCTTCGCCCTTGAAATCCCTGCGGGATTTGGGAGTCGGAAGGCAGAAGTCGGGAGCCGGCGGGTCCACCGGCTGCCGCCTGCGGGTCCACCATGCAGTATTACCTTTTGGAGGTCGTCCGGGTTCCCAATCTCCTCTTTGACCGTCAGCGATTCGTTCCCATCCGGTTCGGTTGATGAGGACATCCCAGTTCGCTTGGTTCCGCACCCAAAGGCGGCGTCCTGCCACACCATACGAGGTCCGGGAGCTTGGTTTTCAGTTCAACCGAATGTCGCTGTGAAACACCACCAGTCAAGCATGCACGCGAAAACGAAGTAAAATAGGCGGCAGCAGATTCTACCGGAGGAAATCGCCCATGAAGAAGTGGATGCCGAGGATTATCGCTCTCGCCGTGTTGTCGTTAGGCGCGTTGTTCGCCCAGGATGTCACGGGCACTTGGCAGGGCACGTTACAGACCCCTCAACAGGCGCTGCGGATCGTGATCAAGATCTCGAAGGCGGACACCGGCCTGAAGGCTGTCATGTACAGCATCGACCAAGGAGCGCAGTTGGCAGGCACGGCCACTCAACAGGGTTCCACCGTCAAGATTTCGGTCCCTGGGATAGGGGGCGCATACGAGGGAAAACTGGATGCGGACGGGGTCGTTCTCGTAGGGACCTGGACTCAGGGAGGGGCGCCGATGCCCATGAACCTGAAGCACGTCACCAGCGAGGCGGCGTGGCCGATTCCGGAACCAGCCCCGCCGAAGCGTATGGCGGCGGATGCCAATCCGGCGTTCGATGTGGCCTCGATCAAGCCGAGCAGACCCGATGCGCAGGGCAAAGCAATTACGGTACGCGGCCGCGAGTTCCTCACGATCAACACGTCTTTGAGCGATCTCATCGCGTTCGCCTACGGGGTCCATGCCCGGCAGATCACGGGAGGGCAGGCTTGGCTCGAGTCGGACAAGTACGATATTGTCGCAAAGCCCGACGAGGAGGGACTGCCCAACGAGAAGCAGTTGAAGATCATGCTTCAGAAGCTGATGGCGGACCGCTTCAAGCTCGCCTTCCATCACGACAAGAAAGAGCTCTCCGTGTACGCGATCACGGTTGGAAAGACCGGGCCAAAGCTCACCAAGAGCGAAAGCGATCCGAACGGCCTTCCGGGCCTGGGTTTCAGGGCGCTCGGGGATTTGGCTGCCAGGAATGCGAACATGGCGGACTTCGCGGGCCTGATGCAGGGCGCCGTCCTGGACCTGCCGGTGGTGGATCAAACCGAGATCTCGGGAAGGTTCGACTTCACGCTGAAATGGACGCCCGAGGAGGGCCAGTTCGCCGGCATGGGGATAAAAGTCCCGCCCCCGAGCGAGGATCCCGCGGCGCCGCCGAATCTGTTCACGGCGATCCAGGAGCAACTGGGGTTAAAGCTGGTATCCACCAAGGCGCTCGCCGAGATCTTTGTGATCGACCACGTAGAGAGGCCTTCCGCGAATTAACGGCCAGGGACGATATATCCCGCAACGCGTCGAAGAGCGGCCATTCAGGCGTCCATGCCGGCGCTCTTCGTCGCGGCTTTCAAGAATGCCGCTACAGACGGCGGCATTGCAGGCCGGAGGCCCGCTCCACAGATCGGAGCACTTCCGCAGTACCCTTCAGGGACACTACTATGGAATCTATGTGGCTAGGCATCGATATCGGAACGGGGAGCTCGCGCGCGCTGCTGGTGGACGGGCGCGGCGGCATCCGCGCGGGGTATACCGCCGCCCACGAGGACATGCGCATGGAGCGGCCGCTGTGGGCCGAGCAGCGTCCCGAGAACTGGTGGGACGCCGCCGTGGAGGCGATCCGGGGCGTGCTCGCCAAGGCGGGGGTCGCGGGACGCGAGGTGCGCGGGATTGGCCTCTCCGGGCAGATGCACGGGCTGGTTATCCTGGATGGCGCGGGGGCCGTGATCCGGCCGGCGCTGATCTGGTGCGACCAGCGCTCGCAGGCGCAGGTGGACGCCGTCAACGCCGCCATCGGCCGCGAGAACGTGGTGCGGTTCACCGCCAACCCGGTGCTCACCGGCTTTACGCTCCCGAAGCTGTTGTGGGTCCGCGACAATGAGCCGCGGAACTTCGAGCGCGTGCGCAAGATGCTCCTGCCGAAGGACTACGTGCGCTTCCGGCTCACCGGCGAGTACGCGACCGAAGTGTCGGACGCATCCGGGACCTCGCTGTTCGACGTGGTTCGCCGCCGCTGGTCGTTCGACATGATGGACGGCCTGGGGTTGGACCGCGCGATCCTGCCGGAATGCCACGAGTCGAGCGAAGTCACGGGGCGGATCACCCAGCGGGCCGCGGAACTGACTGGCCTGGAAGCGGGAACGCCGGTGGTGGGTGGCGGTGGGGACCAGGCGTCGAGCGCGGTGGGAAACGGGATTGTGGAAGGGGGAATCGTCTCTTGCACGTTGGGAACCTCGGGCGTGGTGTTCGCGCACATGGAGGAGGTGGCGTACGATCCCGCGGGCCGGGTACACACGTTCTGCCACGCCGTGCCCGGCAAGTGGCACGTCATGGGCGTGACGCAGGGCGCGGGCCTCAGCCTCCAATGGTTCCGCAACCAGCTTGCGCCCGGCGCGGCGTACGACGCGCTGACCGCCGAAGCCGCGCAATCTCCGGCCGGCGCCCATGGCCTTTTCTGGCTGCCCTACCTGATGGGCGAGCGCACGCCGCATCTCGATGCCGGCGCGCGCGGCGGCTGGATCGGCCTCACTGCCAGACACACGCGCGCCGACCTGATTCGCGCGTTGATCGAGGGCGTTTCCTACAGCATGCGCGACTGCCTCGATATCGTGGAGAGCCTGGGCGTGGCGGTGCAATCGGTGCGCGCCTCGGGCGGCGGAGCGCAGAGCGCCTTCTGGCGGCGCCTATTGGCCGGCATCCTCCACAAGCGCGTGGCGACCCTCGAAACCCAGGAAGGATCGGCCTACGGCGCGGCGTTGCTGGCGCTCGCCGGAACGGGCGAGTATGGCTCCGTGCAGGAAGTGTGCCGCGCCGCTATCCACGAAACCGATTCCGTCTGTCCGGACGTGGCCGATGCGGCGTTCTATGAAAAGGGGCACAGAGTGTATCAGGCGCTGTATCCCGCGCTGAAGCCGATCTTTGGGGAAATCGCGGCGTTGTAAGGTCGAATCGTGGCGCCGCCGGTTTCCGCCGGCGGTGGTGTGTAGCCCTTCAAAAAAACGCCGCCGGCAGAGACCGGCGGCGCTACAATCCCCAATGGCTATCGCGCGCCGCCGACTTCGAGGCCGTACTCGCGATAGAGTTCGCCCTGGGGCGAGGAGATTCGCGCGAAATAGACGCCCGGCGCGAGAGGCGGTATCGAGACGCCGCGCGCCGCGGCGGATGCGGCCAGAGATCCCCGCCACACGGGTTTTCCGGCGCTGTCGACCACCTGCAGCCCGTAAGATGACCACGCCGGCAAGCCGGTCAGATCGGGCTGAAGGAGTAGCGGTGTGCGCGCCGGGGCCTGCTCGCCCAAACCCGGACCGCGCGTGGCCGCCAGGTGGACCGCGAAAGCGGCCGGCGCGCGGCCCGCTCGTGGCGGGAACACAAGGGCGAACACAGCCAGCAACGCCAGCGCCGCGGCCGCTGGCGCGAGCACCGGGAAGAACGCCCGCCGGCGGCGCTCCCGTTGGCGGGGCGCGAGCCGCAATTCCGCGGCGGCGCTTCGCATCGCCGTCACGTGCGCGTCGCACTCGGAGACCGCGCTACGGCACGAATCGCATGTCAAAAGATGTTCTTCCCAGCGGGGCAGCTCTTCGGCGGTAACCTCGTCCATGGAGTATCTCAGGACCTCCTCTCCGTCCAGATGGCGGCCGTTCGCGGGAGCGGGCATGTTCTGTTATGAATCCGCCTTCTACAAGGAAAGTGCCGGCGCGGGCCGGGATCTCTCAGAATTCGAAGGCGAAATCTCCCTCCGCAGGTGCTGAAGCGCACACTCGGGACCATTCCGTTAGAACATTTCCGAGGGTTTTCGGTACACGGCGAGATCTCATGACGATGCCTTCCGCCGCAGGAACGCGGGGAGGCGCAGCCGGCTCTTGCCCAACTCCCCGAAACGCGCCTTGGCGCGGGACTTGATCAGGCGGAACTGGGTTTCGGTCAGACCCATGTCGCGGCATATTTCGAGCGGCGTCTGTTCCTTGAGATAGAACCGGATGAGGACCTCGCGGTCGCGCTTCGAAACGCCGTTCAAAACTCGCAGGGCGAGTTCAACGTTCTGGCGCTCGATGGCGCTTCGCTCGGGATCGGACCGGCTGTCGGAGAGCGGCATCCCCGGGTCCAGGTCCGTTTCCTTTCGGCGCAACTGCACAGCGGTTTCAATATATCCGGCCACCTGCCGCCGGACCACGGTCCGGACGTACCCCATGAGGCGCTCCGGTTCGCGCAATTCCCCGCCGCGAATGGCCTGAGCGACGATCAGGAAGATGTCATGCACCTTATCGTCGAGGTCCTGGGAGCCGAACCGGCGATAGAGGTGAAACCGGATTCCGCTCGAGAAGATGCGGTACAGATCCTCCAGCCCGGAAGCTTCTCCGGACTGGACGCGCTCCACGAGTCCCTGCCAGGCCGGCTCTGCAAGACGGTCGTCCGTCTCGGGTTCCAACGCTTCCCGTTCGCTCATTCGGAGCCTCCAACCGCGAAGTAGGCGCCCCAATAGCGCGGGGTGGAACGCCAGTCCCCCAAGCCCATCATTTCCAATTGCGCGGCCCGCAGCGCTCCTGCCGGGTCGCGGCCCCCCTGCGATTTGTAGTGGTGGTAGAAGGCGCCGAACAGGGCGCCGTCCTCGTCCAGGGTGGACCAGCGGGTGGCCACCACGGAGCCGGCGCCCGCCGCCAGAAATGCGCGCGTCAGACCGAGCAATCCGGTCCCGGGCAGAGCCGCGCCGGCCGCCGAATGGCAGCCGCTAAGGACCACCAAACCGGTGTGAATCCTCCAATGCGCGATGTCAACCGGCGGCAGGACCTCAGCCTCGCCGCGATCCGTGAGGCTGAGCGCGATCATTCCGTAGGACGGGCTGCCGGAGGATTCCAGGACGTGGGTCGCGAAATGCGTCACCGCGGGGCTGCGGCCGATCTCTTCAACCACGCGCCGCCGTGAAGCTTCGAGGCCTTCCAGCAGCAGCGTTTCGCCGCCCCAGGCGCGGGCGCAAGCTTCCAATTCGGCGCCGCTGGCCACCAGGCGCGGCATGACCAGCCCCGCGGCATCGGCAAGACGCGTCCCGGCTCCGGCGGCGAAGAGGTCGAGGGGCGAAGCGCGGCGGGACCGGACCTGAGGCCCCTGCGCCAACCGCGGGTCCGCGGTGTTGTACACCGGGTCGCCTACCCCCAGGAACAGATCCGAGTTCGGGGAAAAGACCAGGCGCGCGGCCGAGTCCAGCCAGACATCCGCGCCGGGCGTAATCTCGCAAACCCGGCGCTCGGCCATATAGACGGGCCGCGGCCCCAGGCTCTCCGGGAGCGCGGCGAAGGGGACGTCAAACAATCCCCGGTCGAGCGCCAGCAGCCACCGCGACCTGCCGCGAAAGCGGCCGGCGACCGCCCCGAAAAGAGTCCGGTACAGCGCCGCGCCGGCTGGAGCGGCGTCGGGCGAGGCCTCGCGAATGGCATCGCCCGCGGCCCGCGCCTGCCGCTCCAATTCGCGGCGGGGCGGCAGCGGGTAAAGCGCCAGGCCGCTCCGGTCCAAGGCCCACAGCCAGGAAACGGAATCGCCCAGATGAAAGCTGAGCATGGCCGCGCCGGGGGGGAGCGCAGCCCGGACCCGCTCAAGCACCGGGCCGGGCGCCGGATTGGCGCCGGGCGTAGCCGCCGCCTCCAACCGGATCAGCTCGGCTCTGGTGGCGCCCACAGCCTCCTCCGCGCGCGGGGCCTTGGTCCGCAGCGCGTCGACCTCTTCGCGCTGCAGGCGCGCGATGGCTTCCCAGTAAGCGGGCGGCAGGCTGGCGGCGGAGCGGGTTTCTCCCATGAGCGCGCGAAGGCTGCCGGCGCGGTTCTCCTCGGCGGCCTCAAACGTTTCCGCGATCAGCGCCGCGTCTTTCGTCCGGAGGTACAGCCGGTTGCCGGCTTCGATCAATGCGGAGTTCACCTGGTCCATCCAGCTCTCCGCGCCGATGCGGCCGGCATCGTCCGCCGGCGCCGACCAGCGCCACGCCCTCGCCAGGCGCTGCGCGACCCGCAGGTCGTTCAGCGATTCCCGGAACCGGCCCTGGGCCAGGCGAACGCGGCCGCGGTACTGATACACGTCCCAAGCGGGAAGCACGCCCCCGGGCCGCTCCGCCAGCTCCACGGCGCGGTCCATCAGCGCGGAGGCCGAGGCCAGGTCGCCTTGCTCCAGGCGCAGGCGGCCCAGGTTGCGATATGAGGTATCCAGGGCAAGGCCATGCAGCTTGCGTATGCGATACGCCTCCAGCAAGAACGGCTCGGCGTCCGCCAGCCGGTTCTTCTTGAGCAGCTCCTCGCCGATGCGGTTCCACGCAATCGCGGAAAGCTCGAGGCCGCCCTCGCGGTCCGCGGCGCCGATGGCCCGCCGGTACAAAGCGAGCGCCTCCTCGAGGCGGTCCTGGCGGGCGCGTACAATGGCCATCTGAATCAGAATCTTGGGGAGCTGCTCACGCCGGTCTTGATCGTTGAGGCTTTCGAGCGTATTCTTCATCCACTCCGCGGCGGGTTCCAGTTCTCCCATTTCGGAGTAGAGCGACGCGATGTTGCCGTCGAGACCGGCGGACAGGCTGGCGTCGTCGGCCGATTGGGCCGCGCGGCGGGCATCCAGAAAAGAACGGAGAGCCGCCTGGTATTGATGAAGCGCGAACTGGCAGCCGCCGACATTGGCTTGGGCGCGGGCGGCCCAGTCGGCCAGCTTCGCGCGGAGCGCGCCCCGGCGGGCGGCTTCGAAACGTTGCTGAGCTTCGCCGTAGCGGCCGGCGCGAAACAGCCCGGCGCCATCGCTGAGGACCTCGCGAATAGCATCCTTTTCCGGGGTCGAACTTGGGGTGTCCGCGGCGCGATCTCTTGAAACAGAATCCGGCGCCGTTCCGACGAGCGGAAGCGCGAGCACGCAACAAACCAAGATTTTGGCTAGTCTCAAAACCGGTTCCTGTTGCTGATTTCAATCCGGGCAATTCTTGGAGGGTATTCCTTGTATCGGAATACCCCCAAGAATGTTAGCAGTATTCGCCTAAGAATAGGCTACCCCAAAAAGGGGTAATTGTATTGGCGCATTTGCGGGTAACGCGAAGAAGCTGCGTGGGAAGCAGCCTAAAACAAACGTCCGCCACCGAAAATGATGATAATCGGGTCGCTTGGCATTTCTTGTCGAAGGTTTCACCGGAGAACGGTGATCCCTTCCAATTTCAAATTACTCCCCAAGACCGGCCGCCCCGCCGCCCATTGCTTGTAATCGCATGATTCCAAAAGGCAGAAATATTATTCTTTTCTGTGAACGCATTTTGCCGGCCGGGCTGTTTGTCTAAAGTCCGTCGGAGGAACCGCGGCAAGAAACTGTCACGCGGCGCCGAATTGCCAGTATGACTGCACGGATTCTATTGAATCTAAACAATTTATGTAATGGCTGATGGCATGCATGCGTTTGCGTGAGCGGACTTCCGAGACGCCAATCCGGAGCGAGTGGCGAGAAGCGGGCGGGACCGGAGGCCCAGTCATTCTGAAGGACGCCATGCTGGATCGGGTCGCCGGACAACTGGAACGATACATGGATCTGCTGAGCGCGCGGCAGAAGTTGGTCGCTTCGAACATCGCCAACGCCGACACGCCCGGCTATCTCACTCAAGACCTCGACTTCCAAGCGGAGTTCCGCAACGCGGCGGGAGGGACGCCGCGCGCGATCAACGCGCCGGGTCTGACGGTGAAGAACGACGGCAACAACGTCAGTCTGGACCGGGAATCGCGACTGCTGGCGGAGAACGCCCTGCGCTTTCAGATCGCATCCGGCCTGATGGGCACGCAGATCAAGCTGGTGCGGTCGGCCATCGAGGGGGACAAGAGCGGATGAGCCTGTTTTCAGCGTTGTCGATCGGGGCGTCGGGCATGTCCGCGCAGAGGACACGCGCGGAGTTACTGGTGGAGAACCTCGCCAACGTGGAAACCACGCGCACGCCCGAGGGCGGACCCTACCGCAGGAAGGACGCGGTATTCCAGAGCGCGGACGTGGAGTCGCCCTTCTCGTCGGTTTTCAATCTGGCAAAGGAGGCCGGCGGGGTGGAGGTAGCGGATATCGTGACGGATTCGCGCGACCCGGAACGGCGCTACATGCCGGGACACCCGGACGCGGATTCCCAGGGCTACGTGGCTTTTCCGCGCGTCGACCCGGCCCAGGACATGGTCGATCTGATGGGCGCCTCGCGCGGTTATGAGGCCAATGTGGCCGCCATCGGGGCCATCAAGGACATGATTCAGCGCTCCATCAGCCTGCTGAGCTGAGGCTCGCGATGCCAGGAGCGATTCTTCCCATTTCGGCGCCCGCCACGGTGGATGCGATCCAGCCCGCGGGCGCGCCGCGCTCCGGCGGCGCATTTCAAGATGTGTTCTCCTCGGCAATCCGTACGGTGGAAGCGTCCGGACAGGAAGCTTCCGCGTCCGTGGAACGGTTCCTCTCCGGCGAAGGCGAGGAAGTCCACACCGCGGTTCTGGCCACGGAGCGCGCCGAGCTGACGTTCGATCTCTTCCTGCAGGCGCGCAACAAAGTGGTCTCCGCGTACCAGGAAATCATGCGCATGCAGATGTAGGGAACTCAGGTTTTCGGCGCGATCCGCCGATCTTAGTTGCAAGGCCGCCGGTAGCAGGCAAGGCGCTAGCCCCAAATGAAGAAGTTACTGGCCAATCTCTCTACGCGGCAGCGGATCACGATGGCGATGACGGCCGTTCTGGTGGGCGCCGGGCTCTACGCGCTGGTGCACTGGCGGCAGGAATCCGACTTCCGGCCGTTGTTCACCGGACTGGCGCCGGAGGATGCCGGCGCAATCGTCCAGAAACTCAATGAGACCGGTGCGGAGTACCGCCTGGGAGAGGGCGGGACCTCGGTCCTGGTGCCTTCCGGCCGCGTCGCCGAGCTGAGAATCTCTCTGGCCGCCGCCGACCTTCCGAAATCCGGCCGGATAGGCTTCGAGCTGTTCGACAAGACGAACCTGGGCGCGACCGATTTCACCGAGCATGTGAACTACCGGCGCGCGCTCGAAGGCGAATTGGAACGCTCCGTCATGGCGCTGGCCGAGGTCGAGCAGGCGCGCGTTCATCTGACCTTTCCAAAGGAATCCGTTTTTGTCGAAGAGCAGCAGCCGGCCAAGGCGAGCGTTCTGGTTCGCTTGCGGCCGGGCGCGCACCTCGCGCCGCAGAACGTAATGGCCATCGATCATCTGGTGGCGAGCGCGGTGGAAGGGCTGTCCCCGGACGCCGTCTCTGTGCTCGACATGAACGGCAACCTGCTCGGCCGGCCCAAAGCGACGGGAACGCTGGATGGACCGGAGGCCTCGGAAGCCGTCCTCGACTACCGGCGCAAGGTGGAAGCGGACTTGGTGGCCAAGATCGATTCCACCCTCGAACCGCTGCTCGGGGCGGAGAAGTTTCGCGCCGGCGCTTCGGTGGAGTGCGATTTCACGGGCGGCGAGCAGAGCGAGGAGATCTTCGATCCGGCGCGCTCGGTGATGCTGAACTCCCAAAGGACCGAAGACAACTCCGGCCCCGCTTCGGCCAACGGAGTCCCCGGAACGGCCTCGACGCTGCCGCGCCCCACCTCGCGTCCGGGGACGGGTTCGAGTCGCGTATCGCGCGTTCAAGAGAACATCGCCTACCAGTCCAGCCGGACCGTGAGGAAGACCCGCATGCCAGCCGGCGCGGTGCGCAAGATGTCGCTCGCCGTGCTGGTGGACCAGGGCGTGAGTTGGGAGAAGGAGGCCAGCGCGTTTCGCCGGGTGCTGGTTCCGCCGGCGCCGGAAAAACTGAAGGTGATTCACGACCTGGTGGCGGGGGTGACGGGGTTCAACGCGGAGCGCGGCGACCAGCTCATCGTGGAGACGCTGCCGTTCGAAACCACTCTGCTGACGGAACCGCCCCAGCCCAACGCCCCTCGCGCGCCCGCGCCCGCGCCGAACCAGCCGCTCGGACTCGACCGAAAGACGCTTCTAGTTGCCGGAGGGGCGGCGGTTCTTCTGCTCGTGGCCGTGTTCGCGGCCTCGATGCGCCGCCGCCGGCCGGCGCCGGCCGAGGTCGAAACCGCCGCGCCGGCTGCTCTGGCGGCGGCTCAGGCATCCACTTCGGCCCAGGTTGGGCCGGCCGCGCCAAGCGTAGAACATCAGATCGAAGCCAAGCTGGCGGAGCGCGAAGCTCTCCAGAAGAAGCTGGACGCCCAGGCGCTGAACGCCTTGAAGCTTGCGCCCGCCATCACCAAGACGGCCGAGGTGCTCGCCAAGCACTTGCGCGAAAAGGTCAAGGAGGATCCGGGTCTATCCGCCCACATCCTCCAGAGCTGGATCCGGGACGACGGGAACTGATGGTTGAGGACCAGGCCAGATGATCGTAAATGCCGCGAAGTCCGAAGCTGTCGCCAGCCTGCGCAAAGCGGCGGTGCTGCTGATCGTGCTGGGCGAACAGGCCAGCGCGGACATTGTGCAGCAGCTCGGGGAGGACGACGTGCAGGCGGTCAGCCGGGAAGTGGCCAAGGTCACGGCCATTTCCTCGGAACAGGCCGAGGGTGTGCTCGAGGAATTCCACCAGTTGACCTTGGCCGGCGACTACCTCGCGCGGGGCGGCATCGACTTCGCCCGCAAACTGCTGTTGCGCGCGTTCAGCCCGGACGTCGCCAAGAGACTCATGGACCGGCTCTCGAAAGCGCTCGGTTCCGACGCTGCCTCCTTCGACGCCATCCAGAAGGCCGACCCGCAGCAACTCGCCAAATTCATTCACAACGAACACCCGCAGACTATTGCGCTGGTGCTGTCCCACCTGAACCCCTCGCAGGCGGCCGCGCTCCTCATCTCCCTTCCGCCGGAAATGCGCGCCGACATCGCGCAGCGCATGGCCAGTCTCGACCAGATCTCCCCGGAGATCATCATGAAGATCGCGTCGGTAATCGGGGGAAAACTGAAAACCCTGGGCGAGTTCAGCCGCGAGTCCTACGGCGGCGTACGGGCGGTGGCTGAAATGCTGAACCGGCTGGACTCGGGTTCGAGCCGCGGGATCCTGGACGGCATCGAACAGCAGGACGCCAACCTGGTGGAGACGATCCGCCATCTGATGTTCGTGTTCGAGGATCTGCTGCTCATCGATCCGCTGGGGTTGAAGGAAGTGGTGGGCAAGGTCGAACGCAAGTTGCTCACCGTGGCCCTGAAAGGAACCAGCGAACAACTGCGGAACCACATCATGACCTGCATGTCGCAGCGCGGAGCGGAAATGCTGCACGAGGACATGGACGCGCTCGGGCCGGTCAAGATCAAAGAGGTCGAGGCGGCTCAGCAGCAAATCATCGCCCTGGTGCGGCAACTTGAAGCGGAGGGAGTCATCAGCCTGAAGGGCACGGTCGGGGAGCAGTATGTCGTGTAAGGTGCTGCCGCCCGGCGATGCGCAGCCGGATTCGCCCCTCGAATGGCGCCAGGTACGGGAAGAGACTCATGAACCGGCCCAAATACCGCCGTGGGCCGCGGCGCGGCTGGCGCAGACGGAGCGAAGCTGCGAGGAGCGCGTCAAAGCGGCAAACGCGGCTGGAATGCGCGAGGGAGAGGCGTTCGGCCGAACACAGGCGGCGGCGGAGGTGCAGGCGGTCATCCGGAGGCTGGCGCGTTCCATCGAAGAACTCGGCGGTCTGCGGGCGACCCTCCGGCGCGAAGCGGAAGCGGACCTGATCGAACTCTCGATCGCCATCGCGCGCCGCGTGCTGCGCAGGGAGATCGCGGTGGACCCCGACGCGCTGCGCGGACTGGTGTCGGGGGCGCTTGAAAAGCTGCAATCGCAGGAAGTCCGCCGCGTGCGAGTTCATCCCTCGCACGCGGCTCTGCTGAGCGCGTGCCTGCGGGAGAGCAGCGGCGCCGCCGTGGAGGTGATTCCGGACGCGGCGCGCGAGCCGGGCGCCGTGGTCTTCGAGACGGAGCGCGGCAATCTGGACGCCTCCGTGGATGCGCAACTGCGGGAGATCGAGCGCGGCCTGGCGGACCGCCTGCGGAGGCGGACATGAGCGAGAGAATCTCGCTGGCGGGTTACAGGGAGGAAGTAGAACGGATTTCCCCGCTGCGGTGGACCGGGCAGGTGACGGACGTGGTGGGGCTGCTGGTGGAGTCGCGCGGACCGAGCGTGGCGATCGGCGATTTCTGCGAGATCTCCACGGCCGGCGGACGGCGCATACGCACTCAGGTCATCGGGTTTCGCGATGGGCGGGTGCTCTCCATGCCGCTCGAGGAAATCGACGGCCTGCAGGCTGGCGATCCTGTGGAGGCGCGCGGCGAGGAGGCCCGCGTGGAAGTAGGGCCGGGGCTCCTGGGGCGCGTGATCGACGGGTTCGGCAAGCCCATCGATGGCGGCCCGCCGCTCCAGGCTCAAGACTCCTACAGTCTTCACGGCGCGGCGGCCAACCCGCTCGACCGGGAGCACATCGTCGAGCCGCTCGTCACTGGCATTCGCGCCATCGACGGGCTCCTGCCATGCGGCAAAGGGCAGCGCGTAGGGATCTTCGGGGGCAGCGGCGTGGGCAAAAGCACGTTGCTCGGCGCCATGTCGCGGCACAACTCGGCTGACGTGACGGTGATCGCCATGATCGGCGAGCGCAACCGCGAGGTGCGAGGCTTCCTGGAGCACGAACTGGGGCCGGAGGGGCGCCGGCGCTCGGTGGTGGTGGTGGCGACCTCCGAGCGGCCCGCGCCGCTGCGCGTACGCGCCTGCTTCCTGTCGCTGGCGGTGGCCGAGTACTTCCGCGATCAGGGCGCCAGCGTGCTGCTGGTGATGGATTCGGTCACGCGCCTGGCCATGGCGCAGCGCGAGATCGGGCTCGCGGCGGGCGAACCGCCCAGCCAGAAGGGTTACACGCCCTCGGTGTTCAACCTCCTTCCCAAGGTGCTCGAGCGCGCCGGCAACTTCCGGCGGGGCTCGATCACCGGGTTCTTCACGGTGCTGGTGGAGGGCGACGATTTCAACGAGCCCATCTGCGACGCCGTGCGCGCAATTCTGGACGGGCACATCATCCTATCGCGGCAGCTTGCGGCCGAGGATCACTATCCGGCCATCGATATCCTGCATTCCGTGAGCCGGCTCACGTCGCGGATCGCCACGCCGCCCCAAAAGAAGGCTGCGGCGCGCCTTCGGCAAGCGCTGGCGGTCTATCGCGACTCGGAGGACCTGATCCAATTGGGCGCCTATGTGGCGGGATCGAACCCAGGCCTCGACGCCAGCATACGTTTGCGCCCGGAGCTGTTGGAGTTTCTGCGGCAGGACCATGCCTCGAACTCCAGCCGCGAGGAAACCCTGTCGCGCCTGGAAGAACTGGCAACCGCCCTGGAAACCAGCCGCGCCGAAACTGGCGCGCGGCCCATGCTTGGGGCAGGCGCCGCCAGCCAGGTTCCGGGGAAGGCGTGAAACCGTGTGCGGACGGATGAGCAAGGGCGCTGCGGCGCCTCGCCCCTACAGAGTCCGGAGTAGGGGCCGGGCATGCCCGGCCCGCTGCCTCCGGACAAGTCCGTCCAGACGAGGTGACGCAAGACGCCCGGAGGTCTCCCTTCCGGTCCAGGGCCGTCGGGAATCTCCGCGCCTGGAACCGCAGCCATGAAAACATTTCACTTTCCGCTGGAGAAAGTACTCGAATGGCGGCGGACGCAGCTTGAGATCGAAGAGGCCAAATTCAAGAGCGAATCCGCCGCTTTGGCGGAACTTGACCGGCTGCGCGCCGAATGCGAGGCCTCCGGAATCAAAGCCGAGTTGCAGGTTCGCGAGTGGCGCCCCGTGACGGGGCGCGACTTGGCGGCGCTGGGAGACTTCCGTTTGCGGGTGAAGGCCCAAGAGGCCGAAATCGCCCTGCGACGCGCCGCGCAGCTCAAGAAGCTGACCGCGCAGGAGACCGCCATGCTGGAGGCCCGCCGGCGCTGCCGGTTGCTGGAGCGGCTGAAGGAACGGCGCATTGGGGTGTGGCGGAGAGCGGAAAACCGTGAACTGGAGGAGTTGGCGTCGGAATCCTACATCGCGGGGTGGAACCGCCGCCGGGCGCGGCAGACCCGGACCTCCATATAATGTAGTTCTATGACGCCCGAGACGCTCCCCGAAACCGCGTTGCCCGCCGTCCCGCTGACGGTCGAAGGCGCGAGCGTGCTGCACCAGATGATGCGTTTCCGCCGGCCCGCATGGCGGGCCCTGCCGGCCGAAGCCCGCGCCGGAATCCTGGAAGAGGCGGTAGCCTCGCTGGCGCCGATGGAGCGCCCGGCTGACGGCCGCCAGACCGCCCTCTATTCGCTGCTCGGCCACAAGGGAGACTTGCTGTTGCTGCACTTTCGCCGCAGCTTCGAGGAGCTGAGTCAGGCTCAACTCGAAACCGCCCGGCTGCGGCTTTCGGACTATCTGGAGCCTGCATCGTCCTACCTGTCGGTCGTCGAACTCGGGTTGTACGAATCCACCTCGAAGGTCTATGGCGCGCTGGCGGCCCGCGGCGTCGAGCCACATTCCGACGATTGGAACCGGGAAGTCGAGAGCGTGCTGGCCCGCCAGCGCCAGGCCATGGCGCCGCGGCTGTGGCCGGAGATTCCCGCGGCCAAGTATCTATGCTTCTATCCCATGGACCGGAAGCGCGGCGAGACGGCCAACTGGTACCGCGAGCCGATGGCCGCCCGGCAGCGCCTGATGCACGAGCACGGCATGATCGGCCGCCGCTACGCCGGCGAGGTGCGGCAGATCATCACCGGCTCCATCGGCTTCGACGACTGGGAGTGGGGCGTGGATCTGTTCGCCGACGACCCGCTGGTTTTCAAGAAGCTGATCTACGAGATGCGTTTCGACGAAGTGAGCGCGGTCTATGCGTTGTTTGGCGCGTTCTATGTGGGTTTGCGGATTTCGGCGGCGGAGTTGCCGGCCATCCTGAGCGTCCGATGAGCGAACTGGGTCTCAAGGTTCTCATGCGCTGCGTAGCCATTGGACAGGCCGTTCTCGTTGCCGCCGTGTTTTCCACGCCAGTCGTTGCCGCGTCGGATCCGATCACCAGCGTGCCGGAAGGCGTGGAGCGGTACGCGCGGGACATGGACGCTGTGATGAAAAGCTCCGGGCCGGTGTCCCTTGAGCCGGCCTTTGGGGACGGGATCGCGGCGGCAAAAGCGCTGGAGCGCGATCAACTGGAACGGCTCGACGAATCGACCTACGCGAACGTGAGGGCCGCGATGGTCGGATTTGTCTTGATTCGTGAAGAGGTGATCGCAGCGGTTCCGGACGCGGATTTCTTCCTGAAGTTGGCCCGCGAGAGGGGGACGAGCATCGACCGCGCCTTTTTCGAAGCGCGGAAAAAGACCTATCCGGACCCCCTCTGGCCCGCTCACCTGGAACCGAGGACGGATTTCTCCGGCTGCACGGTTTTTGACGGAAGGACGCTCACAGGGATCTACGGCGTATGGACGGCTTTTCAGGAGGCTTACCCCGGGCCATTACCGGGAGGCCACGCAAATGGAACTGTCGCGGGTTGAGGAGGAGCTAACAGCCACGTGCGCCTGCGAAGGCGAGGACAGTGTCCGCAAGGAGCTCGAGAGTTTCCTGAAGACCTATCCCAAGTCTTCATGGGCTGCCAAGGTGGCCGCGCGTTTGCGGGCGATCAAAAGCCACACGTCGGGAATTCGGTTTTACTGCAAACCGGGTTGAGGCCGCGTCGCAAGGGCTTCGCACCCGGGCACCTTCCCAACTCCCACTACGCTAAAATAGTCGCGTTTGGAAAAAATGCGAAACGTCATCATCCTGGGGTCCCAGTGGGGAGACGAGGGCAAGGGGAAGATCGTCGACCTGTTCTCGGAGAGGTTCGATATCGTCGCCCGGTATCAGGGCGGCCATAACGCGGGCCACACCGTATTCATCGGCGAGAAAAAGTTCGTTCTGAAGCTGATTCCGAGCGGCATCCTGCGGCCCGGCAAGATGGCGGTGATCGGCAACGGCCTGGTCATCGACCCGGCGGCCCTGCTCGCGGAAATCGACGCGCTGGAATCGGCCGGCGTGGCCGTCGCCGGACGCCTGTTCATCAGCAGCCGGGCGCACGTGCTGTTCCCGGCGCACCGCATGATGGAAAAGATGTCGGAGAACCGGCCGGGCCGCGTCTCCATCGGCACCACCTCGCGCGGCATCGGCCCGTGCTACGAGGACAAGATCGCGCGGCGCGGCATCCGCATCGCGGACCTGATGAACACGGAGGTCTTTCGCGCGCAGTACGACTCCGTGATGGAGGAGAAGGTCGCCATAGCCAGGGCGCTCGGGATCGAGGACGAACTCGACTTGCGGCGCATTCGGGACGAATACGAGGCGTTCGCGGAGCGTATCCGGCCGATGGTCTGCGACACGCCGATGCTCCTGAACGAAGCGATCCGCGGGGGCAAGCACGTCCTGTTCGAAGGCGCTCAAGGCGCCATGCTCGATATCGACCACGGCACGTATCCGTTCGTCACTTCTTCGAGCGCCAGCGCGGGCGGCGCCTGCACCGGCACGGGCGTGTCGCCGACCCGCATCGGCGGCGTGATCGGCGTTTCCAAGGCGTATATCACGCGCGTGGGCGGCGGGCCTTTTCCGACCGAGGCGCTGGACGGCGCGGGAGACCTGATCCGCCGGCGCGGCAACGAATTCGGCGCGGTCACCGGGCGGCCCCGCCGCTGCGGCTGGTTCGACGCTCCGCTGCTGCGTTACACGGCCGCCATCAACGGATACGACAGCATGGTGGTGACCAAGCTCGACGTGCTCGACGAATTCGAGAGCATTCCCGTCTGCGTGGCGTACCGCTGTTGCGGACGCGAAATGGCCAGCATGCCGCCGACGGTGGCCGAAATCGAGAAGGTCGAGCCGGTTTACGAATGGGTCCCGGGATGGCGGACCTCCACGTTCGGGATCGCTTCGTTCGACCAACTGCCGGCCAAGGCGAAGGACTACCTCGCGTACCTCGAAAGCCAAATCGGCGTGGAGGTCGGCTGCATCTCCACCGGTCCCGAGCGCAACCAGACCATAGTGCGGCAGGGGTCGCGGCTTGAGGCGCTCATCGCCTGAATGGCTGTCAGCTTTCAGCTATCAGCCATCGGCTTTGGCCGGGCTTCGCGGCGCCGGCGCCGGAGTCTGCGCGTTTCGATCGCGACTCCTGCGGGATTTGGGAGTCGAAGGACCTGCCGCACAGTGTATCCTCGAATCATGCGCCTGCTCGCGATCATTGCGTTCACGTCCGCCGTCCTGGCTGCCCAGGATGCGAAGGAGATCGTCCAGCGGGCGGTCCAGATCAACGATCGGAATGAGGAGATCGCGCGCAACTACACCTATCTTGAGCGCCAGGACGCCCGGGCGCTGGATGGCTCGGGCCGCGTGAAAGACCACAAGATCCAGACTTGGGACATCACGCTGCTCGAGGGTTCTCCCTACCGCCGGCTGGTGGCGCGCGACGACAAGCCGCTGCCGCCGGCCGAGCAGAAGAGGGAAGAGGAGAAGCTTCGAAAGAGCATCGAGGATCGGCGCAAGGAGACCGAAGAGCAGCGCAGTAAGCGCATCGCCGCCGCCGAGAAGAGACGGGACGATCTGCGGCGCGGACCGATGAAAGAACTGCCCGACGCGTTCGATTTCCGGCTCGCCGGCGAAGAGGCCATTGACGGTCATGCCGTATGGGTCGTCGATGCCACGCCGCGCCGCGGCTTCAAGGGCACGACTTTGCTCAGCCGCGCGATGTTCCCCAAAGTCCACGGCCGTTTTTGGATCGAGAAGGGCGATTACCATGCGATGAAGCTGGAAGTCGATGCCCTGGAAACGATCACTGTGGGGTGGCTCTTAGTACGCCTCGCCAAGGGGAGCCACGTGACGATCGAGTCGGCGCGGGTGAACGACGAAGTGTGGCTGCCCAAGCGGATTGCGGTGACTGCGGGTCTGCGCACTCTACTCCTCTTCGGGGCGCGCATCGAAACCCAAATCGACTACAGCGGTTACAAGAAGTTCCAGGCCGAGTCGCGGATTCTCTCGATGGGGGAGCAGCAGTAGCCGTCAGATCTCGAGCTTGCCCTTGTAGACCATGTCCTCCAGGAAGAAAGACCGCTCGAATGTCAGGCGGCCGATCTTCGCGTCGAACTCGATTCGCTTGTCTTCCGGCTGGATCGCCGTCTTCTTCTTCGACCGGGCGAACAGGTAGACGAAAACCGGCCCGCTATCCCGCTGCAACACCAGCACGCTGGAAGGTCTCAGGTCTTTCTTCCCGTCGCGCTTGATGCTGGCATGGTCCTTTAGTTTGGTGGCCAAAGTCTTGGAGTCGCCGGGAACCATGCGGCTGGGAACCCCGTAAACCGCAAGCGCATATTGTTCGGCCTGTTCGCCATCCAGGGTTGGCGCATCCGTATCTCGGGCCTTGAGCACCGCTTCGCGGATGGGAAGCGCATTTTCCCAGCGGAGGGTAAGCTGCGGCGGCTGGTTGTTAGGCGCGTTGCCGCCGCCATTGGGCCCACCGGGCTGCTGGCCGTCGGGATAGCCGGTCCCGCCGGGATACGTGCTGCCGCCGGGATAGGTGCTCCCCCCGGGGTAGGTGCTGCCTCCTGGGTAGCCGCCACCGGGATAGCCGCCGCTACGCCGGCCGATGCCGCCCATACCGGGCAAGCCGATTCCAATGCCGCCGATGCCGCCCATACCTCCGCCCCGGCCTCTGCCGACGGGCGACTGGCGCTGCATGGTGTTCGACGCCGGATCGACAGACGGCTTGACGGTCTGCGCCCAAGGCGAGTCGGTCAGGACTTGCTTGGCATCGTCTTCATTCCATTCGGTAATCTGCTTATCCTTCCAGGGTTGGGGTTGATCCCCGGCCGCAAGCAGGGCCACGGAAAGAGGTAGGAGAGATAGCTGCCACTTGTGAAACATAGCTGGTTGTCTTTTGCCCTCTCGGTTCATTAAACGCGGCCCGCGCCAGACAAGTTACAAGGGATTGCGCGCAAGCCGGAATCCGCCCGGTTTTCCGGGCGCTACAGGCGGAAACCCATGTCGTGCGCCACAAGGAAATCCACAGCCGGCGGTTGGACGCCCAGTTGGCGCAGGGCGACCGTCACCTGTCCGCGATGATAGCCTTGGTGGATCGCCAGGTGCGTCAGGATACGCCAGAGAGGATAGGTCCACGCCTCACCCCGGAAGTTGACGTAGGAAATGGGTCGCTCCAGCGCCTCTTCCGTCAGGCCGGCCAGGCATGCGCGCATGTCCCGCTCGACCAGGCGCCATCGGTTCGTAAGGGCGGCGAGATCCGCCCACTCGCCGGCCTGCGGCATCGCTCGGGGAGATCTCCCTCGCCAGCGCTCGAGCCACAGCCATTCCACCGCGAGAAGGTGCGCCAACAAGTCGCGCAACGGCGGACAGCCGCCGCCCGGAGGGCGCAGGAACTGCTCCTCGGTGAAAGCGGCGCAAACCTGAAGCTGGCGGTCGCGCGCCCAGTAGTTGTGGTCGAACAGCTCGCACAGAACGGCTGGCGAGATCATGCGCCTCCGAGAATCATCATCCCACTTCCGGCGGGGCTGTCGGGGCGCCACTTCGGAGGTGGCTTGGAGTAGACTGGTGCGCATGAAGCTAACCTCGACTCTCAGAGTCCGCCCGCTGGCGCTGATGGCCGTTTGCCTTCTCGCGCGCGCGGCCGATCCGGCGCGAACCGTGTTTGTGGTGCGTCACGCCGAGCGGGCCGGCGGCATGAGCGCGGACGTGGGAATCAGCGACGCCGGACGATGCCGCGCGGAAACGCTGGCCCGCATGTTAGCCGACGCCGGCGTGAAAGCCATCTACGTCACCGAGCTCGTCCGAACGCAGCAGACGGCCGCGCCGCTGGCGAAGAAGCTCGGCATCCGCCCGGAGGTGATTGCCGCGGATATCGACGTCGCGGCGCGCCTGCGCGCGCGGGAGCCCGGCGGTTCCGTTCTGGTGGTGGGACAAGCGACGACGATCCCGGGTATCGTCAAGCGGCTGGGCGGCGGCGACGTGCCGCCGATCGCCGACGACGAGTACGACCGCCTCTACGTGGTGACGCTCACGGGTCCCGGCGAGGCCGCGGTGGCAATGCTGCGCTACCCCGGTTGCGCGCAGTAGCCTCTGGACTGGGGCGCCGCGTGCTTGGTGGGGCAGACCCCCATAAGCGCTAAGATAATAATGAACCTCTATTCATCATCGCACTCAAGCGTTTGCGGGGCGCCTCGTTCAATTCGGCGGAGAGTTGATTCCAATCGTCAAGGATTTGGCGGAGGGGCAGGACTG
>CAIRXZ010000033.1 GCA_903882645.1 uncultured Acidobacteriia bacterium | reverse complement strand
TGCCATACTGGGGCCGGTCTGTCAATAGAACTCAATATAGACAGACTCACTTTGGGGACCGCGGATCTCCGCTGGGGGCAATCGAATCAAAACAAACCGCGGGGAAAATGTAGAAACTCCAGGGGTCGGGCATGCCCGACCCCTACGGCATTCTTGGGGAATGCCAGTGTTAGTTAGCCCGAAAGGGCGCAAGATAGTAGCCCGCGGCGCAAGCCGTCGGGAACCGGAGCCAAGCCTGGGGGTAGCCCCGGCAGGGGCGTAAGAACGCCCCAGCCTCACTGCAACTGCGGCCGCCCCGCCTCGCCCTGCGCTTCTCTTTCGAGCGTCTTCCGCGCTTCGTCCGGAATCACGCGCCAGTTGTTGCCGGCCTCGGCCGGCAGTTTCTTCTTGTCCGTGTAATAGTGCACGATCATGTCGCGGATTTCTTCCTGGCCCCGCCACACCACTTTCGCCCCAACGAACATGGAGTATCCCGCGCTCCCGGCCGCGCGATAGTTGTTGACGGCGATGCGCAGCTTCTGGTCCGCCGCCAGCGGCCGGCCATGCCAGCGCAGGTTCCGGATGCGGTCTCCCTCCGGCCGCGTCAGGTCGATCTCGTAATCCACGCCCTCGGCCATGTCGTAGTTGAACCCCGCCACGTCGCGATTGATCAGCGGCGTCTGCGCGCATCGCGCGCCCTGGCAACCCAGGTAGTACCGCGCCGCGTTCTCGAGCGCGTCCTTCACCATCTTGCCGTCTCCCTCGACCACATACAGCTCGTTATCGTAGGGATAAAGCGCCGCGATCTGCCGCACCGTCGCCTGGCCTTGCGGAACCCTGACGGCCGGGTTGAATGCCGCGGTGAACGAGACATCGGCTTTCGAATAGAAAAGCTGCGCCTCCTGCACCGCGTCCACAATGGCCACGTCTTCCACTCGCCCTAGCGCCGCGCTGAGCGGACTGGGCGACTCGGCTACCGGCGTGTTCAGGTACCGTTCCGCCAGCTCGTGGTACGGCTTCGCAATCGCCAGAATGTCCTCGGCCGCCGCGGTCTGAGCGGTCACCGGAATCAGGCGGCTCTTCTTCTCCGTCACCGACCAGCCCGCGCCGGCCTTGCGCTCCAGCGTGAAATCCACGCGCGCCAGCGAAATCGCCCAGTTTTTGGGCTGCGCCAGCAGCAC
Source organism: uncultured Acidobacteriia bacterium (assembly GCA_903882645.1). GTDB lineage: Bacteria > Acidobacteriota > Terriglobia > Bryobacterales > Bryobacteraceae > BOG-224. Next base: position 18,385 of record CAIRXZ010000033.1, on the reverse strand, counting down.
ATTGCCAACCGATCTTCCCTCCAGTTGGCTGTGCGAATGGCCGAAGACGATGGCATCCACGTCCGGGACGCCCACGGCCATGTCATAGACCGCGTTCTCGGCGGGGTCTTGCAGCCGGCCCGTGTCCAGGTTACGGCCCAGGCCCGTGTGCGCCGCCACCACGATCAAGTCGGGATGCTCGCGCGCGCGCAGTTCCGCCACGGTCTTCCTCAACACGTCAACGGGCGATAGAAACCTGTATGAACCGATGTTCTCCGGCTTCTCCCAGCCGGGGATCGCGGGCGTGGTGATGCCGATCACGGCCACCTTGACGCCGCCCACCGTCTTTACGATGTAGGCCGCGAAGGGCCGCTCTTTCCCGCCGGGCGCGACCGTGGTGTTGGCCGAGAGCCAGGGAAACCGGGCGTCCGAACGGGCCTTGTCGAGGTTCTTCAACCCGAAGTTGAATTCGTGGTTGCCCAGTGTCATGGCTTCGTATCCCAACCGGTTCATGGCCAGCATCATGGGATCGTGGGCCAGCCGCGCGCCGGGTTTCAGGCCGAGCGGGCCCGCTCCGGTTCGCACGAAGTCCTGGTAGGCGTACTCGAGCGGCGTGCCCTGGATGGTATCGCCGCAATCGATGAGCAGATGATTCGGGTTCTCCGCTTCGGCGGCGCGGATCAGCGTAGCCATCCTGGCCAGCCCGCGCGCGGCGGGCTGGTCGGTCACGTAATCGATGGGATAGAGATTCCCGTGCATGTCCGTGGTGGCCAGCACGGTAATTGTCGTCTGCTGGGAGTACGCCAGCCCGGCGGCAAGGAACAGAAACTGGAGCCGAAGCCTCATTGTAGGGGCCGGGCATGCCCGGCCCGAATCGGGCGCGCCCAATTCCTACGGAACGATCGTCGCGGTTTTGATGCTATCCAGCTTGGGGAAATTCTTGTCGAGGTACGCCTTGCCCTCTGCTCCGATGCGGTTCGGGTCCGGGCCGCTTCCGCCCTGGGAGGGGATTTCGCCATAGCCGCTGTACAACTTCTGCACCACGTCCATTCCCTGAACAACCTCTCCGAACGGGGAAAAGCCGACCTGGGCCGGAGGATCCAGCCCCCGGCCGTTGTCCGCCAGGTTGATGAACAACTGCGTCGTCCTGGTGTTTGCGCCGCCGTTCGCGAAAACGACGGTCCCCGCGGTGTTGGAGTGTTTCAGCGGATCGTCCAGAATGGTCGCGTTATTCCAAGCCCGCCCGACCTTCGGATCGGCCGGCATGCCGAACTGAACGATAAACCCGGGATGGTACCGGAAGAACGAAGCGTCGGTGAAGAAGCCGCTCTTCACCAGGTTGTAGAAGCGGTCCGCGCCGCGAGGCGCCCACGCGCGCGTCACTTCGATGACGAAATCGCCCTTTGTCGTGGTGAATTTCGCCTTGAATTTCTCCGGCGCCCGCTCTCTAAGCGACGCGGGATTCATCAGCGATGGGGCCGGAGCCGGGGTTTGGGCAAACGCGGCGGTTCCGAGTGCGAGAACTGCGATTAGAGCTTTCATCACGCCCGATTATATCGCACCTCAACCGAGCCGTCGTTCCAGTTCCTCCTGCGCCACCCCTTCGATCTCCACCACCTTCATTCGCGCCGCCGCCCCGGTCACGATCCGCACCTTTCCGCGCGCCACGCCGGCCAGCTCCGCGAAGAACCGGATGCACTCCGCGTTGGCTTTGCCGTCCACCGGCGGAGCGGCCAGGTCCAGCTTCCAGGCGTCGCCCAAGCGGCCGGTGATCGCGCTGCGCTGGGCCCGCGGGTGTACCTTCACCGCGACACGCGCCATTCCACCTCCGCGCGCAAGTTCGCCACGCCCGCCGCAGCGCGCGCATCCACCACGTCGAAGGCGATGGCGTCGTCCAGCCAGTCGTGGCTCGAACCATCGGCGTCCTGCGTCGCCACCGTCAGGGTGTACTGTTGCGGCGTCAGCCAGCATTCCAGCCGGAAGCTCACTTCCAGTTCATCGCCCGCCTGAAGGTCGCCCAGGCGCACGTGTTCGATGCGCGTGTTCGTGCCGTAGACCTCCATTCCGATGCGCGTGCGAATCAGGATTCCCACCATGGGGTCCGCCTTCGGCCGGTGGAAGCGCGAGCGCACCCGCACCGTGATCGGTTCGCCGCCCGCCACAGACGCGACCGGCTCTCCGCGCGCGTTCAGAATGTCGATCCCGAGCACCTCGCTCGACCCGTCGCCGTGCCGGAAACTGGGGCGCAGCGCGTGTTCTTTCCTCTCCTTGGCTTCTTCCCGGGCCAGTACCAGCCCGATGTAGCGGTTGATCACGTCGCTCGGAGCGCCCTGGGCCGCGATGCGTCCGTTCAGCAGCAGGATGGCGCGGTCGGAGAGCTGTTTGACCAGCCCGAGGTCGTGCGAGACGAATAACACCGTGATCTTGCGCTCGCGCAGTTCCTGGAACTTGCGCACGCAGCGGTTGGCGAAGACCGCGTCGCCCACCGCCAGGGCCTCGTCCACGATCAGGATCTCGGGCTCCACGTGAATGGCCGTGGCGAATGCCAGCCGCACGTACATCCCGCTCGAGTATTCCTTGACGGGCCGCTCCATGAACTCGCCGATCTCCGCGAAGGCTTCGATGGAGGGCATGGCCTTCTCGATCTCCCCCCGGCTCAGCCCCATGATCTCGCCGTTCAGATAAACGTTCTCCCGCCCGCTGAATTCCGGGTTGAAGCCCGCCCCAAGTTCCAGCAGCGCGGCGATGCGCCCGCGCGCCACCACGCGCCCGCTGGTGGGTTGCAGGATGCCGCAGACGATCTGTAACAGCGTGCTCTTGCCGCAGCCGTTCGGCCCCACCAGGCCCAGCGTTTCGCCCTTCTCCACGGAAAAGCCCACATCCCGCAACGCCCAGAAGTCCGTATGCAGCGGCGCCGCGCCGGGCAGCAGCTCGCGCAGGCGGTCGGCCGGCCTCCGGTACAAACGATACAGCTTGGATACGTTCTGAACGAGGACCAAATTCGATTCTACTTGCAAAAAGGGGACAGACCCCATTTCCTGGCTCTGGAAATGGAGTCTGTCCCCTTCTTGCTCCGCGCGAAGGCCGTCCAGGTCACCGCCAGCGACGCGGCCAGCAGCGTTCCGTCGCGCAGCAGGGTCCGCCAGGAAATGAGCTCTCCGGGACCGAAGCAGCCGCAACTGATCTCCATCCCCTTTGCGTAGGCCCTGACCATCAGAGCGACGAACATCGCCAGCAGCAGCGAAGCGGCCGTCGCGGCGGTCCGCAGCCACCAGCCCGCCGCGATCAGCAGTCCGATCGCCAGCTCCGCCCAGGGCAGGGTCCGCGCCAGCGGATTCACCGCCCAATCGGGCAGGATCTTGTAATCGGCGATGGCCCCCGCGAACAACTGCCAGGGCAATCGCAGTTTGACCAACGCCGCGTAGACGAACACCGCGCCCAGCGCAATCCGCAACGCCACCGCCGCGATGCGTAAGGTTCTATTTGAGAAGGTCATTGATCATCGACTTCAACAGGTTGTACGACAGCGCGCTCCCGAACACCGGGTAGCGCGTCGAGCCGCGCGAGAGGAATAGCGTGGGCGTCTGGCCGATGCCGATCGCGGTTCCGTAGGCCACGTCGTCCTGCACTTCTTTCAGCACCGCCGGGTCCTTCGCCAGCGCCTGTACTTTCTTCTGCTGGTCCGCCGTCAGAACGGCCGCCGCGGTCTCCCAGGCCTTGCCGCTGACCTCCCACGATTCCTGCGTCCGGAACAGCGCATTGGCCACCGCGTCGTACATGCCGATCCTGGCGGCGGCGGTGGCGATGCCCGCCGCTTCGCGCGAATGCTGGTGCCCGGTAATGTTCAGCGGGAACTCGCGGCTCACAATGCAGACCTTGCCGGAGGTAACGAAATCCTTCATGAGCAGGGGCAGGGTGTTTTCGTGAAAAGCCTTGCACGCGGGGCATAGGAAATCGCTATATATCTCGATTAGCACGGGAGCGCGGGGATTTCCCAGGGTCTTGCCCTTGTCCATTTCCGGCCCGGCAGCGAGGCACGGCAACAGGGCGGCGAGCGCGGCGGCGATTAGCTTCATACACCACTATTCTACAGTGGCGCATCGGCCTTTCAGGCGGGATTGACCCCGAAACCCGAGCGTATGCGTACGTGAGGCGCTGGGGGCGGCGGCGGTTGCCAGCCGGCGCTGTAGGGGTCGGGCATGCCCGGCCCCTACCAGCCGGGCGAAGCTTCTCTATTCGTACCGAAGCGCGGCCATCGGATCGAGGCGCGCCGCCCTCCGGGCCGGGAGGTAACAGGCGATCAGCGCCACCGCCGCCAGCAGGCCCGCGGTCGCCGTGAAGATCGCCGGGTCGCCCGGTTTGACTTCGTGCAGCAGGCTCGCCAGAATGCGGCCCGCGGCGAACGCGCCGGCGATCCCCGCGGCCAGGCCCAGCAGGGCCAGGCGCATGCCTTCCCGCAACACTTCGCCGAGCACGCGGCCGCGGCTCGCGCCCAGCGACATCCGAATGCCGATCTCGCGCGTTCGCTGCGTCACCAGGTACGAGAGCACGCCGTAGATTCCGATGGCCGCCAGCATCGCCGCCATGGCCGCGAAAGAGCCGACCAGCAGACTCAGGAATTCCTGCCCCTGCGCCTGGTCGGCTACCACCTCGTCCATCGAGCGAACCTTGTAGAGCGGCAGGGTCGAATCGATCCGCCCCAGCGCGCGCCGCACCTGCGCGGCCACGCTCGATGGCGGCAAGGACGTGTGCAGAATCAGAAACTGGCGCGATCCTCCGTCGAACGGGTCGTAAGCCTCCGGCTTCGGTCTCTCCGTGAGGCCCCATTGCCGTACGTCGCTTACCACCCCGATCACCTGTTTCCATGGGCCGTGGTCGCCGCTCTGCGAATACCAGAACATCTTTCCGAGCGGGCTCTCGTTCGGCCAGAAGAAGCGCGCCATGCTTTGATTGATCACGCAGGGATAGACGACGCCGTTGGTCTGGTCCGCGGGCAGCTTGGCGCCGCTCTGATAGAGGGGGTTGAGGCGTTCATCGTACGCCACGGCCGTCTGAATATCGGCTTGGGTGAACAAGCGTCCCTGGAGCAAGGGCACTCCCATGGCGCGGAAATACCCGGGCGAGACGGCATGACTCTCCACCAGTTGGCTGCTCGCCTCGGAGGTCTGCCCGCGCAACTGAATATAGTAGTTGCTGCCTCCTTCGAGCGGCAGGCGATCGCTGAGGGCCGCCGAATCGACTCCCTTGATTTGCCGCGATTCCTCCAGCAGCGCCTCCGAGAAGTCGTACCTCTGCCGGTCGGTCTTATAGCCGGCCTCGGGCAGTTGCACGGCCGCGGTCCAGACGCCTTCGCGGCGCACGCCGATGTCCAGGCCGCGCAGTCGCGCGAAGTCCTTCAGCAGAAGACCCGCCGAGACCAGCAGAATCAGGGAGAGCGCAATCTCCGCCGCCACCAGGGCGTTGCTCGTGAAGCGGCGCCGCCTCCCCGGACTGATGGAGCTTCCGGCCCCCCCTTTCAACTCCTCGTGCAGGTCGGGACGCGACATCTGAAGCGCCGGGAACATGCCGAACAGCAAGCCCGTGGCGATCGCCAGCGCGAAAGTGAACGCCAGCACCTCTCCGTTTACCTGGACGACGTTGAACCGCGGCAGGCCGTAGCTCTCGGCGCTTGAAAACAGGGTGACGCCGCCCCACGCCAGGAGCAGGCCGAGCGCGCCGCCCGCCAGCGAGAGAAGCAGGCTCTCGGTCAGCAGTTGACGCAGGAGGCGGACCCTGGATGCGCCCAGCGCGCTTCGGATGGCAACTTCCTTCTGCCGCGCCATGGCTCGGGACAGCAGCAGGTTTGCCACGTTCGCGCAAGCGATCAGCAACACCAGGCCGACCGCCGCCAGCATCATGTACAGCGAGCCGCCGGCGTCGCCGACCATATCGTCGCGGAGCGATGTTACCTCCGCGCCCACCTTGCTGTTCGAATTCGGATATTGCTTTTCGAGGCGCGCGGCGATTAACTTCAGGTCCGCGCGCGCCGCCTTCACCGTGACGCCGGGCTTCATTCTGCCGATGGCGTTGGCCCAGTGGCTTCCACGCTGGCGCAGAGCCTCGCTGTCCATGACCTGTGGAATCCAGAGCTGCGACCTCCACGGAAAGCGGAAACTCGCCGGCATCACGCCCACGACGGTGTACTTTCGGGCATTCAGCTCGATGGACCGGCCAAGCGCGTTGGGATCTCCGGCGAAGCGGCTTTTCCATAAGCCGTAGCCGAGGATTACCACGTCGTCCTTGCCCCGCTGGTCGTCGCCGGCGGCCCAGGTTCGGCCCAGAAAGGGCGCGACCCCCAGCAGGGAAAAGAAGTTCGCCTCGGTGGGCAGCGCGCTGACATGCTCCGGCGTTCCCCCGGCGGCGAGATTCATGTCGTGCGGCCAGCCAAACAAAGTCATGTCCTGGAACGTGCTGTTTTGCGCCTTCCAGTCCAGATAATCCGGTCCTGCGAACGGATAGCGCCCCGGCGCCGATTCGGTCTCATTCAACCTGACCAACCGGCCGGGATCGCGATACGGCAGGGGCCGCAGCAGAATGGTATCGATAATGCTGAAAATGGCGGTGTTGGCGCCGATGCCGATCGCCAGCGTGACAGCCGCGACCAGCGCGAATCCGCGGGCGTTCCCCAGGTTTCGAACCGCATAGCGTAGGTCCTGCAATAGGGTGCGCATTCACCCGTTAGACGAATCTATCGCATGTCCGGTTCGCCTGAATCGTCAATTCCAGGACAAGAACAGCTTAAAATGGAGGAGCGGCCCGCGAATGCCTATCCTTCGTCTCGCCTATGTCGCTCTGTTCCTGATCGCGTTGATCGCGGTGTTCGTGCTGTGGAGCGAGGTCGGCGGCCAGGATCGCTTGGACCTCATGCCGTGGTACGCCAAGCTCCTGCTGGGAGGCGGCGCGGCCTTCGCCGCCGCAAAAGCCACCGCCGCCGCCGTTTCCGGCCAGCGCGCGTGGAACTCCCGCACCCGTGGGTGGACCGCCCTGCTGCTGGCGCTGTTGCTGGCCTGCGGCCTGGCCACCTGCTATTGCCACATGTACCTGGAGACGGATGAAGACGGCCAGGACGGCACGGACAACTCGGCCCTCTTGGCGCCGGCCCACAGCCCTCGGCCGGTGGCAGCCGCTCACTTCGAGCAGCAGATCTGGCTGGAAATGAGCGTCGCGGCGGTGAAACGCGGCGAGGCGGCGAAGTAGTTCTTCTCTCCCAGAATCCGGTAGAGGTCGCCGGCAATGCCAGCGGCCAGAGGCCCGATGGCAGGCCGTCCGCCGGTGAGAAGGACCACCACGACCAGCTTGCGGGAACCCACGTCGTTGAAGGAGCCGAACCATCCCAGATGCGTGTGATCCTGGCTGCACGTGCCGGTCTTACCCGCGATGGGTCCGTCCTCCCTGGCGCGGTGAGCGGTGCCGAATTCGACCGCGCCGCGCATCCCCGGCGTGACGACCGGAATCAGCCCCCCGATGTCCAGCCGGCGCTTCACGCGGGGAACGAACGCCTTGACCTCCGCCGGGGTGTGGGGATACTGCAGGTAGTAGAGCGTGCCGCCGTTGGCTACCGCGGCCATCAGCGCCGCCAGTTGCAGCGGCGTTTGGGAGACCTCCTCGCCGAAGCTGCACAACATGCCGACTCCGCCGTTGCGGGGCGGCGCCGAGGGATAGCGCCCCGCCTGTTCGCCCGGAATGCCCAGCCCGGCTTTTTCGCCGTAGCCGAACAAATGCGCGTAGTAGCTGACCCGCTCGAACCCCAGTTTCTCCCCGAGGGTTGCGAAGTAGTAGTTGTTGGAATGGGCCAACGCATAGGTCAGGTCCATCCTGCCCAGCCCTGGCAGCCGGAACTTGTTATCCGGCCGGATGGCCTTCTCGCTCAGCCCCGCCAGCGCCACTGAGATCTTGATGGTCGAGCAAGGCTGAAAACCGCTCCCGAGCGCGACTTTCTGGTTGACCATGCTGAGGACGCGCCCGTTGCTGGGATCGATGGCGATCACCGAGCCGTTATAGGCCCCCAGCGCCTCCACCGCCGCCCGGCGGACGTCCAGATCCTCGCCATCCACGTTGTCGCCGTCGGTGGAATCGGCGTAAGTCGGTTCCGTCCAAGGCCCGCCGGCTACGGATGCGGCGGCCAGTCCCGACGCTGCCGCCGCCCGCGTTGCGGCGGCGGCGGGCGCGCGATTGACCGCCAAGGCGGCCTTTGCTGCCGTTTTGCGCGTGGCAGCCCGGGTCACGGAAGCGGACTTGCGGGGGGCTTTCTTGGGGTTCGTCACGCCCAGGCAAATACCGGAGCCCAAAACAAGAACGAAGCCGAAAGCCAGGAATCGAGAAGCTAGTGCTAAGTATCGCTGCTTCATGGCTGCACGATGCCGGTACGGTTCAGACCGGAGGGAGTTTGCGCCAGAGCAACAACCGTCTCGACCGGCCGGAGCAGCCGGATAATCCAATTGTCGCCGCGCCGCCTGCCGGGCGTCAAGACATTTCTTCCGCACAGTAACGCTAATCGGCGGAAGCCGTGTTTTCCACCACGGTAGGATGAAAGAAGGTTCATCCAGTTGCTCGAAGCTCTCCGGAACGATATCGTGAACTGCCGGCTGTGCCCGCGCCTGCGCGAACACTGCGCCCGCGTCGCCTCGGTTAAGCGGCGCGCCTACCGCGATTGGGAGTATTGGGGCAAGCCGGTACCGGGTTTCGGCGACCCCCAGGCCCGGATCCTGGTCCTTGGATTGGCGCCCGGGGCGCACGGCTCCAACCGCACCGGGCGCATGTTCACGGGCGACCGTTCGGGCGACATGCTCTACGGCGCGCTCCACCGGACCGGCTTCGCCTCTCAGCCTGTAAGCCTTTCGCGCGAGGACGGTCTGACGCTCGACGGCGTCTACATCACCGCCGCGGCGCGCTGCGCCCCGCCCGGCAATAAGCCCACCCCTCAAGAGATCCGCAACTGCCGCCCGTTCCTGGAGCGCGAACTGGAATTGCTCGGTGGCGCCAGGGTGGTGGTGGCGCTCGGGAAGATCGCCTTCGACGCGTACCTGGATGTGCTGAAATCCCGCGGCGCGATCCGCAGCCGCGCGGCGTTCGCCTTCGGCCACAACCGGCGGTTCCAGCCGGCGCCGGGACTGCCGGTTCTGATCAGCTCCTATCACCCCAGCCAGCAGAACACCTCCACCGGCAAGCTGACGGAGAAGATGATGCTCGAGGTTTTCCGGAGAGCGCGCCGGGAGGCGGGCCGGAAAGTTGCAAACTAAGCTACTTGGCGGCCGCAGCCGCCGTCTTTTTGGCCGGCGGCCCGGCGGCCAGCAGCTTGTCCAGCTCTTTCCGCGTGTTCGCGGCGGGGTCCTTGATGAAGTCGCTCTCGCCGGGGTAATCCCCCGCAATCTTGCCGGCGCGGTCCAGGAACACCACGTGCGGCACGTAGAAAGTGAGCTTCGGGTCGCGCTTCAGGTAGGCGTCCACCGCGTCCTGGTCGCTGTAGCCCACCGGGAACGGCGGTTGAAACTGCTGAACAAAATCCGCCACCAGGAACATGGCCCCCGGGTTGACCGCGCATTCCAGGAACTGAACGCCGCGCGGCGTGTACTCTTTCGCGATGGGGATCAGTTCCTTGGTGAACTCCTGACAATGGGGGCAAGTGGTGGAAATCAACACCAGGGCCACCACCTTGCCTCGGAGGCTCGAGAGCGGAATCGGCGGCGGGCCTACCCGCAGGACCGAAAACGAAGGCTGGCCCGGCGGCTCCGCGGCCAGGGCGGTGAAAGCCATTGCGGCGCAGGCTAGAACCGGTAGAAAAATACGCATGCCCAGACTTTTCTTTATACTACAATTTCCCGGTCCCGCATGACGCCCTTCATCCCGCTGTTCCGGAATCCGCACGTACAGACCCTCGCGGGCCACTTCTGGAAACGTCCGTCCGATCGCGCCGTGATCGAACGCCGTCTCATCGAGACCGAGCCTGGAGTGCGGGTGCTGGTGGAGTCGCAGCAACCCGCCGGGCGGGCCGCCGGGGACATCGTACTGCTCCATGGTTTGGAAGCCTCCGGGCGGGCCGGCTACATGCGAGGGATGGCCGCCGCGGCGCTCGGCGGGGGATTCGCGGCCCACCGGTTCCACATGCGAACGTGCGGCGGCACGGAACGGCTCTGCCCGACCCTCTACCACGCCGGCCTCACCAGCCTTTCGAGGCTTTCCAGTCCGAACCGGTGCGGTCGAATCCCTGGATCCGGCTGCTGGCTACGGAGCACGGGGGCCACGTGGGCTTCATCGGCAAGGGAACCCGATTTTGGGCCGATGAGGCGATTTTGGGCTGGATCGCGGAACAAACGCTATCGGCGGGCCGTATGAATCGTCTGGGGTTATAGATGAATACTGCGAATGCGTCGTTCTGGGAGGCGGTGAAGGGCGCGGCCCAGTCGCTGCGGTCCGCCAAGCTGCGCAGCTTCCTCACGCTGCTGGGAATCATCCTGGCCACCACCACGCTGATCTCGGTCATGTCCGTCATCTCGGGCATGGATGTAGTGGTGGCCCAGAACGTTACGGATCTGGGCGCCAACGGATACACCGTCGCCCGCATCGTCATGATGCAGTGGGATCCCAAGAAGTACCTGGAAATGCAGCGGCGCAACCCGCTGCTGAACCAGGAGGAATTCGGCTTCCTGCGCTCGCGCGTGACTCTCAGCAGCCAGATGGGCCTCTCCGCCGAGCGGAGCGTCACCTTGAACAAGGGAAAGGAACGCTCCGAGAACGTGGAATTGCGCGGCGCCTCCCCCAGCATCGCGATTATAAGCAATTACCAGGCCGAAATCGGCCGGTTCTTTTCCGAGATCGAGGACGACCGCCACATGGACGTGGCGTTCATCGGCCACGACGTCCAGACCAAGTTCTTCGGCGATGCCGACCCGCTCGGCAAGACTATCGAAGTCGAGGGCACTCCTTTCACCATTGTCGGCGTCTCCAAGGCGAAAGGCTCCGTGCTCGGTCAATCGCAGGATAACTACGTCGTGATTCCGGTGCAAACCTATTTCAAGAAATGGGGATCCCGCCAGGGGATGCTGTACTACGGGATGGCCATCGATCACGAGCACCTCTTCCAGGCGCAGGAAGAGGCGCGCATGCTCTTGCGGGCGTACCGGCACCTGAAGCCCAAAGACGACGACACCTTCTCCATGCTGACCTCCGACGCGTTGCTGAACTTCTGGAACCAGTTGACGGCCGCCATATCCGCCACGGCCATCGGCGTGGTTTCGGTGTTTATGGTGGTGGGCGGCGTGGTGATCATGAACATCATGCTGGCCGTGGTGACCGAGCGCACGCACGAGATCGGCATCCGCAAGTCCGTGGGCGCCCGCCACCGCGACATCCTCAACCAGTTTCTGGTGGAATCGTCCATGCTCTCCGGCGTCGGAGGGTTGATCGGCGTGATGATCGCCTGGCTCATCTCGCTGCTGGTCAGAAGCTTGACCGCCGTCCCGTCCTCGATTCCCATCACCGCCGTGATCGTGGGTGTTTCGCTGTCGGCGGCGGTGGGACTTTTCTTCGGCATCTACCCGGCCCGGCAAGCCGCCAGGCTGGACCCGATCGAAGCGCTGAGGATGGAACGATGACCGCGGCCCTGTTCAATTCCGGAATCAAGCTGGCGCTCGATACGATCCGCGTCCACAAGCTGCGCTCGTTTCTGACCGTGCTGGGGGTGATCATCGGGACCAGCGCGGTGATCGGCGTAGGCTCCATCATCGCGGGCCTGGACGGCTCCATCACCAACCTGATGCGCAGCTTCGGTCCCAATACCATCATCGTGACCAAGACGCCGGCCATGGGCGAATCCACCCGCGCGGAGCGCGCCCGCAAGCCGCTGACGTTCGAGAACGCGCGGGCCATCGCGGAGCGGTGCCCCTCGGTCCAGCACGTCAGCCCGTACCTGATGCAGAACAGCCGCGGCAACTTCGACAGCGTGCGCTACAAGGGCAACGATATGTACCAGATTCAATTGGCCGGCACCGAGGAAGCCTACGCCGCCGGCGGCACCACCATGAAGCACGGCCGGTTCTTCACCGACATGGAGAGCACCCATCACATGCCCGTGGTGGTGGTCGGCGAAGACGTTGAAAAGCAGCTTTTGCCCAACGAGGATCCCATCGGCAAGTGGATCACCGTGGACGGCCACCAACTCCAGATCGTGGGCGTCATGGACCGGCCGGCCATGTATCTGCCGGGCATGGACGATACGCGCGTGCTGCTTCCGTACTTCACCATGCGCAAGATATTCCCGAACCTGAAAGAGAACATGCTCATGGTGATCGCGTATCCGGGCATGCTGCAAAAGGCGGAGGACGAGACGCGCGCGGTACTGCGCATCGAACGGCGCGACGCTTTCGACGCTCAGGATTCCTTCTACATCACGACATCCGAGCAGATGATCGAGCAGTTCCACAACGTGACCGCCACCGTGGCGCTGGTGATGATCATCATCAGCTCCATCGGACTGCTGGTGGGGGGCATCGGAGTCATGAACATCATGCTGGTGGGCGTCACCGAGCGCACCCGCGAAATCGGCGTCCGCAAGGCCGTCGGCGCGCGCAAGTCCGACATCGTACTGCAGTTCCTGACCGAGGCCGTGGTGCTGACCGTCATGGGTGGAATCCTGGGATTGATAGTCGGCTGGACGATCTCGCTGATCACGCGTCTGATCTTCCCGTCGCTGCCCACGGCCGTGCCGCTCTCGGCCGCGATCTCCGGCGTGCTGGTCTCGGTCTGCGTGGGCGTGTTCTTCGGAATCTGGCCAGCCAGCCGCGCCGCCAAGCTCGACCCGGTCGAAGCCCTCAGGTACGAGTAACAGCCCGAGCGGCTTGCAAGGGTTGCGGATTTCGGCGCTCGGCGGGGGAGACCTCAATGAGCGCCGAAGCGCCAATCTAAGCATCGCCTCGTCTACGGATGCGGGCTTGGACGCCAGCCGCTTGCCTTCTGCGAAGGGCGTATCACGGGAGGAATCCGGATTGGGACCTCGATGCTGGCATGGCCGGACCCAAGCGCGTTTATGGGGAGTAATCAGTGCTACCAGAGGGGGCGGGGCAGCCCGGCACAACACGGCAGCCACTTCCCAGCAGCTTTGGGGGCCAGGAACCCTTGTAGAAGACCAATGCGGAGCAGAGAAGGATTCTTAATGACTGTGTCGGACTGACTTACGCGTCATGAGAAACGTTGCTCACGATCACATTTGACCTTTCCAGTTGGGCGCTGGCGGCCTCGCGGTCGGCGGATGACCTGGACGGATTCACTTAGTGTTGCTACGCCGGAGTGGCCGATGTCTCGCCATATGTGTCTTTCTTCCGCACCAGCGTCTGAGGGATGTATCGAAAACTCGGACGCATGCAGCACCTCATCGACCGGGACTGCCCACACGGTCGCTAGCATGTTGACTACGAATCCCTTCAGCGTCCGTTGGTGTGCAGCCCACCATCGATGATTCGTCTGTTCCCGCAGCGCTGCTGGCCACACCACACGGCCTCCGATCCACCCGAGGCTTGTCAGTCCCTCCGCCAGTATTACGTTCGGGTCAACCTTGATCTCGTCGACAAACCTGAAGGCATCTTCGATCAGATCACGGTCAGCGAGCAGGACCTCAGTCTTGTCCCCGATCCAATCCCGCAAATCAGATAGATCCATCCAGCCCAGGTTAGAGTAACAGAACGGCAAGTGCGACACGTCGCCGCCACACTGATACACAACAGAAGCGATCTCGGCGGCAGCATCCGGTTGCTCATCGCAAAGTCGAGCAGGAATGAGTCGGGCCTGCGCCGTCGCCCAGTCTCTCAATTCTAGGCCGTCCGCGTTCGGAATCGCGTTTTCCCGGTCGGCCGTCGCCGCCCTGCCGAAAAGCAAACCAGCAATCCCAGGAAGGGTCTGAGATCGAAGGCCGCCCACGACGAGAACTCCATCCAGGTCGCCGCGACCAGGCAGTTCTCGCCAGGAGTGCACGCACGCTCGACCGACCACCGAACCTGAAGCGTCTTTAATGTCAGCGAGCCGGCCTTTAAGAATTCGTGCATGGCTAGCGACACCTTCAGGATTACAGCGGAGGAGCAATTTCTCCGGAGTAAGAGTTCGCCAATCATCGGCGACCACAACGGCATGATCTGATCCGCCTTCGTAGACCATCAACGTAACGCTCGCGGCGGGACAAAGCCATCGCACGAGATCTACAAGCGTCCCATCACCAACACGTTTGCTGGAGCCCAGGAGCAACCCGGCCAGCGGAGACACTTTGAGACGCACTTCTATCCGAGTGCCACCATCGTGCAGTTGCTCGTCTTCGTTGGCATCACGGAGAAGTGGCACGGACGTGGGACCAGCCGAGAATTCAAGTACCCTGGTAGCGCGCTGCGCCTCACGATAGGGCCTAGTTATGACACGGACTGCATCCCCAAGCATGAATATAGAGAAGAATCCTATACCAAATCTGCCAATCGGCTCGAAGCCTTTGGACAGGAGGCCGGGGTGCTCGGAGGTAACCAATTCGGAATTCCAGTACGACGAGCCGAAATCCAGGAATGGGCCTGACAACAGAGCGTCTGACATGCCTACTCCGTTATCCTCAACCCGTAGCCACCACTCGTCGGCTTGTGTCAGTGAAATACGTACTTCGCCCCAGTTAGACGGGCGAGCTTCCGAAACTCTCCGCGCCTGGACCGCGTCTACGGCATTTTGAATCAACTCGCGGAGAGCTGCTGAGGGTCCCAACGAGTAAAGATGGTCACCCCCTAGCTTTGCCACAAGGTCCGCCACGCCGCTTACCCGGATCCGCGTATCGACAGGCGTCCAACCTTGAGTCGGCACATACCGCGTTAGCGCCTTCGGTTCATCGGTACCCAACACGCCGTTGACTTTAAAACGAGGAAGGTCGAGATCTACAAAAACTGAGTCGACAAGCCTCAACTCTAGATCCACGCTGGATAATGCCTGGAAGCAGAACCACCACGCCTGCGCCTGGCCCACAGTGAACGAACTCGCAGACGTATAGGCTAGCCGATCAGAATACACGCGCGGCTGTTGCAGGCGGTGCTGAAATACCCAGTGTGCCTCAGAAACTCCGATTGGATTTCGTAGGGCCATGAGAAGGCCAGGAGCCCTTCGAGCATCCAAGTGCGCTGCATCAGCCACTCTCAGAGCACAAGCAATCTTCAGCGGGTTGACCGTCCACTGTTGTGGGTATCCAGGGACTGAACCAAGTTCGGTTGGAAAGCACTCCCGTAGGGTTGCCGGTGTCGACCAGTGACTTGCGGCAATGTCGCCTATTAGCCGCCCGTAGACGGATCGCAGCCCCCCGTCCTCAAGAAGGTAGACTGAAGTGTCCTTTGACGTCCACGACTCAGTAAGTAAATGACGGATAGCTTCGCTGTGTGTCTCGCGAAGAAAGCTCTCAAATATTTCCTTCTTCGTCTCCTGGTCCACGTTGGCGATTTCTGCCGTGCTCGGCGTTCGCCCGGTGCGCCGCCGAATACTTAGCGCGACTGCATCCTGCCACTTGTGGGTGGACTCAAAGTCCGTTCCGCTGCGTACGACTGCGGACATGCCCGCGTCGTGCACGAGGAAAGCTGCACCCAGAATAAACGCCTCCATCGGTGTGATTGGGTAACTTTCACCGATAATCAAGTCAGCCATTTCCCACAAGGCATCGGAGTGGCTCACGTCGTGTACCGTCATTTGTGGGAGGTCTGAACCGATCGTCTCCAGAAGCCATTTCATGTTGTCTCGAACCGACTCGAACGCGCCCCGAAGCTTTGATCGCTCGGATCGCCACCGGTCGTTAGGTACTTCCCCCAACGTGCGCAGCCAGAGTGCGGTATCGTTATAGCCCATGGTGCGAAACCATACTGTAGCGCCAGAAGGCGACATCTCCAAGCCTGGCGCGTCTGGAACAGGCATTAGAATAGCACCTGACAATCGCGAAAGCCTCGGAAAGGTAGCGCTGCCCCGAGTGGTTGGTGTAGCGGCATGCTCGGTTCTTGTACGTGCCTGGCTCTGGGGAACTCGATTCGGGGGTACAACGCCACGATTTCTCCCCGCAAGTCGGCTTCTCGCCGCTGATTCGGCTTCAGGACCGGCCCGTCGCCATAGGTCCCGTGAAGTCCCCTCCACGGAAACAGGGTCCGTAAGGGCCAGCAAGTCCGACATCGTACTGCAATTCCTGACCGAGGCCGTGGTGCTGACCGTCATGGGTGGAATCCTGGGATTGATAGTTGGCTGGACGATCTCGCTGATCGCGCGTCTGATCTTCCCGTCGCTGCCCACGGCCGTGCCGCTCTCGGCCGCGATCTCCGGCGTGCTGGTCTCGGTCTGCGTGGGCGTGTTCTTCGGAATCTGGCCGGCCAGCCGCGCCGCCAAGCTCGACCCGGTCGAAGCTCTCAGGTACGAGTAGCCCCCGGCGGGGCGGGCGACAGCCCGCCCCCTTCCACGGCCGGAAGGGCCGCCCCGCGCACGGGAGCGGTGCAGCGCCGTCAGCGACCTTGTGCAGGAACTGCACTCGACGAGATCCCTGTTCGCCTTCGCAAGTGCATTTTCATAGTTTGGGCCGTTGCGTGCTGTAGTCCGGGACCAGGGGAAGCAATGGCACACACTACAGGCTTGGTCCTTGCCTGCCTGCTCGGTTCGGGCGCGATTGTGGCGCAACAGCCGAGCTCGCCGGCGCCGCAACCGGGCGGGTCGTCAACCGCCCAGGCAGTGGGGCCGGAGACTGCCATCTCGCCGGTGCAGTTGGCCAAGAACGTCCTGTATGACCAGAAGCCCATCTGGACCTTTCCGGGGAAGGCGGTTCGGGGTAAGCATTGGAAACCCGTCCTGGCCGTTGCGCTCGGCACGGCGGGCCTGGTGGTCCTCGACCCTTATACCGAGCCATATTTCCACAACCCGTCCCGCTTCGGCGGTTACATGACCGGACCCCTGCGCGGACGGAACACGACGCTGGCGGAAGTGCTGACGCCCGCCGCTTTTTATGTGGCGGGTCTGGCGGAACACAGCCCGCACGCCCGGAACACCGGGCTGCTGGCTGCCGAAGCCCTCGCCGGCGCGCAAATCGTCAGCTTCGTAATGAAGCAAGCCGCCGGACGATTGAAACCCAGCGATATTCCTCCCGGCGGGGATCTCCGCAACACGTGGTTCAAGTACAAGGGCGGGTTAACGAACGGGGGCAGTTTTCCCTCGGGCCACAGCGCCTCCGCATTCGCGGTGGCAACCGTAATCGCGGAGCGATACCGTGAACACCGGTGGATACCCTGGGTAGCTTACGGGGCTGCCACGTTCCTTTCGCTGAGCCGGCTGCCCGACCAGGCGCACTTTCCCTCGGACATCTTCATAGGCGCGGCTCTGGGGTACGGCATCAGCCACTTTGTGGTGCTGAGAAGGTGAAGTTCACCGGCCTGGGGCGGAAGGGGACGCATTTTCTCGCGAGAAAGGGCCTTCGAGGCGGCCGTCCAAACCTGTCTTGCGGCCGGGGGCGGCGGATGAGGCAAGAAGCGCAAAGATACGTCCCCTTCCGCGCCTCTTGTGGGCCTGCTTTTGCGCCCGGCGCCCGATTCTGGCGGAATGGCGCGCCGCGTGATATAACTCGTCTCCGGAGGCACTCATGGCCCAGGTGACAAGACGCGACTTTTTGAGGACCAGCCTGGCCGGGACGCTGCTGGCCGGGACGGGCGGCGTCACGGCCGCGTGGGCGCAGAAGAAATCGGCGGCCGATTGGGCGCCGCTCGGCGATTCGGGCGTCAAGGTGACCCGCCTGGCCTTTGGCACCGGGACGTTCAGCGGCAGGGTGCAGCGCGACCTCGGCCAGGACGAGTTCACCCGCCTGGTCCGCTACGCCTACGACCGCGGCATCCGCTTCTTCGATACCGCGGAGGGTTACCGGGGCATGCCGCAGATGCTGGCCACCGCGCTGAAAGGCATTCCCCGCGATTCCTACCGCCTGATGACGAAGTTCGGGGCGTCCCGCAACACCGACGCGCGGACGAGGATCGACAGCCTCCGCCTGGACCTCAACTCCGAGTACATCGACGTCCTGCTGATGCACTGCGTGCGCAGCCCGCGATGGCCGGACGAGACCAGGGCCGTGCAGGACGGGATGTCGGAGGCCAAGTCGAAGAAGATCATCCTGGCGCACGGCGCGTCGGTTCACGGCCTCCAGGGGCTCTCCGCATTCCCCGGCAACAAGTGGCTGGACGTGGCCCTGCTGCGCGTGAACCACGCCGGCGTCAGAATGGACACCCCGGACTTGGGCGATGCGGACGCGCTCGGCGATGTGGATCGGGTGGTCGCGCAGGCGAAGAAGATTCACGCCCAGGGGACCGGAGTTCTGGGAATGAAGCTGGTGGGCGAGGGCCAGTTCACCAAG
>CAIRXZ010000032.1 GCA_903882645.1 uncultured Acidobacteriia bacterium | reverse complement strand
TTTCCAAATTGGGAAGGGACTGAGGCATGGGCCTCCTTTCTAGAAGTATTATATACTTCTAGAATTGCCGAAACAATCCAGCCTCCGCGAAAAGCTCCAACATTCATGTCGCACACCCGAGGCCACCCGCGGGCCCGGGCGACCCTCCGCCGCCCGCTAGAATGGAATTGGTGTCCGCCCCTTATCGTTCCTACGTCCTCGTCTCGCGCGAACAGATCGCGCGCAATTACCGGAATGTCTGCTCCGTGGTGGGGCCCGGCGTCGAGGTCGCCGCGGTGGTCAAGGCCGATGCCTACGGGCACGGCGCGCCCGAGGTTTCGCGCGTGCTCACGGCGGAAGGGGCGCGATGGCTGGCGGTCAGCTCCGTGGAGGAAGGCGCGCGGTTGCGCGAGGCCGGCATTCATGGAACTCGCATCCTCGTGATGGGCGGATTTCTGCCCTACGAGGGCGAAGCTCTCGTCGAGTATGACCTCACGCCGGCCCTGCACTCGCTCGGCCAGATTCGCGAAGCGGATGCCGTGGGGCGGAGTTTCGGCGCGCAGATCCGCTACCACCTGAAAATCGATTCGGGGATGGGCAGGCTGGGAACGCGGGCGGCGGCGCCCGAGATTCTCCAGGCCCTCGCTGAAACCCCGCACGCAAAGCTCGAAGGCCTGATGACCCACTTTGCCGCGGCGGCCGATTACGCCAATCCCCAGACGGACGAGCAGCTTGCCTATTTCCACGGAATCGTGGCGGCCCTCGCGCGCGCCGGGGTGAGCGTGGAGCATATCCACGCCTCGAGCACCAACGCCATCGGCTATGGCCGCCGCGAAGGGTGGCACAACATGGTGCGCGCCGGCCACGCGCTCTACGGCTACGTATCCCCCGCGCGCGGCGACGCCCCGCGCCAGTTGCTCGACGTCAAACCCGCGCTCGCCTGGAAGGCCAAGCTTCTGGCCGTCAAGGACATCCCGGAAGGCGCGCCGGTCGGTTACGGGGGGACGTTCCGCGCGCCGCGCCCCATGCGCATCGGCATCCTCGGCGCCGGATACGCGGACGGGGTGTTCCACCGGCTCTCCAATCGCGGCAAGGTGATCGCCGGCGGCAAGCTTGTCCCCATCCTGGGCGCCATCTCCATGGACTTGACCACCATCGACTTGAGTTGCGCCGCGGCTCTCGAGCCGGGCGACGAAGCGACCCTCCTCGGCGCCGAGGGCGAAGCGCGGCTGGACGCGCAACAGATCGCGCGCATCGCGGGCACCATCTCCTACAACATCCTCTGCAGCATCAGCGCGCGCGTCCGGCGGGTGTACGTGTAAGCGGACGCTTCACTTTTTCTCGTTTTCGGACTCGCGCTGAAGAGCCCGCGCGGAGTCCAGGTTGGCGCGGGCTTCCTGGAGGCTCGGTTCCATGCGCAGGGCCTCCAAGAACTGCGCGATGGCTTCGTCGAGACGCCCCGATTCGGCCAGCGCGCTGCCCAGATTCAGATGACCCATGGCGTTGCCCGGCTCCAGACGCACGGCGGCCCCGAGAGAGTCCACGGCCTCGCCGAAACGCCCCAGGGCCGCCAGCGCGGTTCCCAGATTGTAACGGGCGTCCGCGTCGTCCGGTTGCAGCCGGACGGCCTCCTTGAACTGGGCCGCCGCCTCTTCGGTAAGTCCCACATCCGTCAGCGCCCTGCCCAGGTTGTAATGCGCGTCGGCGAAGTCGGGCTTGATCGCCACGGCGCGCCTCAGCAAAGGCGCCGACTCCGCGGCCCGGCCCTCGCCGGTCAGGACCGCTCCCAGGCTGTTGTACGCCCAATAGTTGTCGTCCGTGACATCGACGGCGTGTTGGAACAGCGCGACGCTGTCCCGCCAGTAGCGGACCTGAAAACAGGTGAGGACAAGGCAGGCCGCGCATCCCGCCGCCGAGAAGCCTATCAGCGTGCTCCTGGCCCGCGGCCACCGCTCCGCCAGGTCCGCCACGCCCCAGGCCGTCATAATGAAAAGTCCGAGCATGGGGATGTAAGTATAGCGGTCGGCGTGCGCCTGGAATCCGGCCTGTACCAAACCGATCACGGGGACCAGAGTGCCCAGATACCAAAACCATCCGGCTGCCAGATAAGGCCGCGTGCGGATGGCTCGTAAAGTGAGCGCGGAGACCGCCAGGAGCGCAAGACCGGCCGCGGCCGCGCGCCAGACAGGAACCTCCGCGAGGGGATAGAACACAGCCAGCCTGACGGGCCAGAACATTTGCGCGGCGTACGTCGCGTAGGAAACCAGGGCGTTGCCGGCGCGCACCGATAGGGGAACCAGGTCGAGCGGCGAGATGGCCCCGCCGTGTCGCTGCGCCACGAACGTGACCGCGGAGGCGCCGGCCGAAAGCGCGAAAAACGGGGCCTTCTCCCACAACAGAGAGGCCGGCCGCCGCGAGCCCGGTCCCGCTGCCGCCAATCGCCGCAACGGCCAAACGTCGAACAGGAGCAGCGCGAACGGAAGCGTCACGATCATAGGCTTCGCCAGGAGTCCGAGGCAGAATGCCAGGAGGACCGCCAGGTAGGTGCCGGCCCGCGGCCGCCTCGCGTAGATGGCGTAGCGCCAGAGCGCCAGAAACCAGAAGAACCCGCTCAGGACGTCCTTCCGTTCGGCGATCCACGCCACCGATTCCACGTGCAGGGGGTGCAAGGCGAAAAGAAACGCCACGAAGGCGCTGCGCCAGCGCGCCCCGGTGGTTTGCCGGAGAAGCAGGAACAGCAGCGAAACGCTGAGAACGTGGAACAGAACGCCGACCAGATGGTGCATGCCCGCGCGAAGCCCGAACAACTGGCAGTCCAGCATGTGGGAAATCCAGGTGAGCGGGATCCAGTTCGCGCCCGTGCTGGAAGTGAAGGCCCACGCCAGGCCCGAGGGGGTCAGACCCGCCTGGACGTGAGGGTTGGCGGTTACGTAGACCGCATCGTCGTAGTTGACGAAATCGTAGCTCCACACTTGGCCGTACACGGCTAGCGTTGCGCCAACCAGAAACACCACGATCCACCGGTCGTGGCGGGGTTTTGGCGGTGGCGCGGGCACGCGGGAACGGCTGCCTCCAGCCTTGCGGGGAACTTTACTCACCGGCGGGGAAGATCTCCTGAGACACCATCATAGCCGGAAAGGTATCCTATCTCTATGGCAAAGTTAGGCTTCTTTGGCCTGGGGCTGATGGGATACCCCATGGCGCGCAACCTCCTCCGTGCGGGTCACGAGGTGGCCCTCTGGTCGCATACCGCCGCCAAGGCGCGCAAGCTCGCCGCGGAGGAAAACGGCCGCTTCTGCGAAACGCCGCGCGAGGCCGCCGAGGACGCCGAGTGCATGTTCCTGTGCGTCGGCGATACGGAGATGTCCCGCGAGACCATCCTGGGCGATGATGGGATCGTCCGCGCCGCGAGGGCGGGAAGCATCGTGGCCGACGCCAGCACCATAGCTCCCAGCGCCAGCCGGAAGATCGGCCAGATCCTGAAAGCGCGGGGTGTGGATTTTCTCGATGCCCCATGCACCGGTTCGACCCCTGGGGCGGAGAGCGGCACGCTGACGTTCATGGTCGGCGGCCACCAAGCCGTATTCGAAAAGGCCAAGCCGTTTTTCGAGCCGATGGGCAAACGCCTCTACTACTGCGGCGGCCCAGGTCTGGGTTTGCAAGCCAAACTCACCCAGAACCTGATTCTTTCCAATATCTTGATGGCCTTTAACGAGGGCATGGTCCTGGCTGCCAAGGCCGGAGTCGACCTCCCGCTCATGCTGGATATCCTGGAAAACAGCGCGGCCCGATCCGGACTGATCGCCTACAAGGCCCCTTTCGTGTTGCGCCGCGACTTCCACCCCAACTTCTCCACCAAGTGGATGCACAAGGATACCGGACTCATCCTGCAATCCGGGGAGGAGTTGGGTGTTCCATTGCTTCTGACGGGCCTGACCCGCCAGATCTTATCCACCGCGCTCGCCGCGGGCCTGGGTGAAGAAGATATGTGCTCTACAATCCAGGTTTTGGAAGATATGGCCGGCGTTCAAGTCAAAACCCCATAATAGAACCCATTTTCCTGTTGATTCCAAATTCGGAATATACTATTATTGGAATCAAGCCGGGGAGGTAACTCCCACCAAAGCGAGACTAACCTCAAAACTAGAAAGACCCCTGAAGCAATCCTCCCCGGCGCCCCAAAATCGGCAAGAGGTCTTTTGAAGACGGTAAACACCTGATCTATGGATTCGCGGTGCTACCCTAGTCCTTGAAGATGCGGCGCAAATGGGCCCTGGTTTCGGCTGCCGTGGTCGTGGCCGGCGTTGTGTTCGGAACGGTCGCGCTGCTGCGGCGCAATCGGGCGGCGGCGCCGCCGGCGCGCGCGGCGGGCGCGGTTTCATTGCCGGCGGTCGCGGGGTTGACGCTCACCGGGACCATCCGGCCGCAGCACGTGGTGAACTTCGGCGCGGCCGTGAAGGGCAATATCGAGGCGTTCCTGGCGGAAGTGGGCGAGGAGGTCGTCGAGGGCCAGTCGGTGGCGCGCGTGGGCGCCCTGGGACTGGAATCCGACCGCGAGAATGCGGCGAACGCCGTAAATAGGGCGCAGGACCGCGTTGCCCAGGCCGAACAAGCGCTGAACGGCGCGGTGCTGGAGGAATCCCGCGCCGGCGCCGAGTTGGAGAAGGCGCGCGCGGAGCTGGACCAGGCCGACAAGGCATACACCCGGCAGAAAACTCTCATCGCGGCCGGGGCCACGCCGCAGTTGACCTATAACGCGGCTGTGAAGGTATACCAGGCTGCCCAGGAAGGGTTCAACATAATGGACAAGGCGTGGCGCGCGTCGAGCGACAACGTCCGGGCTGCGCAGCAGATGCTTGACGGGGAGAAGAAAACCCTGGCGGAGGCGGCCCAGAGACTGGCGGATGTGCAAAGCGATCTGGACGCCACCGAGGTGCGCGCGCCGGTGGATGGCTGGCTGGTGGCGCGCCAGGGCGAGATCGGCCAGCACGCGGAGGATTTCGGCGACAAGATGTTTCAGCTTGCCACGGATCTTGCCTCGCTCGAAGTGGCTGTGGAGCCAAAACCGGATGTCCTCAAGCGCATTGTCCCCGGGATGCCGGCGCTGGTGCTGGTTCCCGAGCTGACCAACGCCGCCATCGCGGGAGACGTGAAAGCCATCGACGGAAACCAGGCGATCGTGGAATTCGTCAGCCCCATGCCGTCCATCCGCCCCGGGATGAAGGCGGACGTGAGGCTCAAGCTGGATTGACCAGCGTCAAGCCCGCGTACCGGCCTGCGCGGCCCGGTAGATTCAGTGCCGGGCATCTTCGGCGGGCGGGGCCAGGAGCCGGTATTCGAGTTTGCGCAAGGCCCCCGTGGTGGAATAGGTGGCGATGCCGAAAGGCGCGGAAAGCTCAATCTCGCCGGGACGGAGGCTGAGCTGGCGGCCTGCGTATTCCACCCCGATCACCTGCTCGTCGTCGATCCAAGCTTCAATCGCGTCGCCGGTCACGCGCAAGCGAAGCGCATACCAGCGGTTGTTCTCGAACTGGACAACCGTGGCGGTTTCATTCTCCGAGGCGTCGTTGCCGTCCAGACTCGACAAGCCCACCAACCGGCCGCCCCAACCTCCGTTGATCCAGGTGAGAAAAAAGTCGCCGACCGGAAACGTGATGCCGGCGAAGAAGTCGGACCCGGCGAGACGGGCTGCCTCGAGCCGGAGCTCGTAGTTGGACTTGGGGAACCACTTCGTCCAGTTGATGCCGGTCATGGCTCCGGTCCCCAGGACGATCGCTCCGTCCTGAATGCGAACCTGGCCGTGCGCCGCGAAATTAGTCTCCTTCCAGCCCGCGAGCGTCTTGCCGTCGAACAGCGATTGCCATTGGCCCGCCGGCGGCGGCTGGGCTGGCGCGGCCCCGCCGCCTTGGCCGGCGGCCGAGCCGCACAGCAGCGCGGCGAAAAGCGGCGCGAGAAGCGGCGGATCTCCCAGAAGGCGGAACGCGCGCGTCATGGAACCATTATCCGGCGGCCGGCGCCGTTAGACAAGGATGGCGCCGCGGCATGGGAAGCGCCATAAGCTGACCTTCTTGTCCTCATCCTGTTACGAGCAAGTCCTGGAAGCGTGCGCCGCGGTCACCGCAGGGTCGCGATAGTGGCTCCCCAGCCGCCCGCTTCCGCTGGAGCGTCGCGGAATTCCGCGACGAAAGGGGTGCGGGCCAGGATGGCCCGGACCATCTCGCGCTGCGCGCCGATGCCGCGGCCGTGGATGATGCGAAGGGCCTTCAAACCCTTGGCGTGGGCCTCCCGCAGGTATTCCTCGACGACCTCTTTTACGTCGCGCGGCGGGACGCTGTGGAGGTCGAAGACATCCGTTATCGGAATGCGGATTGGATCGGGGTCCGGCTGCATGCGCCTGGCGCCCACTACACGGTTTGAAACGGGGCCAAAAACCAAAAGCCCGGCCAGCCTAAGCCGACCGGGCCCAAACAGAGCATCGCGACTGCGCGCACCCAACCGTCAAGCGACCTGTTGAGACCGGGACTGGCTCAACATCGCTTCCATCTGATCCTTCAACCGCAGCTTCATCTTCTTCAGGCGCGTTTCCTCCAACTCCTCGTCATAAGTCAGATGGGGAAGCGCTTCCAGGGCGTCCAGCTTCCTGGCGAATTCCGAGTGCTGACCCGCCAGCCTGCGAAATTCATCGTTGGTTTCGATCAGGTGCGCTCTCAACTCTTCTTGTGCGGTCCGTTCCATAGCGGGCATATCCTCCCAGTGAGGTTGCCTCGCCGAGCCGGCAGGCTGCCGGAGCTCGGTGGGAAACTCCATCCGCCACCACGTTAACATGAATGAAACTTCATGACAATAGCCGCTTCGGGGGGTAATGAGTAGTAGTCCTCGCGTAGGGTAAGTTCCTTAAATCCCAATGACTTGTAGAACTCGCGGGCGGTCGAATTGGAGCGGCGGACCTCCAGAAAAACCGCCCCGCGAAGGCCCGCGAGGAACGATTCCAGCAGGGCTCGTCCAACTCCCAGACGGCGGAATTCCGGCGCCACCGCGAGGTTGAGAATCTCGAACTCGTCGCCGGCGGCCGCGCGGGCCGCCAGGAAGGCGGCGACCCGGTCTTCGACGACAGCCACGCGAAGATCGTACTGGAGGTAATCGGCGGGGGGCCAGGAGGACGCCTCCGGGCTGGCCGCCTGGATGGCGGCGATTTCGGGGAGGTCGGGCGGTTCCCCGCGCCGGATCAAGGGGCGCCGGACCAGGGGGTCCGGCGCGGGCGAGGGCGCCCGCCCCACCAGGGCTGCGTCACGCTTCATTCCGATACACCATGTGGGAAGGCTCAATGCCCCGGCGGCCGCACCAGGCGAAATACAACCCGGCGTAGCTGGCGGTGATGTATTGGCTTTCGGTGAAGCCCAACTGGCGGGCGGCGCGGTCGATCCAGCGCGGAGCGCCTTCCAGTTCCAAGTAGACGCCGATGGGCGTTTCGTCGAGCGTGGCCATGCCGCCGCCGGGGGGCTGGCGGTACTCCGTCCGGTACTTCTCGTAGCGAAAGACGGGTTCGAACCCGAGGCGCCCGACAATGGCCGTTATCGCCCGCGCGCCGGCGATCTCCTGTTCCACTTCCTCCCGGCTCTTGTGCCTGGAGACGTCCGGCGGGCCTTTATAGGTCAGGGTAACGACGCGTCCTGCGCGGCGGATGCGAAGGAGGCAGCCGGCCTTGCCGAGCGTCCGCGCGGGAGTATCGAAGACCGTGTTGCGCTCGAAGACCCGGCGCTTCGAAACCCGGAAACCGGCGCGGCGCAAGGCCGCCCGTCCGGCCGCGGCGCTGGCGACCGCCAGCTTGATCTCCGTTTCGATCCCGATCGAGGTCATGGCTAATGGTCCGGGCCGCCGCGGTGGTGGTCGCGGAATTCCCGATCGATCGTTTTGCGGCTGGCGAATCCCTCATTGACGCCGTGCCAGTACGGGATGGACGGTTCTCCGAGCCTCCGGCAGAGGCCGGAAACACGGGGAACCTGGCTTTCGGCTTCCGCGGGCGTGAAGCGCGTCGCCATGGCGGAGGGGGCTAGACGCCGGAAACTTGAACCGACATCGAACGGCTGCGCGGACCGTCGAATTCGGCCAGGATAATGCTCTGCCAGGAACCCAGCAGCACGGCCGAGTTGCGGACCTGGAGGCAGACGGTCTGGCCCATCAGCATTCCGCGCAGGTGCGAATCGGCGTTCTCGCGTTCGCAGTCGGAGTAGGCTGGGTCGTTGTGGCGCCAGTAGTCGCCGCGCCGGACCAAGTCCTCCAGGAACTTTCGCACGTCGTGCAGGAGGGCGTCCTGCCACTCATTGATGAACACCGAAGTAGTGGTGTGCAGCGACTGCAAGTGCACGATCCCGTTGCGAATACCGCTCTTGCGCACAACCTCGTTGATGCGATCGGTGATGTCGATCAACTGCATGCGCTCATTGGTGATCCAATCGACGATTCGATTAAAAATCCGAAAACCCGCGGCCGGGGCGGCCTCTTCCGGCGGGGCTTGAAGCTCGGTAATTCTGACTTTGGCTGGATTCATAAAAGGCGCGCGCTCCCTTTCTTGGTCAGATGCCTCCGGCGGCTGAAATGGAACAATATCCTTCGATTATACGGGGCGCGGAGGCACGGCGGCGGGCGCGCATCCGGAGCGCCGTTCCCCGGGCGGCTGCGAGACAGCGATTCCGCAACCAGCATTCTGATTGGTGCTGACAGCCCTTGCCTGCGCATCTGGAGTGCGCTCTGCTCAAACTGAGGCAAATTCGCATTCGCTAGGGGGCTTGTTTTTCGTTCCAATCTGAGATATTATTAATATC
>CAIRXZ010000031.1 GCA_903882645.1 uncultured Acidobacteriia bacterium | reverse complement strand
TGCCATACTGGGGCCGGTCTGTCAATAGAACTCAATATAGACAGACTCACTTTGGGGACCGCGGATCTCCGCTGGGGGCAATCGAATCAAAACAAACCGCGGGGAAAATGTAGAAACTCCAGGGGTCGGGCATGCCCGACCGCTACTTGGCATCCGCCAGACAAAAGCTCCGGGCCCACGGTTGGCGCGATCCTACCTCGCCGTTATGTTGACCTCCGCTTGCAGCTTCACGTCGCGCGACGAGGCTCCGACGTAAACGGTGCGCGCGCTTGTGGCGGTTTCCCAACGGCCGTCGGCGGTGGACCAGTATTGCAGCCGTCGCGGGTCCACGTGCAGCGCGACGGTTCTCGCCTGGCCGGCCGGGATGCTCATGCGGTCGAACTGAACGAGTTGGCGGACGGCGAACTGCGCGCCGGCCGGGGGAAGCTTCGGGGCGCCGATATACACCTGCGGCACTTCGTCGCCGGCCATTTTGCCGGTGTTGCGGATGGTGAAGCTCACGTCCAGGCCGCCATCGGCGGTGCGGACGGCCTTGAGCAGCGAGTATTGGAACGTGCTGTACGACAGGCCGTGGCCGAAGGGGAAGAGCGGCTTGATGTCCTGCTTATCGAACCAGCGGTACCCCATGAAGATGCCTTCGGTTTCGTAGGTCTTGCCGTCGATGCCCTGGTTGGTGCGCTCCGGGTGGTTGGCGCGGTCTTGCGCCACCATGTCGGATTGCTTCACCGGCCAGGTGATCGGCAGCCGGCCGGCCGGGTTGGCTTTGCCGAGCAAAACGTTGGCCGTCGCCGGGCCGCCTTCGTCGCCCGGATACCACATTTCGAGCACGCCCTTCACCTTGTCGATCCAGGGCATTGCCACAGGCAGAGTGGTGTTCAGGACGACGACCGTATTGGCATTCACCGCCGCCACGTCGGAAATCAGCTTGTCCTGGTCGCCGGGCAGCCCGAAGACCGACGGCGCCTGGCGCGCCCAAGCGAATACCACGGCCTTCTTGGCCTGTTTGGCGGCCGCGATGGCGGCGTCGTAATTGGCCTTGTCCTGCTGCGGCGTCACCCAGGCCAGGCGCACCTGGACGGGGTAGCCGTACGGTTCGCCGGTGGTGGTGACGGTCAGATCGTGCGCGCCCGCTTTGAGATCGATCTTGTTGCGCGCGTTGTTGAGGTGATCCACGGTGGGGGTGATGTTGCCCGAGATCGGATGTTGTCCCTTGAGTCCCGGAAGGCTCGCCAGAGGCGGTCCGCCGCGGCCGCCGCCGGGAGCGGCCGGCATGGCAGCGCCCGGAGCCGCGCCGCCCGGCAGAATCGCTCCCTGCGTTGGAACGCCTGCCGCGCCGCCCGGAAAGCCGCCGCCAAATCCGCGGCCGCCGCCCCCGCCAACCACTTGGTTGCCGTCGAGCGTCACCGACCCGGTGGTTCCGCGCGTCTGGAGGGCCAACATGTACGTGCCATCGGAGGGTATGTTGAGCGTGCCTTTCCAGGTGTAAGAGGTTCCCGGCGGCAGCGCTTTGCCACTCGCGGCCGTGAAGTCGATCTGAGTATCGTTCTGCGTCTGGCTGCCGGCGGTGTTAGTGCGCACCAGGCTAGACAGGTTGGACGCGGGAATGGGCTTGCCGTCGAAATCGTTGGCGACGGCGTAGGTCACCTTCTTGCCTGCGATCTTCTCGATCGCCGGGACGGGTCCCACCTGGTGGTCGGGAAGCCCCATGGCTTTCTCGCCGGAGATGCCGATGGAAACCAGGATGCCGCCGGTCGGCCCGATGAATGCCGTGGAATCCAGGTCGGCGGCGCTGAGGGGCAGCACGCTGTCCTGGTTCTTGAGCAGCGTGGCGGCGTCTTCCGCGGTCTTCTGCAAGATGGGAGCGTTGAATGCGTAATCGACTTCGGTGATGGTGTGCTTGGGGGCTTTGTCGAGGTACCCGAACTTATCCATTTGAAGCAGGACGCGGCCGACCGCCAGGGAAATCTGCTGCTCCCGGATCAGGCCGTCTTGAACTGCCTTGAGCATGCCGTATGCGGGTGGATCGCTGCCACGCCCTCCCGGTCCGCCGCCCGCGCCGCGACCGCCGCCCGCGCCGCCGGTGGCGCGTTCCTCGGGCATGCCGCCTCCCCGGCCGCCCATCATGCCGCCGGGATTAGCTTGCGGCGCGCCGCCAGGCAATGCAGCCGCGCCCGGAGCGCCGCGACCGGCCGCCGCGGCTTGGCCGGCAGGCGCCGCGCC
>CAIRXZ010000030.1 GCA_903882645.1 uncultured Acidobacteriia bacterium | reverse complement strand
GCTTCGATTGTGTTTTCGCCCTCGGACAAGGTCACGTCCTTCAGTACAAACACATAATCGGCGGTCTTGGGCGGGTCGTAGCTCTTACCATTGATTTTCAGCGTGATCTTCGGACAGTTGGAATAGACCTTGATGGCGGTGGCGGCGGCAGCGCGCTCGGCGTCGCGGCGGCTGGTGATATAGACCATCGGCTCGGGATTCCAGTTGGCCTTGTAGAAGTAGAATGCGTCCTTTTTGACGGCGCGGTCGCGGGTGACGAGACCCTTGTCGTTGATGCCGTCCGCATCGCCTTCGTGCCTGCCGGCGCTGGCGAAATCGAACATCACCCAGAGGAACGATCCCCACACGTACGGCCGGGCCTTGATGATGGGCAATTGGATCTCGTGCTGGATGGCCTGCCACTCCTCGGGGTGCCACTTCCCGTTGGGGTTGGGGCGCTCGGTCATGCCCTGCTGGTGCTGATGGACGCTGGCGCCGGCGCCGTATTCGCTGATGGACACGCCCTTCGACCCGTATTTCTGGTTGTACTTGTCGATTTCCGGACCGAGGTCCTCCGGCTTTCCGCCGTACCAACCGGAGTAGAAGTTCAGGGAGATCAGGTCGAGCGCGTTCATCACGTCGGGAAGGTTGGCCATGGTGTCGCCGCTGGCGGCGCCGGTGGTGGGGCGCGTGGGGTCCTCGGCATGGGCCAGCTCGCCAAGTTCCCGCACCAGCGGGCCGGGCTTGTCGGGAGTGTTCGAGCCGAGCTCGTTGTACATGCTCCACATGACGATGGACGGATGGTTGAAGTTCTGGCGGATAAGCTCAATGAGCTGCTGGCGCACGTTCTGCCGGAACTCGGCGGTCCCGCGAACATAGTTGACCATGGCGAGCTCGGACCACCCCAGCAGGCCGTAGCGGTCGCAGAGCGCGTGGAAGTGCTCGCTGTGCTGGTAGTGAGCCGTGCGGACTCCGTTGACCCCCATTTCGCGCAGCAAGGCCATGTCGGCGTCTTCATCCTTCTCCGTGACCGCCCAGCCATTGGGTCCCTCCTGATGCAGACAGACGCCGTGGATCTGCATGGCCTGTCCGTTGAGAACGAAGCCGCGCGCGGCGTCGATGCGGAAGTAGCGCAAGCCGAGCGGCTGCTCGACGGCGTCGACCCGCTTCCCGTTAACGAGCAGATCGACGCGGACGGTGTGGAGATAGGGGTCGTCCACGCCGTCCCAGAGGTGCGGCCTTTGAATGGCGAAGGTCTGAGCGATGTCGTCGGTTACGCCGGCCTTCACGGCGGCGCTCGCCTGGGTGGTGCGCACGACCTTGCCCTTCGGATTCGACACGGTGATCTGCGCGGTGACATATTGGGTCTGCGTGGTTGCGTTGGAGACCTTGGTGACGACCTCCACCTCGGCGCGGTCATCGGTGACGTCCTTCTGTTTCAGGTACACGCCCGGCCCCGCATAATCGAGCGGAGTGATGGCCACCGGCCCGGTGACGATGAGGGAGACGGAGCGGTAGAGGCCGCCGTAGATGGTGAAATCGCCGCCGAGCGGGGAGATCGCGCCGCGCTTGTTGTCCACGCGGACGGCGAGCGTATTCCTGCCGTCGAACTTCACGAGCGAGGTAATCTCAAAACAGAACGCGGCGAAACCGCCCTGGTGCTCGCCCAGTTTCGACCCGTTGAGGTATACCTCGGCTGTCAGGCTGGCGGCTCCGAAGCGGATGAAAATCCGCCGGTCTCTCCAGGCCGGAAGGGCCGCGAACTCCTTGCGGTACCAGCCAGGCCCCTGGTACACCGCGTTGCCGGGAAGCGCATCCTGCGCGTTCCAGGTGTGAGGCAGAGTCACCGGCTGCCAGGAGGCGTCGGCGAACTGGACGGCGGAGGCCCCCGCGACATCGCCCCGAAAGAACTTCCAATCCGCATTGAAGGGCGTCACCATTCGCGTCGTCTGGGAGAAGCAGGCCCCGCCCAGCAGGGCGAGCGTCATGATGTGGCGCAAGGCTTTCATTTACGAATACCCCCTTTGTCGAATTCACGGGCCGGAAGACCCACTGTACTCCGAAAGGGGCGCGCGCGGGGAAGCCCGCGGGGCACGCCTCCAGTCCTGCCCTGTAGGGGCCGGGCATGCCCGGCCCCTACAGCGCCGAGCACTCGCCCAACGCGCCCGGACTTATACTGGGCTTGTCCGAAAGTCAGGGACGGATCGAGAGGCCGGATAATCGAATGTCGAACACGCGCAGGAGTTTGTTGCAATCGGCCGCGGCTTTGGCGGCCGGGCTGAGCGGCGCCGCGGCAAGCGCGCAGACGCCGGGCCGGGGAGGCGCGGGTGGAGCGGGACTGGCCGGTGCGCCGCCACAGCCCGCGGCGTCCCCAAAACCGGCCTCCGAGGTCCACATTCCCAAGGTCCGCTTCGGCGGCGTGGAAATCAGCCGCCTGGTGTGCGGGGTCAACCCGTTCTACGGGTACTGCCATTTCAACGACACGCTGAGCGGCATCATGCGCGAGTACTACACGCCGGAGCGGGTTTGCGAAGTCCTGCACCAGTGCAACCGGTTCGGGATCGACGCCTTCAATTACCTCCACCAGGGCCGCGGCCCGGCCGACCTGGAGCGCTTCCAGGCGGAAGGCGGCAAGATGCACCTGATCGTTCAGTGCCTGACCGACCCGGCGGAGGTCTGCAAGGCCGTCAAACCGCTGGCGATCTATCAGCAAGGCGAGGTGACCGACAGAGCCTTCCGGGCCGGCCAGATGGACACCATCCGCGACTTCTGCAAGCGAGTTCGCGACGCGGGAGCGCTGGCCGGCGTCGGGACCCACAAGCCGGAAGTGATCGCGCTGGTGGAGGACCAGGGGTGGGACGTCGATTTCTACGCCGGCTGCGTCTACAACCGCACGCGCACGCAGGAAGAATGGCGGAAGGCGCTGAATGGCGAGCTGCCGGAAATGCCCGGAGAGATCTACATCCAAAGCGACCCGCCGAAGATGTATGCGGTGATGCGCCAGACCAGGAAGCCCTGTTTCGCGTTCAAAATCCTGGCGGCGGGACGCGTGACGAACGTGGAACAGGCATTCAAGACGGCGTTTGCGAGCATCAAGCCCGGAGACGGAGTCTTTATCGGCCTGTTCCCGCGCGTGAAAGACGAAGTCAGAGACGACGCCGAGCGCGCGGCCAGAATTCTGGCCAGGTCGTAGCCGGTCCGGCTCGCGTCCGCATTTCCACGCGTGGCCCGGCTGACACGCGCCGCTCTCAAACAAGCCCTTATACGCCAGCAGCTTGCGATTTGGCTCCTGAACTGCACCTCTCCACCGCGCAGGGAGGATCGGCAAACGCTCCACGCGGAGGACCAAATCAGGAAGCTGGCGGCTTGCATGCGGCTGCGCAATCGGGACATCCAGGAATTGTCCGACATGGCGTCTGTGGGCGACGAAGTGGAACTGCTCGGCGAGCGCACGCCAGAGATGGAGCGAATCTTCGGCCAGACCATAATGGCCCAGGCTGCCGCGGCCGATCAGTAAGGAGGAATCGACATGGATAACGTTTTCGGTTGCGTCCTGACGGCTGCCATCACCTTTCCTCTCTCGCTCTTTGTGGCGCGCGGCTGCCTGAGGGGATTGATCCGAATCGTCACCGGGCTGAACAACCGCCATGTGCTATGATCGCAGCCGTGAAGGGGTCGTACGCGGCGCTCGCCGCGCTTGCGCTGCTCTGTTGGCGCCGCGCATCGGCGGCCAGCGACCCAATCGGGGCGGCGCGGGAACTGGCGTGGAAGACCGCCGCTTTCGCCGGCGAGGCCGAGCCTGTTTCGCTCGCTTGGCGCAATCTTTCGTCGTTGGGATCGGCGGATTTCGGCCAGGCGCGCGAGGCGTTTGAATCCGCCTTGAAAAAGGCCGGCGCCCGCGTGAGCGACACCGCCCCGCTGGTGGAAGGGCGCATCACGGTTTCCGAAAGCCTGTCGGAGTATCTCCTGGTGGAAGAGGCGCGCAAGGGAGACGAGCGCCTGGTCTGGCTGGCGGCGTGGAAGCGCCCGGCTTCCGGTCCGGCCGGCGCGCCCGCCGCCGCGATCGAGAAGAAACTCGTGTGGGAGCAAGACGAGCAGATCCTCGACGCGGCGTTCCCCGGGGACATGATGCTGCTGCTCACCCCTTCGAACCTGGTGTGGTTTAACCGGCAAGGCGGCCAGTGGACCCGCTCGATGTCCTGGGCGTTGCCGGCTCCGAGAACTTGGCCGAGGGACCTGCGCGGCCGGCTGCGCGTGGATGGACCGGACTACCAGGCGTTCCTGCCGGGACTGGCCTGCGGCGGCGCGTGGCGGCCGCCGGTTTCCGTGCAGTGCAAAACCACCAGCGGTCCCTGGCCGCTCGAATCCGGCGGCCGGAGCATGCTGCTGGCCCGTTTCGCCGCCGGCCGCAATTACTTCGACGGCCTCGTGGCCGCTCCGGCGGGCGCGCGAAAAACCGTCGAGCCATTCTATTCGGCGGCCTCCGTCGAGGAGCGGGGAAAATCGCTGTGGCTGCTGGCCATGGTGGACGGGCGGACGCGCCTCTTCGACGACGCCTTCGAACCGGCCGGCGAGATCGGCTCCTGGGGCAGCGACATCGCCGGCACGGACGCGCGCTGCGGCGGCGGCTCCCAGGTTTTCGCCACGCGGCCCGGCAGCGGCGACGAACCCGACGCCGTGCAGGCCTACACGATCGTGGATCGCGCGGCGGTCCCGCTCGGCGCGCCCGCGGAATTCCCCGGCCCCGTTACGGCGCTTTGGGCTTCGGGCGGAGCTTCGGCTCTGGCGGTCTCCAGGAACTTGTCGACGCACAAATATGCGGCTTATCTTCTCACCGTGGTCTGCGGATTGTAAGGCCTCGTTCCGCGGAGTCCGTGTTGCTGTGGAGAGAATACTCCGGCCATTCGGCGCCGCGTCGGGGTCAGCCCGTTCCTCCGCTCCCTCTGCGCCCGAACCCCGGGAAGACCTCAATCCCGATTCACAAACCGAACCCTATCCGGCGGTTTTCTTTGCGTCTCTGCGTCTCGGCGGTAAATTTCCGGCTTCCTCCGCGTCTCCGCGTCAAATGCCTGCTCCCCGTGCTCCTCGCTGCAACCGCCTCCGCGGCCACGCGCCCGCACTACGGCGGCGCGTTGCGCGTCGAAATTCGCGAGTCCATTGACGCTCCCGATTCGCCGCAGGCGCAGCGCCGCCTGGGATCGCTAGCTCCGGGTTTCACGCTTTCGAGTTGGGAGCCGGGCCGGCGCGCCGTTTACGCAGCCGACGAGAACGCGGCGGGCGGCCGACCCTTTCTCGATTCCATCGAAATCGAAATGGCGCGTCCGCTGCGCGACCAATCCATCGATTTCGGACTCGGCAGGGCCGCCGTGGTGGAACTCGGTCTGGACGATCTGCGCCGCCAGTCCAACGCCCGCAGCGTGTGGACCTCCGCGCCGGTACGCGTCATCGCGCTGGTGTTCCAGCCGTGCGTGGAAGATGCCCGCATCCGCGAAGCTCTGGCCCTGGCCGTGGACCGGACTGCCATCCTCAACGTTCTGTTGCAGCGTCAGGGCGAGATCTCCGGCGCGCTGCTGCCGCAGTGGCTTTCCGGGTACGCGTTCCTGTTCCCGGCGGCCGCCGATCTCGCCAGGGCGCGCGCGCTTGCCGCCGCCGCGCCCGCTCCCGCGCGCCGCATCACGCTCGCGGTGGAGGAGGCTTCCGCGCAGGCCATCGCGGAGCGGATTTCGCTCAACGCCCGCGATGCGGGCCTGACCGTCGTTCTGGCGCAGCGGGGCGCCGATGCGGACGCCCGCCTGGTGGAAGCGCGCATCATTTCCCAGGACGCGTCCAGCGCCCTGACTGGCCTGGCCGCGGCGATGGGGCTTCCCTCGCCGCCGCGCGCGGATTCTCCGCAGGCGCTCTACGCCGCCGAGAGCGCCTTGCTGGAAGGCTTCCGCGTCATTCCGCTGTTCCATCTTCCGGATGCCTACGCCGTGTCACCACGGGTGCGCGGCGGACCGGGGATCACTCCGCTGGGCGAATGGCGCTTTCAGGATCTGTGGCTCGAAAACGGCCGGCCATGACCTTTCGTACGCGCCTGCTGCTGATCTTCACGGTGGC
>CAIRXZ010000029.1 GCA_903882645.1 uncultured Acidobacteriia bacterium | reverse complement strand
GGCCGTGGGGGCCCGGGCGCTCCGCCGCCTGCTCCACCCGCCGCCCGTCGAGGAGGCGCCGCCGCTGGTGCGCTTCCCGCCGCCTCCGCCGGAAGAGGCCGCGGCGCCGCAACGCCGCCGGCTTCGGGCTTGCTCGGGCCGGTCCGGCTGGTTGCGCGCTAAAACCGGAAGCGGGGCGCGCCCCG
This sequence comes from uncultured Acidobacteriia bacterium, assembly GCA_903882645.1. Taxonomy (GTDB): domain Bacteria; phylum Acidobacteriota; class Terriglobia; order Bryobacterales; family Bryobacteraceae; genus BOG-224. The sequence continues at coordinate 28,819 of CAIRXZ010000029.1, read as the reverse complement.
GAGCCTGCCCTGCGCGCCTTGGCAGGGCCGAATAACCAGCGCAGGCGCCGGTGCGCGTTTGTGGAGCGAGCCTCCGGCTTGCCATGCCGCCATTCCTGGCGGCATCTTCTCGATAGCCGGCGGATGCCCGCAAGAAAGCGGGCATGGCAGGCCTGGAGGCCCACTCCACGGGGGTGAACCGGACCGGGGGCCGGTGGGGCGGGCCTCCCGGCCTGCCTTGTTGCAAGCCGTGAGCGAAGCCGGACATCACGCGCGGCCAGGCGATGGGCCTATCCGCGTTAGAATACTGTTTTCCGAAGATGCGCCGGGTTTTCTCCTTCATGGGAGGCCCGTGCGCGTCCGGAACCCGCAGGGAGCGATATCGTGAACAGCACCTACCTGGATTGGGTGATCGGCAACACGCGGACAAAATGGTGGCACGACTCGGCCGAGGCCGCCGAGCTGGAGCTTGGATTGAAGCGCGGCGCCATCGGCGTCACCACGAATCCATTCCTGGCGAATCTTGCCTTGAACAAGGATCGTCAGCTCTGGGCCTCTGAAATCGAAGCGGCGCTGGCCCGCAATTTGCCGCCCGAGCAAAAGGCCGAAGCGCTGATGCGGATCGCCGTCACCCGAACGGCCGGGAAACTGATGCCGGAGTTCGATGCCAGCCGGGGCCGCTCCGGTTTTGTTTGCGCGCAGGTGAACCCCCTGCGGGCCGACGACCGCGATTCGATGCTGCCGATGGCCCGGCGGTTCAACGGCTGGGCCCCCAACATCGCCGTTAAGCTGCCTGCCACGTCCGCCGGTCTCGACGTGCTGGAGGAGTGTATCGCCGAGGGGATCACCGTCACGGCCACCGTCAGCTTCACGGCGCCGCAGGCGATTGCGATCGCCGACCGCCACCGCGCCGGGATTGCGCGCGCGAGGGAGAAAGGCGTCGAGCCGGGGAAATGCTTCGCGGTGATCATGATCGGCCGTCTGGACGACTTCCTGCGCGAAGTCGCGCACGACACCCAGGCCCCCGTGAGCGAATCCGATATTCGCCAGGCCGGCCTCGCCGCCACGAAACGCGCGTACGCGATATACCGGGAGCGCGGCTATGAGGCCGTGCTGCTGATAGCGGCGTTGCGCGGCGATTACCACCTGACGGAGTTGGCCGGCGCCGATCTGCTGATGTCCATCGCGCCGGCTTACCAGCAGATCTTCGTTTCCCAGGACCTTCCCCGCGAGGAACGGATCGACAAACCGGTTCCCGGCGATGTGGTGGAACGCCTCCGCTCGATGCCGGAGTTCGTCCGGGCCTACGAGCCGGACGGAATGTCGCCTTCCGAGTTCATGGCCTTTGGGGCGACCCAACGGACGCTCGGGCAGTTTGTCGACGCCGGATGGCGACTGATGGAGAATTACCGCTAGATGGCTACGCCGGTAGAGGCGCCGAAGCTCGGCAACACGGTGGAGGAGTGCCTGGTCGCGAAGTGGCGTAAGCAGAAAGGCGATGCGGTTTCCGCCGGCGACGTGGTGGTGGAGATCGAGACCGACAAAGCGACCTTCGAGGTCGCCGCGCCCGTTGGCGGGACGCTGCTCGAAACGTTCTTCGCGGAAGGAGCGCTGGTTCCCGTTTTCACGAACCTGTTCGTGATTGGCGAGCCGGGCGAGAGCGTGGAAGGGTTCCGGCCGGGGGCGGCTGCGGACCAGGGGCAACCGGCGGGAGGACGGCAGGATCGACAAACCCTGTCGGCGGCCCGGCAGGAATCCGAAGAAATGCCGGCAAGAAAGCCGGCATGGCAGGCCGGAGGCCCACTCCACGGGGGCGGCATTGCGGCGGAGCCAGGCGGGCAGGCCGGGAGGCCCGCCCCACTCAGCCCGCGCGTCCGGCGCTTCGCCGAGGAGCACGCCTTTCACCCGTCCACGGTTCAAGGCTCCGGCCCCGGCGGCCGGGCGCTGGAACAGGATCTGCGTGAGTTGTACCATTCGTCGCCCCGTCCGTCGCCGGCGGCCGAACGGCGCATTCAGGATGGCGCTTCGATCCCCGGAGAAGGCTCCGGCCCGGCAGGCAGGATTCTCTCCTCCGACCTTGGTCCGCCGCCCACCCCGATGTCGCGTATCCGGGAGAAGATCGCCCGGCGGATGCGGGAATCGCTCGCCACCACCGCTCAATACACGCTGCATTCGTCCGCGGACGCGAGCGGACTGGTGGCGTTGCGGAAACGAACCAAGGGGCAAGGGCAGGGCGCCAATATCGGCGACATGGTGGCGTTTTGCGCGATCCGGGCGCTGCTGGAGTTTCCGGACCTGAACGCCGAGCTCATCGAGGGCAGGCTCTACAAGCACCCGGAGATTCATCTCGGGTTCGCCTGCGATACGCCCAGAGGGCTGGTGGTCCCAGTGGTCCGGAACGCCCACAAGCTCACCCTTTCCGAACTTGCCCTGGCCATGCAGGAACTGGCGGCCGCGGCAACCGGCGGCAGCATCTCGGCCGACGACCTGTCCGGCGCCACCTTCACCGTGAGCAACCTGGGAGGCCTGGGGATCGAGTCGTTTACGCCCCTGCTCAACCCGCCGCAAGTGGCCATCCTCGGCGTGGACGCCATTCAGGTGAAGGCGGTGCGCAGGGGGGGGCTCCGCAACGGCATCGAGTTCATCGATTCCATCGGCCTGTCGCTTACCTGCGACCACCAGGCGATCGACGGCGCGCCGGGCGCGCGATTTCTGAAGGTCCTCAAGGAGAAGATCGAGAACGTGGAGTCGCTATGTACGATCTGATCGTGATCGGCGCCGGTCCAGGGGGATATGAAGCCGCCGGTCACGCGGGCCGTATGGGGAAAAAGGTCGCGCTGATCGAGAAAGAGCGGCTCGGCGGGACCTGTCTGAACGCCGGTTGCATCCCGGCGAAGACCTTCCTGCGGTCTTCGAGACTCTTCCGCGAGTGCCGCGAAGCCGCCCGCTACGGCGTCCGCCTCGGGTCCGTGGATCTCGACCTGGCGGCTGTGGTGGAGCGCAAGAACCGGGTCGTCGGGACGCTGGTCAAGGGCGTCCAGGGGATGCTCAAGCGCGCCGGCGTGGAGGTGATTTCGGGACAGGCGCGATTGGCCTCCCGCAATGCCGTCGAGGTTGGCGCCGCGCGGTACGAAACAGCCAATGTTCTGATTGCCGCCGGGTCTCGTCCGGCCGTGCCGCCGATCCCCGGAATTCGCTCGGAGCGCGTGCTCGATTCCAGCGGCGTCTTCGCGCTTACACAGGTTCCCGAGAAGATCGCGATCGTCGGCGGCGGCTACATCGGCCTGGAGTTCGCCTGCTTCTTCAACGAGATCGGGACTCGCGTCACGGTATTCGAGATGCTCCCGCGTATCGCGGCGGCCAGCGACGAGGAGATCTCCGCCCGCTTGCTGCAGATCCTCACGAGGACGGGCATCGAGTTCCACCTCTCCTCGAAGGTGCTCGGGATTGAAGGCGGCACGGTCCAGTATGCGGCCAGCGACGGCGCGACGGCGAAGGCAACGGCCGGCTACATTCTGAATGCCGCCGGCCGGGCGCCGGTTCTGGACGGCCTGGGTTTGGAAGAGGCGGGCGTCGATTTCAGCCCTTCGGGCATCCGGACTTCGGATCGCGGCAGGACAAGCGTCCCGGGCGTTTGGGCCTGCGGCGACGTTACCGGCAGGCGCATGCTGGCCCACGCCGCAACGCGCGAAGGAATCGTCGCCGTGAACAACATGTTCGGCAAGAAGGACCGCATCCGGTACTCGGCGATTCCGGCGGTGATCTACACCCATCCCGAAGTCGCCTCGGTGGGCCGCACCGAAGAAGAGCTGAAGGTTGAGGGAATCGACTATAAGAAGTCGGTGGTGCCCATCGGTGTCGCTGGCAGGTTCCTCATCGAGAATGAAGGCGGAACGGGGTTGGTCAAGGTGCTCGCCGGCGCCCGTTACGGCGAGATTCTGGGAGTTCACGCCATCGGCGACGGGTCGAGCGAGTTCATCGCCGCCGCCGCCGCCATGGTGGAAATGGAGATGTGCGTGGACGATGTGCGCGAGATCGTGTTCCCGCATCCCACGGTCTCCGAAGCGTTGAAAGAAGCAGTGTTGGGGATTAGGTAGAAGTGGCAGGCGAAAGCGCCTGCCCCACCTTACGGTTGAAGGATTTGCGGGCCGGTGGGGCAGGCGCTTTCGCCTGCCAACATGCCATCAGGAGTCAAGGCGGAGAATGCCTAAGTCGATCGTCATAGATCCGGGGAAAGTCTTTTCCAAAGGCGCCATACACTTTTCGGATATCCCGGTAAACGCGTACGGGAAGACAACCGGGGAAGAACTCGCGGAGTATTCCAAGGAAGAATTCCTGAACATCTGGCGGGACATGTGCGCGATTCGGGAATTCGAGACGATCCTGAACGAGATCAAGATCAAGGGGATTTACAGAGGCATCGCCTACCAGCATGCCGGTCCGGCGCATCTTTCCATCGGGCAGGAAGCGGCGGCGGTGGGCATGGCTTTCGGGTTGGGACCCGACGACCACATCTACGGCTCGCACCGCAGCCACGGCGAGATCCTGGCCAAGGGGTTCTCCGCCATCCGCCGGCGCACCGGCGATGAACTGCTGAGCCTGATGGAATCCTACCGGGACGGCGCCGTGCTGCGCCCGGCCGAGAAGGGCTTCCAGGGAACGCCGCGAGAACTGGCGCTGCGGTTCTTCATTTACGGGGCGTACTGCGAGATCTTCGCGCGGGAGACCGGGTTCAATCGCGGACTGGGCGGTTCCATGCACGCGTTCTTCACGCCGTTCGGGATCTATCCGAACAACGCCATCGTGGGCGGCTCCGGGTCCATCGCGCCGGGAGCGGCGCTTTTCAAGCGGGTCAACCGGAAGCCGGGCATCGTGGTGTGCAACATCGGCGACGCTTCCTTTGGGTGCGGCCCGGTGTGGGAAGGCATCACGTTCTCGGCGATGGACCAGTACCGCAAGCTCTGGGACGCTTCGCTGGGCGGTGGTTTGCCAATCCTGTTCCACTGCATGAACAATTTCTACGGGATGGGCGGGCAGCCGTTCGGCGAGACCATGGGGGTCCAGTTCATCGCGCGGGTGGGCGCCGGCGTGAACCCCGAGCAGATGCACGCCGAGCGGATCAACGGGTATGATCCGCTGCCGGTGATCGACGCATTCCGCCGCAAGAAGCAGGCGCTGGCCGAAGGCCGCGGGCCGGTCCTGCTCGATACCATCACGTACCGCATCAGCGGCCACTCGCCTTCCGACGCCTCCAGCTACCGGTCGAAAGAGGAGATCGAGTTGTGGCAGCGAGCCGATTCCATTCACGCGTTCCACGACAAGCTGGTGGCCGGCGGCGCGGTCGCCGAGGACGAGCTGGCATCCGCCCGGGCGAGCGTCGAAGAGACGGTGTTCGAGATGTTCAAGCTGGCCGTCGATCTCGAAACCAGCCCGCGCGTCGGGCCCGGTTCCGAGCTGGTCGGATCGGTCATGTTCTCGAACCAGCGGGTGGAGCGGTTCGACGATCGCCAGCCGGAGTTCCTGCAACCCCTCGCCGAAAACCCGAGAGTCCGGCAGATCCGCGGCAAGATCCGTACGCCCCTGTTCGACGGTAAGCCCGTGCCCAAGATGAAGGCGTACAACATTCGCGACGCCATCTTCGAGGCGCTACTGCATCGGTTTTCGATCGACCCGACCATGGTTGCCTTTGGCGAGGAGAACCGCGATTGGGGCGGCGCGTTCGCCGTCTATCGCGGTCTGACCGAGGCGCTGCCGTACCACCGCCTTTTCAACGCTCCGATCTCGGAAGCCGGCATCGTGGGCGCCGCCGTGGGGTACGCGCTGGAAGGCGGCCGCGTGGTGGCCGAGCTGATGTATGCGGACTTCATGGGCCGGGCCGGCGACGAGATTTTCAATCAGCTTTCAAAGTGGCAGGCCATGTCGGCGGGGCAGTTAAAGATGCCGGTAGTCCTGCGCATTTCGGTAGGCGCCAAGTACGGGGCGCAGCACTCCCAGGATTTTTCCGCGCTGGTGCAGCACATCCCGGGATTGAAGGTGGTCTACCCGGTAACGCCCTACGACGCCAAGGGAATGATGAACGCCGCGCTGGCCGGCACGGACCCGGTGGTCTTCTTCGAGAGCCAGAAGATTTACGATTACGGAGAAGCGTTCGTGGAGGGAGGCGTTCCGGAAGGCTACTACGAGATCGATATCTCGGAACCTTCCGTCAAGCGGCGCGGCAAGGACCTGACCATTATTACTTTCGGACCGGCGCTTTACACGGCAATCGCATCAGCCGGCCAGTTACAGGAGCAGTTCGGAGTTTTAGCGGAGGTGATCGACTTACGGACGGTCAATCCCCTGAACTACGATTTGCTGGTCGATTCCGTCAGGAAGACCGGCAAAGCGCTGCTGGTTTGCGAGGCCGTGGAGCGCGGCAGCGTCATGCAGACCGTGGCCGCCACGCTGGCCCAACTCTGTTTCGACGACCTGGACGCGCCGCCCGTGGTAATCGGGTCGAGGAATTGGATCACCCCGGCCGCCGAGCTGGAAACCCTGTTTTTCCCGCAGCCCGGCTGGCTCCTGGACGCCATCCACGAGCGGATTCTTCCCCTGGAGGGCTACAGGCCGGGGACGAATCAGACGCTGGGGGAGCTGGCGAGAAGGGCAAGAGCGGGCGTGTGAGCGAGGAGCACTGGCCCCTATTCTTCCTCACGTAGACAGAGGCAGATCAAAGCGAACCTGCTCGTATTTCTCTCTCAGTATCTCCTGTAGGGACACTCCTCGCGCCGCTCTCTCGAAATCCCCTTGGTCCAACACAAGGATAATTCTTCCGCTGTGGTGGTATGCACGGAGGACGGTCAAAGCCGCGTACTTGGTTTCGCTTGTCCCAGTAATCCCATCCCGCGAATAGAGGATTCCAGCCGCGCACTCGTGAAACGCCAGATTCTGAGCCAGGTACGCGATGACGCTCGGACCAACCGGGTTATTCCAGTTCTTGCATTCTCCCAGCATATATGTGCCAAACTCACGGCGAAAACCTGGGTAGTGTGCCCTTATTCTGACAAAGACATCGAAGATCGAGGACTGAGACCGCTTCTGCTTCTCTACCTCGAATCCTGGTATACACATGAGTTGATAGGCCGCTAGCGTTTCTAGCGCCCTCCAATCTTCGTTCTCGGCACGCTGAAGGAGTTTGGATGCGTAAATGGTGTTAATCTCGTATAAGTGGACCTCGCTCTGAGCCGCCGCGGTCTTAAACCCACGTGAGCCCAGTCGGCCGACTATTTCTTCGGGAAATTCCCGCAGATCCTGATCCTGGGAGAATGTGTTCCAACAGGTTTCTGCAAGTTCATGAAACTCGGTGTCTGGGCGCCCATCTTCCCACCTGAATCGGTGGTAAATGCCTCCACCCTCCACGTCGATCTTCCCATGATCACGAATCGCATCCTCAGCCAGCGTAGCTAACAAGTACCTCTCCTCATGCCAGGGGTGCCCCAACAGCCTGTGCCAATCGCGGAGCCTGACCAGTGGAAGCCCCTTGTGTATCCATCCGTATCCTTCTTGCGCTTGGCACATTAAATGATATAGCTCCCTGTGTACGGAGATTGCTTCAGAGAACCGCTGCCGCGCCCCAAAGTGCATACCCGCCATATCCCACTGGAAAACAGCTTCCCCCGCTGTTTCTCTAAGGGAGTCAAGGCGATGGGCCTTTCTCAACCAATCAGCGCAAAGGCTAGCAGCCTCGTGGCGTCCGAGTAGCGCCTTCAGTTCTTCGGGCAGAGATTCGATCCCATCGCCTATCGTCCTATGCTGTTCCCAGAGATTCTGTCCACTCATCGTTTCGTCCACCTCGGCGACCCACTAGAACGATCATACGTCAAGGGTCGAAAGGTGGCTAGGCCCGGTTCACTCGTGCGATGTAGTATTCGACCTGCACCTGGCCTTCTCAACCAGGTGTGGACGGGATAGGCGCGGTTTCTTGCGACTTGGTCAGCCGGGCGGAGCCCGAGCAACCGTGCGGCGCACCCCTGCCTGTGAAACAATAGGCTCATGAAGCGACCATTCGCTGCCACCGTTTGGCGTGAGGGGAAGTGGTACGTCTCCCAGTGCCTGGAAATCGACGTTGCCAGCCAGGGCGAGACCGAGGAAGAGGCTCTTGCCAACCTCAAGGAAGCGCTCGAACTGCACTTCGAACCGCCCCAAGCAACCCGTCCACCCCAGGTCCGCATGATCGAGGCCGAGGTTGGGGCGGCTTAAGCCCCAGCCCTTCCGCGAGGTCAAGCGCCGGCTTGAGGCGGCGGCTTCGTCGAAGTCAGGCAGAAGGGCAGCCACGTCAAGTTTGCGCGACGCTCGGGAGAGGCCGTCGATACCGCCATCGCGCCAAAGAAACACGAGATTCCCGTAGGAACCCTGCGCAGCATTCTCAGCCAGGCCCACATCAGTCCCGATGACTGGGAAGGCCTCGGCTAATGGGGCTCGTTGGATCGCCTGAATGGGTGATCGAGGTGAGGTCGCCTTCGAACACCAAGGCGGAGATGCTCGATAAGGCCATGACTACCTTGGCCGGGGAAGGCGCTGTCGAGTTCCGGATCGTCGATCCGGCTACCAGGACGGTCGCCGTTCACAGCGCCCTTAAAGGGATATGCGTGTATGGTGAAGATCTCGCCGTACCTGCGCCGCTGTTCGATGTTCGTATCGGCGTTTCGGAGCTTTTCGCCAAGCGCTGATTTCGGCTTCGCCTTTCCCCTTCTGTTCCGCCGCGCCCCGTCAAGTGATCGCAAATTGCAATGGCAGATCTCATGCTCCCACGCCGCCCGAACTGTCCGTGTGCGGGGGCGTCGCGTTGTCGATCCGGTTTGCGAGCATCGCCGCCCCGTGCATCGCCGCCCCGCAGCGGGGCGACTCCTTTCTTCGGCTTTACGCGGCAACACCCGCCTGGCTCGGGCTGGAAGAGGCCAAAGAACGTGAAACGGGATTCTCGGAAAACGACTGGTCAGCCGGGACGCGGGGCCTCCGCTTCCAGCAATTCAAGCTGTTTCAGAAAGGGCGGCTTGGCGCGCCGAATGCCCGCCAGGCCGGCTCGCTTCAGCCCGAGAATGGCTTCCGATATTTGACCTTAACGCCCATTCAACTCGCGCTCCTGTGGTCTTTTGTTTCTCAGGATTTCCACTTCCTTGTCGTCCGGCCCGCCGCGCGGATTATGCCGGGCTATCGCCCGCATCCCGCTGCAGTTTTTCCAGTTGCGCCTTGAGGTCGCGCACCACCGTCGCGTACTTCGGGTCCGCGTAGAGGTTCTTCATCTCGCGCGGGTCGTTCCGCATGTCGTACAACTCCCACTCCGGCGCCGTGTCGGGCGGATTGGCCCCGCTCATACCCAGGGGTTTGCCGTAGTAGTAGATCAGTTTCCACCGCTCGGTGCGGACGCCGTAATTGCCCGGTACGTGGTGGTCCGGGTCGTTGTGCATCCAATAGCGGTAGTACATCGCTTTGCGCCAGTCCCGGGGCGTATGCCCCTCCAGGTTGGCCCGGAAGCTGCGGCCCTGCATCTCGGCGGGCGGCTTGACGCCCGCGTAACCCAAAAACATCGGCGCAAAGTCGATGTTGAGCGTCATGTCCCGGTTCACCGACCCTGGCCGGATCGCTCCCGGGTAGCGCATTAAGAAGGGCATGCGCAGGGATTCCTCGTACATCAGCCGCTTGTCGAAGAAACCGTGGTCCCCCAGGAAGAAGCCCTGGTCGGACGTGTAAATGACGATGGTGTTGGAGGCGAGCCGCTCCGTCTCCAGATAATCGAGCAGGCGGCCCACGTTATCGTCCAGGCTTTGAATGCAGCGCAGGTAGTCCTGGATGAAGAGTTGGTAGGCCCACTTGCGCAGCGGGTCGCCTTTGAGATCGGCCGGGATGTCCGTCTTCAGGTCGGTCTTGTTCATGTTCTCCCCGACCTTCATCTGAACCGCCGCGACGCTGCGCGCGCGCCCCTCGTAGTGGTCGAACAGGTTGTCTGGTTCCGGTATCGTCCGCCCGGCGAACAGGTCCTTGTACTTTGGCGCGGGCTCCCACGGCCGGTGCGGCGCCTTGTGGTGGCACATCGCGAAGAACGGTTTCTTCGGGTCGCGGCGCTTCAGCCAGTCCAAGGTGAAATCGCCGATCAGATCCGTGCAATAGCCCTGGTACTTGGTCTGCTTCCCGCCCTCGATGAAGATGGGGTCGTAGTACACGCCCTGGCCCGGCAGGATTTTCCAGTAGTCGAAGCCCGTGGGGTCGCTGGTCAGGTGCCATTTGCCGATCATGGCGGTCTGGTAGCCCGCCCGCTGCAACTCCTTGCCCACGTGGTTGCGCTTGGGATCGAGCGCGTCGTTGAGCGTGTAAACGCCGTTCTTGTTGCTGTACTGGCCCGTCAGGATGGCCGCGCGGCTCGGCGTGCAGATCGAGTTCGTACAGAAACAGTTGGTGAACCGTACGCCGCCCTGCGCGATGCGGTCGATGTTGGGCGTCTGGTTGATCCTGCTTCCGTACGCGGAGATGGCGTGCGCCGCGTGGTCGTCCGCCATGATGTAGAGAATGTTGGGCCGCGGCCGCCCAGCGCCCAGGGCGACGCCCGCGCCTCCAAGCAAACCGAGGAGTTCGCGGCGAGAGTAAGTGGTCATGGAAAACTCCATGCTACCCCCCGCGCCGCAATGGCGGCGCGGTATCCTTTGCAAATGAGGATCATCGGAGCCGAACCGGCGGGCGTCACGCGAAGATCCTGGCTTCAGGCCGCTCCCGCCGCCCTCACGCCGCTGGCGGCCGGGGCGGCGCAGACCGGGGCCCGGACCGAACGCCCCAACATTATTCTTCTCATCTCCGACCAGTTTCGCTGGGATTGCGTCGGGGCGATGGGGATCAACCCCATGAACCTGACTCCCAACATCGACGCCATGGCCAGCCGCGGCGTCATGTTCCGGAATGCGTTTGCGAATCAACCCGTGTGCGCCCCGGCCCGCGGCAGCATCTTCACCGGCCAGTACCCGAGCCGGCACGGCGTCTGGCGCAACGGGTTCGGATTGAACCCGGGCGCGTCCACCCTCGCGACCACGCTCCGGACGGCCGGGTATTCCGCGAACTACATCGGCAAGTGGCACCTTGCGGGCAACAGCGGAAATACCGGCCAGGACGTGCCGAATGGACCCGTCGCCCCGGAGTATCGCGGCGGGTTCCTGGACCTTTGGCAGGCTGCCAACGCGCTCGAACACACGTCGCATGCCTATGAGGGGGATCTCTACGACAACGATCGGAAGCCCATCCACTTCTCCGGCGTCTACCGCGTGGACTTTATGACCGGCCTGGCCCAGCGCTTTCTCCGATCGGCGAAGCCGCCCTTCCTGCTGGGGCTTTCCTACCTCGAGGTCCATCACCAGAACGACATCGATTCGTATGTGCCACCCAAGGAGTTCGCGGGGCGCTACAAGAATCCGTTCATTCCCCAGGATCTGCGGCCTCTGCCGGGTTCGTGGCCCAGCCAGTTGTCCGACTACTTCGGCTGCGTCGCGAGAATAGACGAGGCGGTGGGCGCGATCCGCAAGACGTTGGTGGAGACGGGGCTCGACAAGAACACGATCTTCGTCTTCGTGAGCGACCACGGCTGCCACTTCAAGACGCGCAACACCGAGTACAAGCGCAGCCCGCACGAGAGTTCCATCCACATTCCGCTGGTGGTCGAGGGGCCTGGATTCAACCGGTCGATCGAGATACCCGAGCTGGTGAGCCAGGTGGACCTGGCGCCGTCTTTGCTGGCTGCCGCGGGCGTGGTAATTCCCGAGTCCATGCAAGGCCGCAGTCTTCTGCCCCTTCTCGACCGGCGCACGGACGGCTGGCGGAACGAAACCTATTTCGAGATGAGCGAGTTCATGACCGGCCGCGGCTTGCGAGCGCCGCAGTACGCCTATGCCGCGGCCGTTCCGAAGCGCGCCGACTGGAAGCCCGCTCCCGCAAGCGACACCTACGTAGAGTACATGCTGTACGATCTGTACGCCGATCCCCACCAGCACGTGAACCTGGCGGGAAATCAGAACTGCGCCGAGGTTTCCCGAGGACTCCGCCAGCGGCTGGCCGAACGGATATTCGAGGCAAGCGGCGCGCACGCGGCCATCGAACCGGCGATCTTCCCGTACCCATAGAAGCGCTTGTGGAGCGGGCCTCGTGGCAGGCTGAAAGCCCACTCCACGGGGCGTGGTCGGCGGAAGCTGGCGGTGGCTCGCCATCTTGACAAGGCCGTCATGCCCTCACGGCGAAAGCGGCTGGGGGTAGGCGCCGGTCGGCGTGTTCGGGTTCGTCTTGCGGGCCTGCGCGTCGGCGTATGCCTTTCGCACCGGCTCCGGAAAGCCTTGGATCATCTCGGCGATCCGGGCCTTGATCTGGGCCACGGTCTGCGGATTCTCCGGCGCGACGTCGTAGCTTTCACCCGGATCGCTGGCAAGGTTGTACAACTCCGGCTTGGGCAACAGAAAGCTGAAGCGCCCGCCGGGGGGCGCCGGTGTGTACGCGGCCGTGTTGTGGCGCGCGATGTGCAGTTTCCAGTTCATCCAGCACGCGCACTGCAAGTCCCAATTGTCGAAGTAGAGCAGCGGCGCCCGTTCGATCGACTGGCGGTCCCCGTGGAGGAGCGGCCAAATGTCGATGCCGTCGAGCGGCTTGGATGGCAGCGCCGCGCCGCACAGCCGGGCCACCGTCGGGAAGACGTCCATCATGGAAGCCAGGCCGTCGCAGACGCGCCCCGCCGGAATCCGGCCGCTCCAACGGGCGATGAAAGGCTCGCGCACGCCGCCCTCGTAGGTAGTGTTCTTGCGCCCGCGGAGCATGCCGGGGCTGCCCTGGTACCACGGGCCGTTGTCGCTCGAGCACATGACCAGCGTGTCCCGTTCCAAGCCATTCTGCTTCAGCGCCCGCATGACTTCGCCGAGGCTCCAGTCGATTTCCTCCACTACGTCGCCGTAGAGGCCCTCGGCGGATTTGCCGCGGAACCGCTCGGAGGCCGCCAGCGGGATGTGCGGGAAGGTGTGCGGCATATAGAGGAAGAAAGGCGATCCCTTGGATTTCTCGATGAAGTTCCGGGCTTGCTCGGTGTAGCGCGCGGTGAGCGTGGAGAGATTCGCCGTCTGCTCGATGACATCGGTATTGCGCATCAGGACCCTGGGGGTCATGTCGTTGCTGTAGGGAATGCCGAAGTACTCGTCGAAGCCGTGGCTGGTTGGCAGATAGGGCTGGGGACGGCCGAGATGCCATTTCCCGATGCACGTCGTCTTGTAACCGCGGGCTTTCAGAATGTCCGCAAGCGTGGTCTCATCCAGGTTAAGCCCGCCGGCGTCCCCCGGGTTGAGCACGCGCGGAACGCCCACCCGGGTAGGATAACGGCCTGTCAGCAGGGCCGCGCGGGACGGCGAGCAGACCGGGTCCGCGGAGCAGAAGTTGGTGAAGCGAACGCCTTCCGATGCGAGGCGATCGAAGTTGGGAGTACGGATTTTCGAGCCATAGACTCCGAGATCGCCATAGCCCAGGTCGTCGCAGAGGACGAAGACGACGTTGGGCGTGCGGGCCGCCGCCCCGAGCAACTGCGAGCCTGCTGCCGCGCCCGCGGAGGCGAGAAACTCCCGTCGAGTCATATAAGAACAGATTAGCTCCCACAGATCCGAACCGGTTTGCGGGAAAGCCGCGCCGAAGGCTAACATGGAATGTTCGACAGCATCGGGCTAAATTCACGGCTGGACATCGATGCGGGAAGAATGCCTGAGGTGACTACATTCCCGATTATCGCGACTGGCGTTGAATCCACCCCAAGAATCCAATCGCTCCTCATCAAACCGGCGTCGGCGGTCTGCAACATCGATTGTTCGTATTGCTTCTACCTGGATCGCAATGCCGACCCATACAAGGCGCTTCCAGGCCGCCGGATGACCCTGGAGACTCTGGAACGGCTGGTGGATACTTACCTGTTCTACTCGTACCCCAACAGCGCCTTCGCCTTCCAGGGCGGAGAACCAACGCTGGCCGGGCTGCCGTTCTTCGAGAAGCTTGTCGAGTTTCAGATGCAGTACGGCCGAAACGGGCAGGCAGTGTCCAATTCCATTCAGACCAATGGGCTACTGATTAACGACGCTTGGTGTCGTCTTTTCAAGGAATATCATTGGCTGGTTGGAGTCTCGATGGACGGCCCCGAAGAAATGCACGACCGATATCGGATGGACCGGCAGGGGCGCGGCGCCTGGCGGACGGTGATGAACGCGGTCGAATGCCTCAAGAAGAACCGGGTCGAGTTCAACGTCCTGTGCGTGCTGAGCCGCGCCAACGTGGCGAAACCGAGGGAGTTATACCAGTTTTTCCGGTCACTGGGAATCGACTATATCCAATACATTCCGCTGTCGGGGTTCGATGGGCTTGGCCAACCAATGCCGTTTACGATCGCGCCGGAGGAGTACGGGCGATTCCTGTGCGAGACCTTCGACCTATGGTGGCCCGACCGCCGGCGGATGCACATCCGCCACTTCGAAAACATCGCGGAATCGTTGACCGGGCGGAAGCCGGGCACGTGCACCATGCACGAAACGTGCGACAGCTATGTGGTGGTGGAGTACAACGGGGACGTCTACCCGTGCGATTTCTTCGTAGAGCAGAGTTGGAAGCTGGGTAACATCAACCTGGACTCGTGGGCGGAGGTCGCCCGGCGGCAGCGGAGGCGCCAGTTCGCTGCGAACAAGGCCATTCCGCACCCGGCATGCCAGGCTTGCGAGTACCAGTCCATCTGCCACGGCGGGTGTCCGAAGCACCGGCATGACCGCAATCGGCAATTCGGCGACCTCGATTACTTTTGCGCCGCTTATAAGATGATTCTCGCGAAATCCATGGGCCCGTTAAGAGGGGAACTGGACCGCCTCGCCCCACGATACGCCGCAGAGGGCAGGTGAATCCGCCAGAGATCGGCTTGCGTGGAGTACGGGCCGGATCCGGCCCCTCGTCTGTGGCGACTCGGTCAAGCCGATCCCGCTTCAGGCCCTCCGGGCCGCAGTGGCCGGCTCGGGAAGAACGATCCCGATGACCGCGCGTTACCTGCCGATATTCGCGCATATCGTTCCGTTTCCTGGCACCTTGGCGGTGAGCCGAATATTGATGCCGGCGACCTCCGTGGAAAGCGCAGTGTCTTCGGCCGCTCAGTGGCGTGCACGATGCTAAACTGCACAGCGTATGTTCCGGCTGGCGGTCGGTGGGATGCTTCTTACCGGCCTTGTTGCGTCTCTAAACGCGCAAACCACCGGTGAAGTGCAGACAGCCACGGGTGCGGCTCAACCCGCCGATTCCGGCGACCGCGCTCCGGCGTGGCTGATTCCCACCGCCGATTTGAACCAGCGCCTGCCGTCGTGGCTTCGCTTCGACGGCGAGTATCGCAGCCGTGTCGAGCCGTTCGTCGGCATCGGCTTCAAACCCGAAAACGATAACCACGATCTCAGCCGGCTGCGAGTGAAGCTGACGATTCAACCCACGCACTGGCTCTGGTTCGTAGGGGAAACGCAGGACTCGCGAGTTTTCTTTAATCAGAACGTGCCTTCGACGCCGCCCTATCAGAACACCTTCGACATCCGGCAAGCTTACGTGCAGGTGGGCAGCGCCTCCAGCGGCTGGTTCGATATCGTCGGCGGCCGGCAGAATCTCACGTTCGGAGAAGAGCGGCTGATCGGCCCCTCGGATTGGTTAAATATGGGGCGGACGTTCGACCTGGTGCGGCTCGACCTGCACCCCTCCTGGTTCCGCTTAAGCCTGTTCGCATCATCGGTGATCGTGGCGCGCGACGGCGAGATCTCCCATCACTATGAGGGGAACAACCTGCACGGCGCGTACGGCAGTCTGAGCCGCGTGATTCCGCATGCCAGCCTGGAACCCTACGTGTTATGGCGCGTGGCACCCGCAAACCTGCGGCTCAGCGAGAATGCCGGGCGCGGCGCGCTGAGCGAGGTGACGGCGGGCGCACGCATCGAGGGCAAAGTGCCGGGGGTACTGGAGTACGACGTGGAAATGGCCAAACAAGCCGGTTCGCTCGGGCCGGATTCCATCGATTCCTGGGCGGGCCACTGGAATGTGGCGAAACCGCTGAACGTGCGCCTGAAGCCCCGGCCGTTCGTGGAAGCCGACTATGCAAGCGGCACCAAGGACCCGGCGAGCTTAACGTGGAACACCTTCGACCAGATCTATCCATCGAGTCACAACAAGCTGGGGTTCGCCGACCAGGTGGGCTGGCGCAACATGGAAGAGGGGCGCGCCGGAATCTCGGAAACCCTGAGCCGGAAATGGAGGTTCACGGAAACGTACGAGAATTTCTGGCTGGCCAGCGCCCGCGACGCCCTATATTCTTCGAGCGGCGCTCCCGTGGCTCAATCGGCCACCGGTTCGGCCGGGCGGCACGTTGGCCAGGAAGTGGATGGATGGGCCGAATGGGATTGGAAGGAAGTGCTCAAGCTCGGTTTCGGATATGCGCGATTTCTCACTGGTCCCTTTCTGAATCGCACGACGCCCGGCAAGGATTTCAATTGCCCGTTCGTGTACATGACCTATCGCCTCACCCAAGGGAAGTGACCCCACTCGGATCCCGCTTCGTATCGGCTGGCGAGCCGCAGGTTGGTATTGCCCGGCAAAACCGTGAGGCTGTGCGAGAACGCCCACGACAAGGTTCAAGTGACGGTGGTCACAACAGCGTGTCGTTGACGCCTGTCGCGCAAGACCGCTCAGTCCACAACTCGAATTTCGCCCAACCGGTAGCGCCTTTGGCCGTCTTCGTTGTCCAGAGGCAGCGCAATCTTGGGCGTGCCCATGCGCGAGCCGACCGAAATCCAAACGGTATACGTTCCCGGCTTCAAGATGGTCGCCGGCGGCAGGGACCAGGCGGTGAACGGTCGGGACTCCTGCGAGGTGGTCTTGGCTTCCCGCGTCACCGTCGCGGCCTTCCCCGGCGGCCCGACGGGGAGATTGCGAACATCGAGTTCCTCGTCCACGAACACGCCCGCGATCCCGCTCTTGGCGTCTTTCAGCGTGATCGCGGGATATCCGCCCGGCAGGCAGGGAGCCACACCGGCATTGCGCCACTGGTAACCGGCCGCCAGCGTCTGGTCGCGATGTATCTCGGCGGGCCAGGAGGCTTCCAGCAGTTGCAGCCGGTAGCCCAGCCGCAGGTTGATCTTGTCGATCAGCGGCCGGCACTCCGCCAGAAACTCCCGCGGATACCAATGCACCGTGGCATAACTGGCGTGGTACTCTTCGATGGCCTGCAAATACAGGCTGCCGTCGCCCCACGCGCCCTTGTTCTTCGACGAGCCGTAGTGTTCTGATTCCAGAATCACCGGAACCGTGGTCCAGAACAGCGGGGCGAGAAGGGCGTGGAGGTAGGCGCGCTCGCCGCCTTGGACCAGGATGCTGTCGTCGCGCAAACCCAAACCCATCCGGCGCGCGTAGTCGATGGCCTCCAGCCCGCGGCCCTGACTGACGAAATCGTCATTGGCGACGAGCAACGTGTGCTTGAAGTTCTTTTTGTACAGATCGATGTGTCGGCGGATCGTGGCCGCCGAGTAGGGCAGAAGCGAGGCGGAATACGTGTGCCCTTCTCCCCATGTGCCGAACGAGCCGACGTCGATGAACGCTACCTCGGGATTGCCGTCGTACCGGGCAGCCGCCGCGGCCAGAAAATGATCGAGCTTGTCGAGGAAGACAGGGTCGTCGAAGTCCACTTCCCACATCCGGCCATCGGGTGCCACGCCTCTGCCCGGATTGATGAGATTGCCCTTGGCGCCGGCTTTGCGCACCCATTCCGGCGTGGCGTAGGGCGTACCCTCCGAGCAGGTAAATCGAAATGCGACCTGCTTTCCCTTGGCGATCCAGCGCGCCGCGGGCGTATCGACGATCGACCAGTTGAACTTGCCTTCCTCCGGCTCGATGTACGACCACGCCAGCCGCAGATAGATCGAACTTAGCCCAGGAAACTCATCCACGGTGTCGGAAGGATCGAGGTTGACCCCATAGTTCCGGATGTTGTTGTCGTAGTGGTGAAACTGCCACCCCATGCCGGGGTTGACCAGCGCCGTTCCCGCGTCTTTCGGATAAACGACAACGCGCTCCGCCGGGGTTTGAGCGAACAGCGCGACGGAAGCCAGAATTGCGATAGCCAGCTTAGCGCTCATGAAGGCTCCTTCCCGTCAGACGATCCTCATTGGACCGCGAGTTCGTAGTACACGGTCTTGTGCTCCGGCGTCATGGCCAGCGCGACGGCGTCGCTTCGGAGGGCCAAAGCGACCGGGCTGCGGCGCTTGCCGGTGGCGACAGAAACGAACCCGCAACCGATAATAATATTGTTGCTCTTTCCGCCCACGTTCAGCCCGGTCACCAGCCGCCGATGAAAAGGCGAATCGTGGTTCTTGGCGGTGATCTCGGCCAGGATCGCGCGCTTGGCCGCCCGATGAGTTCCAGGATCTCTGGGGCACTTGCTGTCGGCAAGCGGGGTGCTGGTCGCTTCGGTGCGGGCCTGCCTGTCCCCAGGTCCTCTGAACGCTAAGCATACGGCGATCGTGGTGGCCGGCGCTCTGAACAAGGCCGCCGCGCGCCTGATGGACCGGGATTGAAACAAAAATGTGCCCTGCTTCTTGTCTTGGCGTAATCTGGTGGAAGGAGAACGACCATGGCTGACGAGATTTCACGAGTTGCATATTCCGTAGCAACGATACCTCACAAGGCCGGAGAAGCCGCTCGGGCCTTGACGGCTTTCAAAGACGCAGGAATGAACCTGAAGGGCTGCCTGGGCTACCGGAAAACGGCCCGGAGCGCCGAGATCATCTTTGTTCTGGACGAAAGGATGCCGGGAGTCAGCGCCGTAGGCAAGAAAGCCGGTCTCACCCTGGGTAAGAAGCAGAGGGCGTTCCTGGTAAGCGGCGAAGACCGTCCCGGCGCAGTCGCCGAGTCGATGTGCAAACTGGCGGAAGCGGGCATCAACGTGACCTCGCTGCATGCCCTGTGCGCCGGAGCGGGCCGCTTCGGAGCGCTCGTTTCCGTAGAGCCGGCCGACATTCGCAAGGCGGCTAAGGCTCTGGGCGCGGTGTAGACCTATTCGTGTATCAGGGCTGGTTTGCGTGTCCGCAGGATTGGGCATGGAGTAGAACCATTCGTCCCGAACCGGGACGGCGTGTGGGAACGCTCGTGCGGGCCTGAACCTGAGCCGGAGAGCCGTCAGCGGACCTTGGCCACGCGCAGAAGCCAGTCTTTGTATTGGAGCGCGCCGGGGTAGTCGTCCGGCGCTCCGAACGCGCGGATGGCGCCGCCAGATACCTCGCCGTGGCCGGCTTCTCTCTGGTTCACCAAGTCGATCCAAGTGAAGCGGAATTTGTCGGTTGGTAGGGATGGCCGCAGGTCCAGCTTCAGCGTGCCTCCCCAGCGCACATAGGCCAGATACTCCTCTCCGGGCGCCGCGGAACAATACCGGGCGGCGTACTCGGAAACCAGCTCGGGATGCGGTTCGAGCTTCGACCATTCCATGCCGTGGAGGAGCTTAGACATGAACCCCATGGAATTGGCGCCAGGGTAGTGGATGGTGTCCACGTCGGCGGGATCGATGGGCCAGGACCCCAGGCGTGGCTGGCTGGGCCGGGCCGGGTCAGGAATGTAGGCCCACCACTGGTGGCCGCCTCCGTAGGTGTGTCCCGCCGC
Organism: uncultured Acidobacteriia bacterium; assembly: GCA_903882645.1. GTDB lineage: Bacteria > Acidobacteriota > Terriglobia > Bryobacterales > Bryobacteraceae > BOG-224. The sequence continues at coordinate 9,151 of CAIRXZ010000029.1, read as the reverse complement.
CCCGGACAGAAACGCCGACCACGCGGCGAAGCGGATCTCCTCGGCCGGCGCGCTGCCCACGATGAACTCGTACCATGTTTCGGTCACCAGGATCGGCTTGGCCGGCGTGCGCGCGTAATCGGCCGCCACGATCTGCGGAACCAGTTCGTTTCTCCACTTGCCGTGGCCGGCTTGGCTCTGGTTGAAATCGAGCCACGGCTCGTTGTGCAACGCATCTCCCGTGGACCACTGCTGCGAATCGCCCATGTCCCCGCCGTCCCAGCCCGGCGGCGTGTTATGCACGCCGATCACGTGTCGGTAGGGGTCTTCGGCTCGGATCAGGGCACCGAGGTCCTTCCAGAATTGCAGGCCCATGCCGCCGTAGTCGTACATGTTGTACTCCCCGGCGACCGTCCAGACCACGTTGTAAGCGGCCAGGCGCTGGACCACGTAGCGCGTCCAGCTGCGCATCTTCTCCGGGCCAACCTGCGTGTTGAGATTCCGGGCGCTCCACCACGGGTGAATCCAGACCGTCAGACCCTTACTATTGGCGTAAGCCACCAGCCGCTCGGCGTTGTGGATCTGGTCGAAATCGGGAGCGTCATAGGCGCGGCCCAGCATGTTGACGCCGTTATTGGCGCCGAAGAACAACTGGCCGACGGTAAACCCCTGCTCGGCCCTGCCGTCCACCACTTGCTGGAACCGGGCGAACGGGATGTTCTTTCCCGCCCACGCCCACCACGTGTCGGCGATCCACAGGAACGGCGTTCCGTCGGCGTATTCGAAGTATCTTCCGGCGCGGGGGCCGTTCTTGGCGACACGGATGAAGCCGTGGCGCGTGGGGTTGGCGGCCTTCTCTTCGGCGGTCCATGCGGTGCACTGGAAACTGCCCTTGACGGTCTTGAGGCCCGCGTCGCTGGACGACGCGGAGTAGGACCACTCGCCCGGCACCGGCGGCGAGAAGCGGGCCTTCCAGGTCTGGCCGCCGTCCCAGAAGCCCGCCACCGTGTAACGCAGTCCGCTGGCCGCGCCAGTCGTGCCGGTGAACGTGACCAGAACATACGGCTTGCCGCCGTCCGGCAGGGTCTCCACATAGGCGTTGGCGAATGAGGACTGAGCGGTCATCTCCACTTCGAACGGCTCCCATTGGCCGACGGTCCTGGCCAACTGAGCCGAGGCGGGAACGGCGCAAACAGCGCAAAGGAGTATGAACCCAAGATCACGTCTTATCATGTCCGGCGACCCTGTGATATTCTAACCGCAAATCGGGAACCAGAATGGAGCTTCCGGTAAGAGACGAACACCTATGACGCAGCCATGGATCGAGCGATTCCGAATAGCAACGCTGGCGGCGGCTGGCGTTTTGTTGGCCTTTGCCCCCTGCCTGGCGGCGTCGGAAGCCGGGCGGCCACTGATCTTTCCGGCGCCCAAGAAAATCACCGCCGCGGGCGGGGGTTTCACGCTGGACGACCGGACCACGATTGTCGTCCCCGCGCGGGCTTCGGAACAGGACCTTGTTCTGGCGGGGTTCCTCCGGGACGAGCTCGGAGACCGCTTCGGGGCGCATCTGAAAATCGAGCGGGTTGCCGCCCTCGATGCACGCCGGCGGGTGATCCTGATGGGCTCCACCACCAACCCGCTGGTCAAGGCGTATTGCGCCAGGCGCCGGATCGCCATCAGCGCGCAGAGTCCCGGGCCGGAGGGCTATGTCCTGCGGGTGGACGCTAATATCGTGTTCGTCGCCGGCAGCGAAGACCAGGGCGCTTTCTATGGGCTTCAGTCCCTCCGCCAGTTGGCCGAAGCGGGGCAGGGCCAGGTGCGGTTCCACGCCGCCGATGTGCGGGACTGGCCAGACAAGACCTTTCGTGGCGTGAAGCTGTATCTTCCGGGGCGCGCCAACATTCCGTTCTTCAAACGGTTCGTTCGCGATTTCATGGCGCTCTACAAGTACAACACCCTGATCATGGAAATGAACGCATCCATGCGTCTGGACCGCCATCCCGAATTGAACTCCGGTTGGCTGGACTTCGTTCGCGACATGCTCGGCAGCCGCCGCAATTATCCCTCTGGGACCTTCCATGATCGACAGCCGAACTCGACCCATTGGGACACCGCCGACGGTGGCTTCCTCGAAAAGGCGGAAGTGGCCGACCTGGCCCGCTGGGTAAAGCTCTATCACATCGAGCTGGTTCCGGAGATGCCGTCATTTACTCACAGTTACTACCTGCTGACCGCTCACAAGGATCTGGCCGAAGTGCCCGGCGAGAAATGGCCGGACACCTACTGCCCCTCCAATGCCAAGAGCTACGAGCTGCTCTTCGACGTCTATGACGAGTACATCGATCTGCTCAAGCCGAAGATGGTCCATGCCGGGCACGACGAGCTGTTTCAGCCGGTGGGACTGTGTCCCCTGTGCAAGGGTAAGGACATCGGCGAACTGTTCGGAGAGGACGTCAAGAAGATTCACGATCATCTGGCCGCGAAGGGCGTGAAGATGGCCATCTGGGGCGACATGCTGCTCCAGGGGGTTCGCGGAGTGGGCCTTAAGAAAGGGACCTTTGCGGACGGTACGGTCTACTACACTCCGGGCGGCATGACGCCCGAGCAGGTGGCCCGGCTGATTCCCAAGGATGTCCTGCTCTTTAACTGGTTTTGGGACCGGTGGTCGCCCGAACGCAACTTCGAGGGGCAGCTCGACCAGATGGGGTTCCATCAGGTATGGGGAAACTTCACCTCCACCATCAAGGAGTACGACGCGCGCCGCAAACTCACCACCATCCTGGGCGGCGCGCCCTCCGCATGGTTCGCTACCAACGAGACCGGCTTCGGCAAGGAGTTGCTGCCGGACTTCCTCGCTTGCGCCAGCCTGCTGTGGAGCAGCCAGTCGATTCAGGGCAAGGAACTCTCCGCAACCGTGCAAGCCATGCTCCCCGAGATCCGCGCGCGGTGGCGCGGAGAGCCGCCGCCCAGCCAGACGGAGCCTTCCGTGGTCCCCGTAAATATCTCCGGCAGCTTCAATATGCCGCCCGTCGAGACGAAGCTGGACGTGGACCTCGGCGGCATCGAAACTGGTCCCGCCGCTTTCGGCAAGCTATCCTTCGACCTGGCGGCGTCCGGCGCCAACACCGCGGTGATCGCGGCCACGGACGGCAGGGACAACTCGGGACTGCCGAAAGAAGTGAGCGGCATTCCGGTGGGCCAAGACGCCACCAGCCTGATCTTCCTGCACGCTTCCGCCAAACCGGCGTTTAACCGCGAGAGCTATCGCGTGATTTGGGATCAGGACGACACCGCGGACCTGCTGGGCTGGTACGAGGTGGTATACGAAGACGGATTCGTCGCCACCATTCCCATCCGCTACGGCGTGAACATCCAGGAATGGAACTGGGACAAACGCACCGCCGCCGGAGATTATTGTTATGGCGCGGACGCAGTTCCGCTGGGCGGCGCGGAGAATCGCCGTATCACCTTCTTCGCCTTCGAATGGCCCAACCCTCGTCCCGGCAAAGTGATCAAGGAAGTCCGTTTGAAGGGCACAACCGGATTCCGCGGCGCGTCACGCGGCTTCAACGACGACTACGGGCCGACGATCCCCAACAACGCCGTCATCCTGAAGGCCATTAGCGTCGTTAAGCGACGTTGAGGCTGGTTCAAAATAGGACCTCGGTCCACACACAAATCGCCTTCGAGGTCTTCCAATCGCCGCCACCAGGTACGACGTCTGGGCGAACGCGGCTATGCCAGTGGGACCGAACCGATAGATAGATAACAGCGCGCCGAGTACTGCCCGTGGTACTCTCCTCGCGGGCCGGCAGTGCGACGCCGCGAAATGCGGGCCGCGGCGGCAGGGGCCGGAACGAGGCCTTGCGAGGCGGCCGATCTCATTTTCCGGAATTCCCGTTTGAACAAAGCCGCTGGCGCGGCGGACGCTACACGTGTGCGTCGGTCAGACTATGTGTATGCCAAAGCGCTCTTGCTTCGCAGAACGTATCCAGTATAAGATCGTTTTTGTGGTCCACACGTTGCTTAGCGGTACGTTGGATTTCCCGCCAGAAATAGTACGGAAGTACCAAAACGGCATGCAAATCCCATAGCTGCCGCGTCCGCCGCAAGCGCCAGCGGCTTCCTTCAAACGACCTTATCGAAAGCGCCCCGGCGACGACGATTCGCTCGCTCGTCGGGCTCCGTCCACCGGGGCGCTTCCGATAAATCCTAACGTTTCTCATTCCCGAACCGCAAAATGCGCGCGCACAGCACAGGAATCGGCCGTTGACCACGGTCATCTGCCACAAGCGTCTGGGCCGAAACTGGTAAGGTGCGTAGCTTCCGGAATGCGCCATCACCCCACCGGTACAGTCTGTTTCTGGCGCAGATGGCGCTGTGGTGAGACGCTCCGGTCGAATCCTCACCCGCGCGTGGCAACCGCAGAAAGTACCGGAGACGCGCGCATAGCTACTACCGTCGCCCGCTCGCCTACCGGGAACTGCGTCTTCGGGTGCTGCGGGTTGATCCGGATGAGGTGAGCCCCGTTGTGCCTGGCGGTGATGGCCTCGCACGGCCAGCGGATCACGGAGGGCGTGTTGAATCCGGCTCCAATTTCGATGACCAGCAGCTGGCCTCCAACCGCTTTGCGCAGCCACCCCTGGAACGCGGCCTGCTGTCCCTCGTAGGGCCTTTCCACGAACCAGCTTCCGCCGCGCACGTTCAGCATCATATCGCCACCGCAACGCGGACAAAGAGGGACGAGGGAGCGGTCTGTCAACTCTCCAGTGTTCAGATCGATGGCCGGCAGGAGCCGCTCGACGTATGTTCTCGACTCCCAGACGTCCGCGCAACACGGCCTCAGGCACTGCAGGTTCGAAAACGTGCCCTGGACCGTCCAGATCCGCGCCGGGTCGAAGTCGAGGCGGCAAAAGAGGTCGTCGGCGTTGCTGGTGAAGACCCACCGGTTCGCGTGGTCCGTCAACTCGCGGAGACGTACATACGGCTCGGGATGGGGCGGAACGCCGTAGAGATCCTGCTCCAACTGCCTCGCGTAGAACGCCCATTCCATGCTCTTGGTCGGCCACTCAAAGCCGATCGAATGATACCGGCAATGAACGCCCACGCGCTCAAGGTACGGATACCGCTTCAGGAATTCGGCGCTCTCCAGGTAGTCGTATCCGGCGTCCGCACTGAGCCCGGCGCCTGCGCCGATGAGGATGTACTCGGAATCGCGAATCCGGCAGGCCAACGTCCGTATCAGCTCAGGAGAGAGATCCGTATGAGTCACGCCAGCATCTCCCCGATCGCGCTCCGGTAGACGGCCTCGTCATCCGCTGTGAAGGCCACCAGGATCACATGGGGCGCGTCGCCGCTGCCGGCCAGGAATCCCTGGATCGCAGCCAAAGCGACCAGGGCGGCAGCGCGTTTCGGGTAGCCGAAGACGCCCGTTGAAATCGCGCAGCAGGCAACACTGTCCACGGACGACGCCAGTGCGGCGGCGAGGCATGCCTGGTAGCAGCCCGCGAGGGCATCGCGATCCTCATGCGATGGAGCGCTCGCGTGGACGATGGGGCCGACTGTATGGAGCACGCGCTTCGCGGGGAGATAGAAACCATCCGTTACGGTAGCGGTGGCGACCGGTTCGGGTCGTACACGCTCCGCCATGATGGACTCGCAGGACTGCCGCATCCACGGTCCGGCCGCGGTGTGGACCGCATTGTCCACGCACGCGTGGAAAGGGACGTAACATCCGGTCAAACCGGAGTTCGCCGCATTGACGATTGCGCCCGCCTGCAGGCGCGTGATGTCGCCGCGCCATAGAGACAGGGAGTCCGTCCAGCGGCCGTTGCTCGTCAAGCGGGGGAGATCCGCGGCGCGCTGCGATGGAATCTCCCGTGCCCGGCGGCTCCAGATCTCATCGAGCAGCGGCCAGGCGTGCGACGGGATTTCGGCGGTCCCGCGCGTAGTGAGCCATGCGGTCAGGCGGCGCCGCCAGATGGCGGGACCGCCCCGCGGTTCACCGCCTTCGAGAATCGAGAGCAACTGGAAAAGGGCGCTACCCGCGCCCTCTCCATAGACCGATTGCATGAGGCCGCTACTTCGACCATGGCGGCACGATGCCGTTGCTTCGCGCATAGGCGATCGATTGGCCGAGGTGCTCATGCTGGTCCGACAGCAGAAACATAATGGCGCCCTGTTTCGTCATGTCCATGCCGAAGAGATTCACCGGCGCCGCGAGATCCTTCTCCGAGAGTCCCGCGATCGCCTTCTGAAGGTTCGCATACGACGTGCGCAATGCTTCCTGCATCTGTGCGGTATCGGTAACCTGCGCCGGCCGCCCGCTCTGCGCGCCCGTAAGCGTTCCCGCGAGCATACCGTTTTCCATCACGATCAGGTTGAACACGTCGCCTACCGAGCGCACGGCCGGGTTTGGCTTCCAGTCATACTTTCCCGCCATGACGCGTGCTAGTCCGGTGAACTTGTCGGAAAGCGTCCCGGCATCTTTGGCAAGAGCCGCTTGTATCCCTGCCTGAGGAGCCGCGGGCTGCGCTTCGAGCCGCGGCGAAATGAAAGCGGCGGCGATGGCGAGCGCGCACGCTACTGTCCCAATTCTGATCGTTCTCATCGTAGATTCCTTTTTGCCTGTTTCAGGCGTGTATGGTTTCCCGGTTTTTGCCGGAAAACGGAATGCGTTTGCGTATTCCTTACTTTGGACGACGCCGGGGGGCAGACTGTGAAAAGCGCGGCGAAGCGCTCCAGTCTATGCGCCAGGATTCAGGAAAAGGCCCGCGCCGACTTTAGCCGCGTCCGACCCTGCCACCGGGTGCAGGTAGTTCCGTTTCGTCTGATCGCGCTCGAAGACGACCGGTTGGTCCGTGACCTTCGTTCCGGCCAGTTCGAGGAACGAAGGATCCATGTCCGCATATTCAAGCCTGGCTCCCGTGCCTGAGCCGGCGAGCCTCCTGTTGTTGGCGAAATAGCTGTCCACAACCTTGTAATGGGTGAGCGCCTGGGGCGTGGCTGACGAAGGAGCGCCCTGCCGCCCTCCACGGCCTCCGGCATCCGCCAAGGCCGAGGCTCCGCCCTGGTAGGTCCAGGCGTAATTGCAATTCGCTATGACGTTGTTTCGATAGTCGAAGTCACCGGCAATCCCCGCTGTCCAGACCCCGCTCCCGTATACGCCGTCGCAGAAGCAGTTTCTCATCGCGTGGCCGCTGCTGCCGCCGCTCCAATAGACGACGGAGATCTTCACGCCGCGGAGGATGCAGTGATGCACGTTCACTCCATTCCCGTTCGCGATGATAGTCACGTGGTTGGGGTTGGTCAAATCGTCGCCGATAAACACGCACTGCGCGACCTCCAAGTCTTCCAGATCCCGCCGCAGCCGGCTGATGGCGTAAAGCCGCTGAATCAGCCCCGGTTTTGGGGTCTCGACCACCGGCATGCCAAGGACCTTCAGACCCTGAATGGAGACGTGGCTGGTCTCAATCATCATGCCGTCCGCTGCGCCGCCCAAAGGGTCGGGCCTTCCATTCCATGTCTTGGGAAGGGGCATGGTGTGGATGAGCGTAGGCATCCGACCGGTATGCCACTCGGGGTCGTCCGGAAGCACCTCGGCTCGAATGGTCAACCGCTCGGTCTTGGAGAACGACCGGCGCTCCGGTTTGAGCAACGTCGTCTCACCTACGGCGTAAATGCCTTCGGAGAGCACAACCGTCACCGGTCCGGAGGCGTTGCTCTGGTTGACGCGCCGGGCCGCCTCGGCCAGCGTGCGCAGGGGTGTAGCCTTTGCGCCGGAATTCGTGTCCGCGCCGGTGGCTGGATTGACCCAGATTTCGCTGGGAACGGCCGGTTGCGCGGAAAGATGGCCGGGGCGGAGAATGCCCGCTGCCGCCGCTGCGTATAAAGTGGCCTTTACGGCCTGTCGTCTGTTCATCATGCTCGGAATCCCTCCCGTCATCCCTTTGGACGAAGGCGAGAGGCCCAGTGTGAAAGCGGCAGTCGAGGCTTGTGGAAAGCCCGTCGGCAGGGCAGCGCAATCAGGATTCGGCAGTTGGATCGCGGTACAGGTCGAGCGTGGCGGCCAGACGGCGCGCGAAGTCAATCGACGAGGCCCGCGGATGGCTGGTGCGATGCACTTGGAGCGCCCAGCGCGCCTCATCGACTTGCCTGACCAGATCGCGCGTTTGCCGGAACGAAGAAGGCTCAGCAGCGAAATCGCAGCAATCCTGACGTATTTTGCCGGCCCGCAACGCAGCCCGTATCTGCCGGTTGCACGAGCACGGGGCGGTATCCGAAGCCAGGCCACAATAGCTGCGGGTGAAACTCAGGATGGCTTCACGCGCATGCTGAAGATGCTTCCGGAACAGGCTCGGACTCATATCGAGGACCTCGGCTGCTTCCGGTCCCGGCATTTCCAGGATTTCGCCGAGCACGTAGACGAGCCGGTGCGGCCGGTCCAGGCACTGAAGCATCCCCAGTGTACAGGCCACCTTGACCTCTTCGATCAGCAGGGAATGCTCGGTTTCCGCGGGCGCTTCCAGCTCGAGTCCACCTGTGAGGTCTTCCGCAAAGCGTTCGAAGCTCAGGTGCAGCCGTTCGACCGCGCTCTTCCGGACGTCCAGTATGTAGTTCACCGCGACCCGGTAAGCCCAGGTCTTCAGCTTGCTCCGAAAGTCGAACTTCGCCAGGCGGGTAACGATGCGGACCAGGATCTCTTGCGTGGCATCCTCGGCGTCTTCCCGATTGCATAACATGCGCAGGGCGAGGCCATAGATGTCCCCTTGGAGCGCCCTGACGAGTCTCTCCAGGGAGGCCCCATTCCCGGCGATCGCAAGCCGAGCCTCATGTTCCAGCACGACCAACTCGGACTGTGTTCCTTCTTTTCTCATGTGGCTCTGCTCCGCGACGAACGAATACAGCCAGCATAGCGTGACGGCGTATGTCGCCACTGGGAGCTTCGCCGGGGTAACGCAGATGCTGCCGAGTTTCCGACCAATACTTCCAGGCGAATTGTCGGGCAACCGGAAGTTATCCACGCGGTCTTGAAGTCCTAGGGCTGTATCGGAAACGCTCCGGCTGACATGACCCTCGGGCGCGCGCGCAATCCTCGGGGCCGGAGCGTTTTCGATAGAGCGACTTGAAGTGAGCCGTTTGGTAGGGAAATTGCTTATTGGGTTTTGAATCG
>CAIRXZ010000028.1 GCA_903882645.1 uncultured Acidobacteriia bacterium | reverse complement strand
GGGCTAAGAACAGGATGCCATACTGGGGCCGGTCTGTCAATAGAACTCAATATAGACAGACTCACTTTGGGGACCGCGGATCTCCGCTGGGGGCAATCGAATCAAAACAAACCGCGGGGAAAATGTAGAAACTCCAGGGGCGGGCGTCAGCCCGCCAGCACCAAACCCGAGGGCAACTCCTCCCCGAAGATCCGCCCGAGCGCGCGGTCGTCCTCCTCTTCGCCCTCTAGGACCGCCAGCAGGCGCTCGGCGTGCGGCATCGATTCGAGCTTCCGCTTGACGCTCTCATAGGTGGCGGGAGGAAGATCGCGCATGGGGTCCTCGGTGCGGCGGGCCAGGGCGGCCAGCGCGTCGCCGGCGTTCGGAACGGGAAGCAGGGCCTCGGCCCAGCGGGTGGCCGCGGCAACGGGCACGGCCAGGTTCATGGGACCGTAGAACAGTTTGCGGGCGCCCAGCCGTGAGAGGCACCACAGCTCGCTTTCCTTGAAATCGCCGGCCTTGACGCGCCGGACGAGCGCGTCGCCCAGCTCCGTCTTCGCCCCGATCGGCAGCAGCTCCAGGCTCGCCACGGTCCGCCACATCTCGCGCAGCAGCGCGGGGTTGATCCGCCGCGGCTTCTTCTCGCCGCGCGGCAGCAGGGAGCCGGAGATCCGCTGGTAGATGTCGGTCTGCTGGTTGCGGTTCAGCCCGCCCGCCACGCGCCCCCAGAAGATCCACCAGTCGATCTCGCACTGCGCCTGGTTGCCAAAGGTGAGGCCGCCCGCGTAGACGCGGCGCGCCTGCTCGATCCGCAGGTCGTCGCCGGGATACCCGAAGCCCGGGCGCAGGCAGAAGCCGCACAGGTTGAGCCAGCGGCTCTCGTAGGCCGGGCTTTTCTTTCGGCCGCCGGCCGCGGCCAGGAACGCGTCCCCGAGTTGGCGGATGGCGGCCAGCGGCCACGAGTTTCTTCCCAGGCCCATGGCCTGCTCCAGCTTTCCGGGAATCTCTTCCGGCGCCACCGGCGATTTCGCGTCCGGCGAGAAGGCCGCCCGGATCAGCTCCAGCGAAGATCGCAATGCCGCCTCGCTCACCACAGCCGCCGCCTTGCGCGCCGCGGGTTGCCCGGCCTGCTTGCGAAGCTCGAATTGCAGCCGCCAGCGATTGTCGCCGAGCTTCGATTCGCACCACGTCTCCAGGGTCCCGATTTCGGTGAGCCGCGCCCCCAGCTTCACTGGAATCAGCCGTTCCCCGGCTTGCTTGCCGAAGCGGATCATGGCGTTCAGCGGCGCGTGCCGGTGCAGATCGGGATCTCCGGCGGCGAACTCGATCACGGAGCCGGCCTGGTCCTCCGTGCGTGTCAGCGAACTGTAGAGGCGGAACGAGACGGGCCGGTTGGCGACCAGTTGCAGCGCCTCGTTATCGATCTCGATGGCCGCGCCTTCCTCGGCGCCGCGCGGGACCAGGCACACCGCCGGGAAGCGGCCTTCGCCAAGCTCGCCCAGACCGATGTAGTAGGTGCGCGGCAATCCTCCGCGGACCAGCACGCCGCTGCCGGTGGAGCGCACGTAGGAGTAATAAGCGGCGCCGCGCGCCACCGCCAGATCCAGCTCCGAATTCTCCAGGATCTCGGGCCGGCGTCCGTACCAGCGCTCCACCACGTCGGCCACGCGCTGTTGCAGGATCTCCGGAATGAAGAAGCCGCCGTTGAACAGAATGGCGTCGGGCGCCTGGCCCGTGGGTTCCAGAAACGCGTTCAGGTGGCGGGTGACCGCCGCGTCGGAAACGTAGGGAAGCCCAAGCTCGCGGAACAGGCTGCGCGTTTCTTCCTTCGGCGCCTCGCCGCGCGCGGTGAACGGCAGGAAGCCTTCGAGCGCCAGTTCCAGCGCCTCTTCGCGCAGGATCTCGCTCTTCAGCGACCGACCGATCAGCGCCGAGCCGGAGCCTGCCACCACGATTTCCACGCTCCCGAGGCTCGCGTCGTTCAGCAGCTTCTCCTTGGCCGCCGAACATTGCCGCCGCAGCCCGCTGCGCTGGCGGATCGAGAGCTTCGCGCCCAGCTTGGTTTCCACCAGCCACGCCAGCGTGAGGTCCAGGTTGTCGCCGCCCAAGAGCAGGTGCTTGCCTACCGCCGTGCGCGTGAAATCGACCAGGTCGCCGTTGCGCGAGACGCGGATCAGGCTGAAATCGCTGGTGCCGCCGCCCACGTCGCAAACCAGCACCGTCTGGCCGTCGAACAGTTTCTTGCGCGACTGCGCCAGGTTGTTCGAGATCCAGGAATAGAACGCCGCGGCAGGCTCTTCGAGCAGCGCGAGCTTGTCGAGGCCGGCGTCGCGCGCCGCCATGACCGTCAGCTCGCGCGCCTCCTCATCGAAGGAAGCCGGGACGGTGAGGACGATGTCCTGCCCGGCCAGAGGAGCGCCCATCGCGCGGTCCCATTCCTCGCGGAACTTGGCGATGATGCGCGCCGACACTTCCACCGGCGAAAGCACGCGCCCCGTCTCCTGCGAGTCCCACGGAAGAATCTTGGCGGTGCGGTCCACCTCGGGGTTCGAGAGCCAGGACTTGGCCGAGTGCACCAGCCGCGTCGGCACCAGCGCCCCTTGATCGCGCGCGTAAGCGCCGACGGGCTGCCCGTCTTCGAGAAACAGAAACGACGGCAGCGTGCGCCGCGGCTCCGTGCGCCCGGCAGCGACGAGCTGCGGCGTTTCGAAGACGTGAACCGGCGGGTAGTCGCGATCTTCCGCCTCGCGCGCGTCGATAAACGCCAGCGCCGAATTGGTGGTGCCGAGGTCGATGCCGACGTTCATCGCCTACTCGATTTCGATCTCGGCCGGCGCGACGATCGCCGCGTCCTGCTTGGGCGGCAGCGCCGGCAGGTCCACCTTGACCGCGCGCCAACCTTTGTGACGCAGAACACCGCCGGAGGGCGGCTTGGCGGGTACGTTGCCGATGAACCGCACCGCGCTCGGGTCGGAGGAAGGCGCCTTGGCGAAGGTTCCTTCCACGCCGTCGATCACCGGTTCGAGCGAGACGCAGCGCGACAGGGATTCGCGGCACTGGCCGTGCAGCTCCCTGACGGCCGCGCCGACCTGGTCGTCGGAATAGGAGCCGATGTCCTCCATGAGGAAGTCGATCAAACGCGAGTCGCGCTGAAGGATGGCGAGGATCTGCACTGCGCCATCCGAAGCCCGCGAAACGGGCGCCGGGGCCGCGGCAGGCGCCTTCGGCGGCGCGGCGGCAGTGCGTCTTGCAAGCCCGAGATCGGCGAGCGCGGCATCGGAAAGCCGACCGCCGAACAAGATGTTGAAGAAGCAGCGGAATGCTGAGAAAATGCGGCTCAAGTGCGTGGCTCCAGACTCCAGGATAGACTACTAGTGGGGGTCAGACCCCTGGTGATGTCGCAAAACGCGGGTGAGGACCAGGGACGCCAGTCGGGCTACTTCTCCGCTAACCACTTTTCGTTCCCAAGCCCCATAGGCGTGCTCTTGTACAGCGTGGGTCTCTGCGAGTTCCTGCGTGGCGCCAAGCACAAAGAAGAGCAATAGGTCCAAACATGTGATATTGCGTGTAACCTTATGGTGTCCAAGACGCCTTCAGTTGACGGGACTTTGGAGGTCAGCGATGACACTGCGAACCATAGCAAGCCTGCTTGCGTGGGCGGTTATCTGCTCTTATGCGCAAACTACCGCTCCGCCTTCTTTCGAGGTCGCTTCCATCAAGCCAACCGCTTCTTCCGATCCGGCGCGCTCCGGCCGGATGACGGGCGGTCCCGGCACGAGCAACCCGGGCGAATTCACCGCTTCAGGTTTTCCGTTGAGGATGCTGATCACGAGGGCCTACGATCTGCAGTACGACGATTCCAACCTTGTTCTGGGCCCTCCTTCGCTGGATCGCGACAAGTACGACATCGTGGCCAAGGTCCCTCTTGGCGCAAAGGCGGACCAACTTACCGCCATGCTTCGTAGCCTGCTGGCGGAGCGCTTCGGCTTGGTGGCCCACTGGGAACAACGAGAGCTTCCGAGCTACGATTTGGTGGTAGCAAAGGGTGGCTCCAAATTGCGGGAGGCCGAAAAGGCTCCAGTTAACGCGCCGCCGGATCCTTCGTTACACCCAACGCCCGGATACCAGTGGCCAACCGACAAGAACGGTTGGCCGGTGTTCCCGCCCGGCTTTCCGCGAATCAACCTCTACGGCCAGAGAGGGAACCCGTTGTTGCATATCGCGGCCAGGATGCAGACGGTTGCGGACCTGCTTCGGATCATAAGGAGCCAGATCGACCACCCGGCGGCGGATAAGACGGGCCTGACCGGGACGTACGACTTCACCTTGGACTGTGCGCGTGCGGCCACAGCGTTCGATTTGACTTCGAACCCCGAGTCATCGTCCGGGCAGGCCAGCGCACTGGATGGGGTAAGCGATCCGGCTCCGGACATATTCGCCGCCTTGGAGAGCCAGCTTGGGCTGAAACTGATATCCAGCAAGAGTTCGGTCAAGGTGCTGGTCGTCGATAAGGTGGGCGACAAGCCGACGGAGAATTGAGGTTCCAGGCCGCTAAACCCGCATTTTCCGCAGCAACGTCACGTCGTCCATAACCGCGATCCCTAGGTTCGCCAGGAACCGGGTGATGCGTCGATCATAGAAGTCCGCGTCGGTGGTGCTGATGACATCCGCCTCACCGATCACCGCCGTCTGGACAACAACTATATCGTTGACATCCCGGATTGGTACGCTCAGCACCGGATTCAGCGTCACCAGTTGGGAAACCTCGCGCAGGAAGCCGATGTAGTCGTAGATTCGGGACTCCGGCAAGCCATGAAGGGCTTGCAGTCTGGGGTATCGAAGGACTCTCGCCAACTCATGGAGCATCTCATTGCAGAGCAGTAAAGTGTGCCGGCTGGTGACAATGTCGAGCAAGAGCTGACGGGCGAGTCCTTGGGAACTTTCATTCGCGCGGACAAGAATAGTGGTGTCGAGGACGATCCTCACTGGCGTGGGCGGTAGCCAGGGCGGCTGTCCCGCATAGCCTCGTCGATAATGCCGCCGGCCACGTCGGCGGGAACGGGCTGGCGTTTCGCGTCCACCTCGGCAAAGTAACGACGAAGAGCCTCGGCGATCTCCTGGCGCCGCCGACGGGAAATGGCGGGCGGCTGGAACGCCTGCACGCTCACCGCCTCTTGCTCCGACACGGGCCGCCCAAGGAGGCTTTCGACTGCCAGCTTCTGGTCTGGCGAGAGGTCCTTCACTTCATGGATCATACGCTCACAAATGCCTCCCTATCATATTATGACCGGTTTGTTGGGCCGATGCCAGAAGACGGCTGGAGGCAGTCGGGGGGGGCTTGTTGGGATATGTTATCGCTTGGGATCCGGCGTAGTGGACGAAAAACGGGATTTCATCCAACTTCGCCGGACAGCAGCGAAACCCAGTCCGAGAGTTTCAAATCACCGCCGCTCAGAGTCGAGCTTCTGCGCGGGTGACCGCGGCGGGCCCGCTCAAGCTGCTTCGTCCGGATCGGAAGCGCTGTACGCCGAAACGGTCGATCATGATAGGTCAGGAAAGCCTTCAGGCTTTTCTCGGCGGCCTGTTGGCGGAGGAACAGGGCGTTCGCACAATGGCCAGAGCCGGCCAGCACCCGGGCTCAGGCGGGATCCTCGGAAGCTCTGGCCAGCCACTCGCGCGCCTCCCCCACCCTGGCCTCATCCGGCTTCATAAAGGACCCTTCCCTCCCGCACCACGGTAGCCGGCAAGGAGCACTTCACCCACGCCGCCCGCCTTTTGAAGTCCGTGCTTCGCCACGTCACGATGTCCTTCGCGAAGCCCGTCCCGCGCACCGCTTTCCGCGCCGCGCCGGGACGCACCTTCTCTCCGGCAACGTCGTCGGGAACCACGACGAGAAAGTCCAAATCGCTGTCCGCCCCATCGTCTCCCCGAGCCACCGAGCCGAACAGATAGATCCGCTCCGGCCGGTAGTAATCCACCAGTCGCCGCGTGATCTCGGCAATCGCTTCGTCGCGGTTCATGCCTCCACCATTATCGGCCACACGCCCGCCGGGAGAAAGCGCCTTCGCTGGCTACTTAATCATCCCCAGCAGCGCCAGGTTGGCCAGCACGATCAGCACGGAGAAAAGCGGCAGGATCAACAGCGCCTTCTTGAGCCGCTTGGGATCTCCTCCGGCGATGGCGCCGATGATGCCCGAACTGACCGCCAAGCCGGTCCATCCGAAGGTCTGGCACAGGCCCATGGCGGTCGCCTGGACCTTTGGAAACGCCTCGCTGGCCATCGAATTCACAGTGGGGAAAACCGGCGCCATGGCCAGGCCGGCGCAGAAGACCGCGATTCCGGCCACCACCGCGTCCTTGGTGCGCAGCGCCACCAGCAGCGTGATCACCATCAGGGCGGCCGCGCCCAAAGTGACGAATTTCGGCGCCACGGAAGTCAACACAGGCGCGACAGCCACGCGGCCGAGCGTGATGCCGAGCGCGAATCCCAGACCGAGGGTGTTGAGCGCCTTACTCTCGCTGATCCCCTGGGCGATCAGGTGGCGGGCCATCCAGTTCCAGACTCCCACTTCGGCCGAGACGTAGAGGAACAGCATCGCGCCCAACAGCCAGAAGACCGGCGATGCAACCACGTCTCCAGCCTGGGACAGCTTGTACCCTACCGTGGCAGGCGGCATGGCGGTGACGACGTGGAAGCAGAAGGTCAGCGCGGCCACGCTGCCGGCGAAATAGCACAACTTCTCCGCATCCTTCTTGAAAAGGTTGGCCGCGATGAAGGGCGTGGCCATTCCGCCCAGGCCGAAGAACAGGTTCACCAGGTTGAAGGTCCGGGCAGTATTCCCGCCCATGCTACCCGCGAGCGCGAAAGCGCCGGTCACGATGCATCCGCCGCCCAGGCCGAGCAGCAGCAGACAGAGCGCGATGAAGCCGTAACCGGAGGATCTCGGAAGCAGCAGCAATGCCAATGCCGCCAGGCCAAGCCCCAGCAGCAGTCCGGCTTTGGTCCCCTGAGAATCGATCACGGGGCCGGCGAAGATCGAGGCGGCAATCAAACCGAGGGCCTGCACCAGGGCGATATTCCCGTTTTGTTTC
Organism: uncultured Acidobacteriia bacterium; assembly: GCA_903882645.1. Classification (GTDB taxonomy): domain Bacteria; phylum Acidobacteriota; class Terriglobia; order Bryobacterales; family Bryobacteraceae; genus BOG-224. The sequence goes on along the minus strand of CAIRXZ010000028.1, from coordinate 37,043 downwards.
GGGGTCAGGTTGAAGCGTTGCGAGAAGTCCGGCAGGATCGTCCCCAGCATGGCGGCGATCATACCGTAGACGAAAATGGCCAGAATCGCGGCCACGATGAGCATGGAGATCCTCCAATCGTCAGCGGACCAAAGATCTTAACAGAGGGCGCGGGCTGGGGCGGCGTCTGAGACAATGTAACTTCATGCGCCCCGAACAGTGGCAGTGTTTCAAAGCCGCGGCCAAACAAGCTCCCGGCGCGGCTACGCCGCTGGCGCTGATCGTCGATAGCCCGTGGATTCCCGGGTATGTCGGAGCCGGCCACCTGGATTATTACATGGACCCGGAACTGTGGTTCCAGGCCAACCTGCGAATCGCAAGGGAGTTCCCGGAGATCATCCCGTTTCCCTCCTGGTGGGTCGAATATGGAATGGCCATCGAGCCGTCGGCGTTCGGCTGCCGGATTCACTTTTGGGGGGATCAGCCGCCCGCGCAGTCGCCGGTATTGAAGCGCATCGAAGACGTGGAAGGAATGGCGGGGGTGAATCCGCTGACCGACGGATTGATGCCGTTGGCGCTACGCGTGTACCGCAAACAGCGGCAGCGGATCCTGGACGCGGGGTACACGATCCCGGTGGTGGCGGCGCGCGGCCCGCTGTGTCTGGCGGCGTTTCTGCGGGGCGTTTCGGAGTTCCTTCTGGATACGGTGGAGAACCCCGCGGCGGTACACAAGCTTCTGGAGTTGACGACCCGGACGGTGATCGACTGGCTGAGCGCGCAGGCGGAGGCGGCGGGCGGGACGGTGGAAGGGATCCTGGTGTTGGACGACATCGTGGGGTTCCTGTCGGGCGCGGCCTACCGGGAGTTTGCGCATCCCTATTTGAAGAGGATCTGCGAGGCGTTTCCGGCGGACTGGGTGAAGGCTTACCACAACGACGCGAACGTCCGGCCGTTCCTGGGGGAGTTGGCGGGCGTGGGGTTCGACGTGCTGAACTGGAGCCACAAGATCGACGTGATGCAGGCGCGGGAGAAGACCGGGGGGCGGCTGTGCCTGATGGGGAACGTAGCGCCGCTGGAGATCGGGGTGCGTGGGACGCCCGCGGCGGTGCGCGCGGCGGCGGAGGACATTCTGGCGCGGACCGGGGGGCGGGGCCTGATCCTGTCGGTGGGCGGTGGAGTAAGTCCGGGGATGCCCAGAGAGAACATCTTGGCGCTGGTGGAGGCGTTGGAGGGAAGCCGGGCGGCAAGTCCGGCGTAGGCCCGGACGAAACCATGTTGAGCCGCCGACAGAAGCGGACAGACCTTTCTTGGGTGTTCATCCGCGGCCATTTGATCCGGAGGAGCCTCACCGCCGAAGCAGATTCCTCAGAATGAAAAGGACATTCGCGGGCCGCTCGGCCAGGCGGCGCATGAAGTACGGATACCAGGCTTGGCCGAAAGGAGCGTAGAGCCGCACGCGGTAGCCTTCCGAAACCAGTTGCTCTTGCAGGTCGCGCCGGATGCCGTACAGCATCTGAAACTCAAAAGCGTCGCGCGCGATATTGCGCCCGGCGACGTACGCCTTGGCTTCCGCTATGATCTTCTCGTCGTGCGTGGCGATGGCGGGGTACTGGCCTTTGTCCAGCAGCAGTTTCATCAATGCGACGTAGTTGCGGTCCACGTCCGATTTGCGCGGGAACGCGACGCTGGCCGGCTCGAGATAGGCCCCCTTGCACAACCGCACGCGCACGCGTTTCTCGCACAGCGCTTCAATGTCCTGCCTGGAGCGGTAGAGGCAGGCCTGGATCACCACGCCCACCGACCCGTACCTGGCATGCAGGCCGGCGGCCAGCCCGAGGGTGCGGCCGGCATACTCGCTGGACTCCATATCGATTCGCACGAACGTATTCAGCCGGGCGGCGCAGGCCGCGAGCTGTTCCACGTTGGCCAGGCATTGGCCGTAGGAAAAGTCCAGCCCCAGTTGCGTCAGCTTCAGCGAGACGTTGCCTTGGATCCCCGTCTCCGCGATGGCCGGGAGTGTGCGCAGGTAGACGTCGCGCGCCGCGGCGGCCTCAGCGAGCGACGTCACGCTTTCGCCCAGGTGATCGAGCGTGACGGTAATGCCCTCCGCGTTCAGACGCCGGGAGACGGCGAACGCCTCATCGAGGGTCGCGCCGGCCACGAAGCGCGCCGCCAGGCGCCGGGCCGCCGGAGAGGTTTCCATCCAGTTTCGCAACCGCTGGCGCCGCGAAAGGAACAGCAACAGGCTGCGCACCAATCCAGACTAACACCTCCCGCGAAAGCGCACCACTCCAAGGTGGGTTGGGCTGCCGGGCGCGCTTTTGGTTTCAAATGCGCTACACTGCCGGATTGGTAGTCAAACAGCGGATCGAGGTCAAACCCGGGGAATCGCGTTGCCCGGGGTGTCTGTCGAAGGATTTGGCTCCCTCCATGCCGCGCGGGTTCATCGACGCGTTGATGAGAGGCCTGCGGCGCGTCCCGAAGCACTGCCGGGCCTGCGGAAAGCGTTTCTACGCGCGGGAGCGCAAAGCCGCCAAGCCCGCCGGCACGGCCGAATAGCCCCTGCCAGGAACGATGCGGGCAGAACGTCTCCCAGAAAGCCTCGTCTTCGAACCACTGCATCGGATTCCTACAGCGCGAACGGCAACGCGGGCAACGCGCACACACCCGGGGGCCGGACCAGGGGGTCCGGCGCGGGCGAGGGCGCCCGCCCCACAAAGGCATCCGAGCCCGAACCCTACCGCCCCTTGACCTTGACCCGCGCCGCGTACAACGAGGTCCGCGCCGCGATGAACAGCGTCCGCCCGTCCTTCCCGCCGAATGCCAACTGAATCGGCCGCTCCGGGACCTCGATCATGTCGATCAACCGCCCCGACGGGTTATACACGTAGATCTGTCCGGCCGCGATGAACACGTTGCCCTGCGTATCCACAGCCACGCCCTCGCCGCCCTGCCAGGCGAAGATCTTGAGGTCGGCCATGCTCCCATCCGGGCCGACCGTCCCAACCCAGGTGGTCTGGTCCGACTCGTCGGTGATGTAGGCGGGCTTGCCGGGAGTCGCGGGGGCCAGGCCAAAGCCTCGCAGCAAGGCGCTGCTCTTGATGCCCCAGCTCACCGCGCCGCCGACGAAGTCCTGGCCCGCCGGAAGATACGTCGTGCCGTCAGGTGAGACGTACTGCCACTGGGGTTGCTGGAGCGCCGCCTTATTCACGTGCCAGTCGCTCACCGGCAGCACCGGCATCATCCCCGGCCGCGGGGCGGTCTTCTCCGGTTTCAGCAATGTGATGTCGTCTCCCGGAGCGCCTGGCTTGAACGCGTAAACCGTTCCCGCGCCCGTGTAAGATGTCACCATCAGGTTGCCCGCCTTGTCGAAGGCCAGGTTGATCGGGTCGATCGGGTTGTCGCGGACCGTCGAAAGCCGGCGCGTTCCCGCCGACCAGCGGTAGATCCGCTGCCAGTGGGCGTCCACGAAGTAGAAGTCGCCGGAAGCGTCGGCCGCCCCGCCCGAGACGTTATAGAATCCGCCCGCCAGCTTCTCGACCTTCGCCCCCGGCGCCAGCGCGACGGATGCCGCCGCCGGGTGCGCCGCCGGAGGGTTGCCGGAAACCGTCAGCCACGCGAACTCGCGCTGGCGGATATCGGCGTTGTGGGTGGCGTCGTAAATCGTGTCGTCGAAAGAGACCTTGCTGTTGCTGTAGCAGTGTATGTTCCGGAAGCGGATGTTCTTCGAGTCCGAGATCTCGATGGCCTCGGGGAACGGCTGGAACATGCTGATCACGCGATAAATGTGGTAGTTCGCCACTGTGATGTCGCTCGATCCGTCGATCTCCAGCGGCAGCGCGAAACCGCCTTCGCCCCGCTCCTCCTCGGTCTGCAGCGCGTAGATCCGCCAGTTCGACACGTTGCGCAGTTGGATTTCGTGGCGCACGTGGTGCTCGCTCGACATCTGGTAGACCCGCCCCTCGGTGGCCGTGTCGGATACCAGCATGCCGGCCTGCGCGAAGGTGCTCGGCGTCCAGATATCGAAGAAGGTCCCGCCGCCGCCATCGGTAACCCACAGGCTGGGATATTGGCCGTCCCAGCGCCGGTTCATGTCCGGATCGGCCGTGTGCGTGTTGTTGTACGGGTTCTGGCGGCTGCCATCGATGTTGTTCGTTCCGTGGCCGCCCAGGAAGCGGACGTCGTTCATCATGGAATCCGCGCCCGCCATCCATTTCGCCGCCACCGCGCGGGGATTGATGCCGTTGGTGTACAGCCCGATGCCGATCATGATATTGGTCCCGCCCTTAGGCGCCTCGATCAGCGGCTTCGGGCCGCCGACCCCCTGGAATGCCGGCGTTCCGTCCACCAGGTCGATCTGCGTGGCGCTGGGGTGCAGGCCAATCAACACCGTTTCGGGCTTGAGAACGAGTGTGTCGGTGACGATGTAATTGCCCGACGGCAGGTAGATCGCGCGGCGCTCCGCGATGGCCTTCTTGAAGACCGCCGTATCGTCCGTGGTTCCGTCGCCCTTGGCGCCTAGCGTTCGAATGTTCACCCACGTGTCGCCGGGCGGCAGGGCGGGCAGGTCGGATCTCACGGGCGCCGGCATCGCGCTAAGCGCGGCGGTTTCGAAAACGTCTTTCATCGCGGGTGTGGCGCCGATATCCGCAAAGCTCAGCCCGTGCGAGAAGCTTTTCACTTCGTACATTGCGGCCGGACCGGCCACCTTCTTCCCGCTCTCTCGAAAGAGCGCGAACACCGGCACGCGCTGGCAGACCGTGTCCTCCAGGTTGATCTCGGTCTTCGCATTCTTCTCGTTGCCGATAATCAGCGCCGGGCCGCTTATGTCTTCCATCCTCGCGTTCTTCACCCACAGCTCGTCGCCGTGCCCGTCGTCCATGGAGATGGCCGTCGGCACGTTCTTGAACCGCGGCCGAATCAGCGTCAAACCCGCTTCGATGTCGCGGATCGCAGCCTCGCGCTGGCCTTCGAAGGTTGCGTCGACGGCCGTGAACTGCCAGCTCGGGGACGGCGTCTTGGTCCAGATGCCGTACTGGCCCCCGTAAAAATGGACATCCTCGGCCACGTTGCCGGTGTCGTGAATGCCCGCGATGCCGGAGCCGATGTGGAAGTCCATGTGGGCCAGGAAACAGTGCTGCGCGTAGGTGCCGCGCACTCCGACCGCGCCCGGATTCCCGTCCTTGATTTCGAGATCGATGTTGCTCATCGCCGAATAGAAGGTCCCGGCGCCGGCGTCCTGCATCCGGCCGCCGCGTCCGCCTCCGGGAGCGCCCGCCTGCGCTCCGCGTCCTCCAGCCGGGGCCTGTGCGCCGAAGCCTCCGCCCGCGGCCCGTCCGCCGGGGCCCGAGCCACCGCCTCCTGGTCCTCCGGAGCGCCCGCCCGAGAAGAACACCATGTACTTTTCGGCGTTCTTGTCCTGGTAGCCCGGCGTGTTTTCGGCCAGCACGATCACCGGCCGGTTGGCGCCATACCCGATCACGCGAATTCCGGCCCCAACCGTGATGGTCGACGCGATCCGGTAGCGGCCTTCGGGAACGAAGACCACTCCCGAGGCCTTGTCGATGGCCTGTTGAATTGCGGCCGTATCGTCGGACACGCCATCGGCGTGCACGGGAAAACTCTCCTTCGTCAGGTAGACCGCTTTCGGATCGTCCAGCCGGACCGTGTAATAGGACGCCGTCCACGCCGGAACAGCCGCCAGAACGATGCCCAGAAACAGGGCGCTGCGCTTCAACATAGGATTCTCTCCCGATGAAGCCGCATTCTAGCGCCTAGCGCGCCGACGTAGCGCACGCTTCAGCGCGCCGCGGCAATCATACACGCCGTAATATCGGACGCGCACCACCAGCGACAATAGACCGGGCCAACCAGTAGTCAGTATTCAAGGGCCTCCCGAAATCTCACTACTGAAAATGCGGGAGTTGGATCGCCGCTTCCATCCGCCAATGGTGGCGCGGAAGTCGGGCTAGTTTTTCGGGACGGATACGGTGATGTTGCGGAATTTCAGGCCGCCGGTGTGGTCGCCCTGGATGTAGAACGGGCCGGGGTCGCCTTCGTTGACGTCGAGCGCGCCGCCGGTGATGCCTTCGATCTCCCGCTTGTCGATCGTAGTCACGCCGTTGCGGACCACGGTGACGATGCGGCCCACCAGGGTGACATCGAACGTCTCCCAGGTTCCCGGCTTGCGCGGCAGTTCGACGCTGGGAGCGATCCGCCCGTAGATCGACCCGATGCGGCGCTCCACCGGATTGGAGGTGAGCGGCTCGTACTCGATCTGGAGTTCGTAGCGGCCCCGCAAGTAGAATCCGCTATTGCCATCGTCCGGGCAATTCACCTCAAAGTGGACTTTGAAGTCGTCGAATTTCCGGGTGGTCATCAGGTTCGCGCCGTGAGCTTCGTTGACCAGCAGGCCGTCCGTCACGGTCCAGTGGCTGTTGGCGGCGCCGCCGACCGGTTGCCAGCCGTCCAGATTCCTGCCGTTGAAGAGAGGCTCGGGGTCCGTCCAGGCGCGCGGCGCCGGGCGCTTCAAGTCGGGCGCGCGGACGCCGGTTACCGCCGAGGCCGTCTCGCCGCGCTTTTGAACGCCGGTGAGATTGTCGCCCGCGGCGTCGAGTTCCCAGGTCACGGCCGGCCGGTTCTCGGAGGCCGGGGACATGACGATGGTCACATGCGACCCGGACACCTTGAAGTCCTTCAACTGGTACACATTGGCCGTGGGAGGCTGGTACCACACCTCGAGGTTGCCGCCCTTTTCCACCACTCCCAGCCAACTGGGTTGCGTCGTGGATCCTCTGGCGACGGCGAGATCCCACCGTCCCACGAGGGGGTTGGCAGTTCCTTGGGAGAGAGCGGGCGCAACGAGCGCGGCCGCAAGAACGACAGCTTTAGCAAAGCGCAGCATGATCGAAGTGTACAACGTGGCGCGGGCTTTCGTCTTTTGCGGCCTGCCGGCTCGCAAACAAACGCAGACGACAAGAAACGATCGTCCGCGCCACCAAGACTACGTCGCGCGGGTGGACGGCGTGGACGTCACCTTCTCGTTCTTGGCGTCCCAGTACAGGACCCGGCCTTCCCGGTACGACTGCACCGCCATGGAGATGGCGACCTGGACGTGGTAGCCGGTCTCGACATCCAGAATGGGTTTCCGGCGCGTGCGCATGCAGTCCAGAAAATTCGCCATGTGGACGGCTTCATCGTCGATTTCCGTCACCGGTATGGTCTTGGCCGCATTTCCGAACCTGGCTTTGTAGTCGGCGTCGGTAACGCGGTTCTCCGGGGTCATGGTGATGTGATCCGTGCCGCTTTCGAACATGCCGTTGTCCACCATGACGATGGTTCCGAGATGCCCGCGGATCAGGCCGGGGATGTGCCGGGAGTTGGCCATCGAGGAGGAGAGCACCAGCGAGTGGTTGCTGGGGAAATCGGCGATGAAGTGGAACGTGTCCGGGACTTCGCGCTTCTCTTCGAAGGCGGGGCCGCCGTAGATGCCTCCGCCCGCCATCACCCTGGTTGGGAACTCCGGCTCCGGCCAGCAGATGTTCATGGGCGCCACCACGTGGAAGAACAGGTCGGTGGCGATCCCGCCGGAGTAATCCCAGTACTTGCGGAAGCGGAAAAAGCGATCGGCGTCGAAGGGCCGCTTGGGGGCCCCGCTAATCCACATATTCCAGTCGATATGGTCGTCGCCCTTGCCGTCCGGACCGGCGTTCGGGTCGATGGCGTAATTCCACTCGCCTTCTTTGGAGTTGCGGTGATAGGATCCCTGGCTCATGACCATGTGGCCGATGGAGCCATCGGCAATGGCCTTTTTCGCCGCGGCCCACTGCGCCCCCGAAGTGGTCTGGGAGCCGACCTGGAGCACGCGCCCGGTCTCCTTCACCTTGGCGACCAACTGCCTGGCTTCGGGAATGGTATGCGTCATGGGTTTCTCCACGTAGACATCCTTCCCCTGGTCCATGGCTTCGAGCGCCATTCGGGCATGCCAGTGGTCCGGCACGGCGATCACTACGGCGTCCACGTCGGAGCGGTGGATCGCCTCGCGGTAGTCGGAATAGCCGTCGCACTTGTGCCGGTCGACGAGCGCTTTCTTGCGTTTCTCGTAAAGATCGCAGACCGCGACGATTTTCGCGTTGGAGGTCTCGGCGATGCGGGCCACGGTGCGGGCGTCCTCCGGACCGCGCATGCCGCCTCCGATTACCGCGACGTTAATCCTGTCGTTGGCGCCGATCACCCGGCCGGTCTTCGACGCCGATTTGGACCAGACCTTGCCGGCCGCTCCCAGCGCGGCGCCGATGGCGGCCGCGTTCTTCACGAAGTCTCTGCGTTTCACCGAATCGTTCTCAAGCATACAAAATCCGTCCTTGCCACGGCCGCTACCCGGCCGGAAACTCACGCGATGCAATCCAAAGGTAGCACGCCGCCGGCCAACATCGACCTGTATGCGCTCGAGAAGGAACTGGAGCGACGGGGCGCAATCCCCGTCACTCGACCCGATCCGAGAGTCCGCGCCACGTGGTTCGTTTCAGGGTTTGGCGGCGGCCGGGCTCGGCGCGAAGCGGTCCGTGCGGACCACGCCGGAACCTTCCTTGACCACCACCAACTGGTCGGCGTCCACGCTGGCGATCTTCTCCACGCCTCCGTTGGGCCAGTGGATTTCCAGGCTGGCGGTCTTTTCGGCGCCAAGGCCGAAATGCAGGCGGCGATCGTTCACCGAGAGGTAGGAGGATTGCGCCAGCACCGCCTGTTTCTGCTTCCGCCCGCCGTAGGCGGCGACGACCTGCGCGCCGATGGCGGAGCGATTCGAAACCACGCCCTGGAGCAGCACCTTGAGCCAGTGATTGCCGCCCTTCATGTCGTTGCGCAGCAGCGAGGGCGGCTCGTTCATGTTCATGATGAGGATATCGACGTCGCCGTCGTTATCGAAATCGCCAAAGGCCACCCCGCGGCTGCAATGCGGCTCGGTGACGCCGGGCCCCGCCTCATCCATCAACTCCTCGAACTTCCCCTGGCCGAGATTGCGATACACCACCGACGGCGTCTTGTAGGGATAATCGGGGAACTTCTCTTCCACTTCGGGATACACCATGCCGGTGGCGAAGAAGAGGTCGGGAAGGCCGTCGTTGTCGAGGTCCACGATTCCGTCGCCCCAGCTCACGAACCGGGTCTCGACTCCCAGGCCGGCCAGCAGCGTGGAATCCCGGAAATAGCCTTTTCCGTTGCCGCGGTACAGGGCCGGAGTGTCGTCTCGGAAATGGGTTTTGAGGATGTCGAGGTTGCCGTCCAAATCGTAGTCGCCAATGCCCAGCCCCATTCCCGCCTGCTCCTGCCCGTCCTCGCTCAGCGAGATGCCGCTGGCCAGACCCTGCTCGGTAAACGTGCCGTCGTGGTTGTTGTGGAACAGGAGGCTGGGGGTGGTATCGCAGGCTACGTAGATATCGGGCCAGCCGTCGCCGTCGAAATCGGTCGCGGCCGCGGTGAGGCAGAAGCCCGGTTTGACGCCCAGGATGCCGGATTGCTCGCTCACGTCGGTAAAAGTCCCGTCTCCGTTGTTGTGATAAAGACGGCAGCGCTCCTGGGGGACGCTGTGCGGGAAGCAGTACACCGGAATGCCCCGGTAAGTGCAGGTGTCGTCGTGTCCGCGCGGCGGCATGACGTCCTTGTCGAAGACCATGTAGTGCGAGACGAACAGATCCAGTTTGCCGTCGCGATCGTAATCCACCCATGTGCAGCCCGAGCCGTAGCGCGTTCCGGGATGAAGCAGCCCGGCCTTCCCGGTCACGTCGGAGAACGTGCCGTCGCCGTTGTTGTGGAAGAGAATGTTCTGGCCCCAGCAGGTGATGAAGATGTCGTCGAAGCCGTCGTTATCGTAGTCGCCCACCGTGATGCCCATCGCCCAGACGCTGCGGCCCAGCCCGGATGTGGCGGTCACGTCGGAAAACGTGCCGTCGCGGTTGTTCTTGTAGAGCCGGATGACGGCCTCTTCGGGAGAGGACTGCCAGCGGCGGCCGGTCGGCACGACGATATCCTGCCAGCCGTCGTTATCGTAATCGATGAATGCCATGCCGCACCCCATGGAATCCACGATGTAGTCGTTGACCCTCACATCTCCGTAGATCACCGGCGCCCGCAACCCGGCCGCCTGGGCCACGTTGACGAAATGCGCGTTGAAGGGCAAGCCCGAAGGTTTGCCGCGCGGTTGGGGCTTGAGGCCACGCGAAGCCATGCCGTTTTGCGCGCGGGCCAAGCGGCTCATGGCAAGGGGTCCCAAGGACAGCGCCAGCAGTTCTCTTCGCGTCATTGAATCCAGGATACCCCGCGCCGGGCAGTGGGGCGGACCTCCTGGCCTGTTGTGGAGGGCCTGCGGCCCGCGGGATTTCACGAAAGACCTCGACGGTGAGTTGCTCCCCCGGTTCGCCCCCGTGGAGTGGGCCTCCGGCCTGCCATGCCCGCTTTCTTGCGGGCATCCGCCGACCGGGAGGATGCCGCCAGGAATGGCGGCATGGCAAGCCGGAGGCTCGCTCCACGGACGCGCACCGGCGCCGGGGCTGGTTTAGCCGACGGCTGATGGCTGACAGCTTCTCCGATGGCGCCAGGCGGCGCGGTTCCGATAGAATCGAACTGTTCCCTTCGCGTTTGTCATGCGCCGTTCGGTATCGCATTCCGCGTCGATTGTGGCGGCGCTGCTGCTGTGCGCGGCGGCCGGCCGCGGCGCCGGCGACGACCCGGCCGCCAGCGCGGCGGCGGCCATGGGGCGGGGAGATTTTGCCTCGGCCGAGCGGACCTTGCGCACCGCGTTGCGCTCGCTTCCCAACGATGCCCGGATCCTCAGCCTGCTTGGCGTAGCTCTGGACAGCCAGAAGAAATCCGGCGAAGCGGACGAGTTCCACCGCCGCGCGGTGGCGGCCGCGCCGCGCTCGGCGGATGTTCTGAGCAACTACGGCAACCATCTGCTGGGCGCGGGCGACGAGAAGGGAGCGCGCGACGCGTATCTGAAAGCCGCCGCCATCGATCCGGCGCATTCCAACGCCAACCTGCAACTGGCCCGTCTGGCCCTGAATCGCGCGGACGGCGCGGAGGCCCTGACATACCTGAAGCGCCTGCCCGCGAGCCAGCAAGAAGCCCCTAACGCGGCGATGCTGAAACTCCAGGCGCTGTACCTGGCGGGCGACCGTTCGGAAGCCGAGGCCCTGGCGGGACGGCTGTCCGCCAGGGCGGGGAGCGACCCGGGCTTGAATTTGGCGCTGGGCGTGGCGCTCGGCTCCGCCGGCCAGTTCGACAAGGCCGAGCCATACCTGGCGCGGGCGTTGGAGGCGGACCCATCCAATTTCAGCCTGCTCTACCGCCTGGGCGTGGCGGCTTCCCGCGCCGGGCACAACCAGCGGGCGCGCGACGTCCTCGAAACGGCCCTCCGGCAGCAGCCCCAAAACGTGGACGTGCTTTACGCGTTGGCGTGGGCGGACGAGGAGTTGAAACAAAGGGAGGCCGCCGCCACGCTTCTGGCGCGCGCGGCCACGCTCGCGCCGCGGCGGGCGGATGTGCAGAAACTGACGGCGATCGTGACCAGCGAGCTTCGGGCATGGGAAGATTCGCTGGCGGCCTGGGAACGCTACCTGAAACTGGAGCCCGGCGACGACCTGGCGCGCCGCGAGCGCGGCTTCATGCTGGCCCGCCTGGGCAAGTTCGACGAAGGCATGGCCGACCTCGATTGGTATATCAAGCGCCATCCCGGCGATGCCGACGGCCATCTCGAGTTCGGCCTGGCGCAAGTGGACGTCGACCAGACGGTGGCCATGGAGCACTTAAACACGGCCTTGAAATTGAATCCGGACCTGGCGCTGGCGCGCTCGGCTCGCGGCAATCTGTACAACAAGCAGGGGAATCCCGAGGCCGCGCTGACGGACCTCGAGTTCGCCGCCGCCCGCGACCCCGATAACGCCGTCACCCTGGATCGCCTGGGCGAGACGTACATGGCCTTGGACCGCGCGTCCGATGCGGTGCGGGTCCTGCGCAGAGCGGCCGAGCTGGCGCCGGACGATTCCAAGACCCAATACCACTTCGCCAACGCGCTGGGCTTCGCGGGTTTGACCGCCGAATCCAAGGCGGCCATGGACCGTTTCCGGCAACTGGGCCCGACCAAGCTCGCCACCGTGCCGGCGGGACTAGTGGATTATCTCGGCCTCACTCCCGAGCAGCGGCAGGCGGATTACCGGAAGCGCGTCGAGGAGGCCGTGGCCAAGGATCCGAGCGATCCGGACGCGCAGTTGCGCTATCTTCGCCTGTCGCTCGACGATGGGAAAACGGAGCAGGCTGCGGCCGCGGCGGGCCGCATCGCCGCTCTAAAACCACCGCCGGCCGTGCTTGCCGATGCCGGGCGCGCGCTCCTGGAATCGAACCAGTTCGCCCTCGCCAAGAAGTTGTTGGAGCAGGCCGAGGCGGCCGGTCCGTCGGCGGACCTGGAACTGGACTTGGCCATCGCAGCCTTCCATTCCGAGGGCGCGCAGGCCGGAATCGAGCGGATGGACCGCGTGCCGGAAGCCGCGCGGAGCGGGGACTACTACCTGGCGCGCGCGCAGATGCTGGACGCATCCGGAAAGCCCGAGGAGGCTGCCGCCGCTTTGAATAAGGCGCTCGTGGCGGCGCCCAAACGCGGCGATTTGTACTGGCGGACGGGTGCTTTCCTGATCGGAAACGGCAAGACGGATGAGGCGCTGAAGCTGCTCGACCGGGGGGCGGGGAACCTGCCTGAGGATCGCGAGATTCTGCTGGCGAAAGCCGTCGTGCTGGAACTTGGCAGGCAGACCGGAGACGCCTATATCCTGCTGACGGACATCCAAGGCCGCTGGCCGGAGTGGCACGCCGGATGGGTGGCCCGCGGCATCGTGCTGGAGACGCACGGGCGCTCCGAGGAGGCGCGCCACGCGCTGGAAACGGCGGTGTCGCTGGGCGCCCGCAGCCCCGAGGCTTTCTACTATCTGGCGGCTTCCTCGCTCCGTTCCGCGCCGAAGCGGCTGGACGCCGCGGAGGCGGCCATCGGACGGGCGCTCGGGCTTGCGCCGGACGACGCGTGGATACAGGCTCTCGGCGGCCGGATCGCGCTGGAAAAAGGGGACCATGCAACCGCCGTGACGCGGCTCCGCGAGGCCATCCGTCTCGATCCGGATCTGGCTCAGGCGCACAACGATCTCGCGCGGGCTTACACCGCGATGGGCCTCAAACAGGAAGCGCAGGCCGAGATGGAGCGGGCCAGACAGGCCTCCGATGCCCCCCCTCAGTACCTGACCAGGCTTCTCCAAAGCAGGCCGCCCGGCGATTGGTGAGAATACCGAAATAGCTCTCCCTCGGACAAGGCGTTACAAGAATGTCTTGCGTTTGTACGGTGGGTTGATACGCCCGCCCGGCGAAGGGCGGCAAGGGGGCCGGATGACGCCCGGCGTAGCAGGTACGTTTAAGGGGCGTATCAAACCCGTATCAAATGCGCTACCCGGAAAGGAACGTGCTGTGATACCATGAGGCCCACAGCCCGAACGTATGTCCGCTGTTGCGCCAGTAAACGACCGTGTCGTCGCCGCGCCTTCGGGAGGAGTATGGCTTCCCGGGACGGACGCGGAGAAATCCTCCGTCCGCGAGCAGTTGGAGCGGCTGCTTGCCAACCCGTCGTTCAGGAACAGCAAGCGCTATCCGGCGTTGCTGCGCTACGTAGTGGAAAGGGTTCTCGAGGGCCACACGGACTCGCTCAAGGAACGGACTTTGGGGATCGAAGTCTTCCACCGGGATCCCAACTACGACACCAACCAGGACCCCGTAGTGCGCACCACGGCCGTCGAGGTCCGCAAGCGGCTCACGCAGTATTACCAGGAAGCCGGGCATGAGAACGAGGTCCGGATTGAGTTTCCGTCCGGATCGTACATGCCCGAGTTCCGGCTGCCGCCGGCGGTGGTTCCCCAGGCGCCTGCCGCAGCCGCGCGCGGGCGCCGCCTCGCAATCCCGGTGACGGCCGCGGTGGTTGCCGGCGCCGTCGCTCTGGTTGGCGCGCTCGTCTGGTGGAGCCCGTGGAAGCCGCCCAGCGCTTTGGACCGGTTCTGGACCCCGGTCTGGAGCGGGTCGGAGCGGGTCCTGATCTGCGTCGGCGGGATTGGCGAGGCCGCGCCCGCCAGCGCCGGCGCGGCCGCCCGGCAGGATTCGCCATCCACTCCCAGCCTGGAGCAACTCATCGGCGGGGATCGGGGCGTTCCGCTGGCCGAAGTCGCCGCCGCGTTCAAGATTGTCGGGCAGAAGATCACCAGAGGCAAGGCATTCCACGTCCGGTCCTATGCCAATACCAAGTTTGAAGACCTGAGGGACGGGCCCGTGGTGCTCATCGGCGGATTCGACAACAGTTGGACCGTCAGCCTGCTCGACGATTTGCATCTTCGGTTCCGGCTGGAGCGCGACGGACCGGTGGCTTGGATCGGCGACCAGCAGAATCCCAGCCAGAGGAATTGGCGGGTCGACCCGCGCGCCAAGGTCGCGGAGGATTATGCCGTCGTCTCGCGGGTCTGGAACCCGGCGACCGGACAGGTCATGGTGAGCGTGGCCGGGCTTTTGCCCTTCGGGACCGGCGCGGCCGGCGAGTTCCTGTCGGAGCCGCGGTATCTGGAGGCGGCCGTCGCGAAGGCTCCGAAGTCCTGGCAGAACAAGAACATACAGATTGTGATCGCTACCAGCCTTACGGGCGCAAACTCCGGCCCGCCCAGAGTCCTGGCCACCTGGTTCTGGTAGGTGGGGGGCCTCCTGGCCTGGCGGCTCGGGTAGGCCAGGATCTCTCAGAACAACATATTAGCCGCCGATCAACGCCGATGAACACAGATTAGGCTACAGACAAAGCACTTGCACTCCCCCAATCCGTGTTGATCTGCGTTCATCCGCGGCCAAGAAGCCTTCTTCAGCAGCCTGCATCCCAACCCAGTGTTGGAGCCAGGAATCCAGCCCGGCTCTGGCAGACCGAAGCCCCTCGAAATCGGCAGGAATTCCAGGCCTTTTCCCTATGCTTTTTGGGAAGTTTCAGGCTGTCTTATCCGCTTTTATCCGCATTTTCGGATTCCCAGGGAATTCCCTCGACCGACTCCGTTTTTGCCCGCGTGGCACCCTGCCGAAAAGACCCGCCCTCACGGTATAGAACGCCTTGCTACGTCCGTGTGGCAACTCACATGGAGCCTGGCTATCATTAAGGAAATAAGACCGATTTACCTGTTTCTACGGTTTTGCAACCGTAACGCTATTGTGCGGCCGGGCGATTGCGAGTAAACCAGAAGAGCACCATTATGTAAAGTGTGGTTTTGAGCAGGGAATACCTCCGCGCAGACGGGAGGTAAGGAAAAACAAGTGGGAAATTCAGGTAACGGGAGGATTAGTCATGACAGCTAAACGAATGGCGCAGTGGTTTTGCGTCATCGCGCTCCTGTGCGGCTGTGTTTATGCACAAACGACAACGGCTACCTTGGTTGGAACGGTCACCGATTCCAGCGACGCCGCCGTGCCAGGTGCGCAGATTCAAATTAAGAACTTAACGACCGGAACCATTTTCAACACGACGTCCGGGCCGGAAGGCATTTTCCGGTTTAACAGCTTGCAGCCGGCCAAGTACAGCGTAACGATCAAGGCCACGAACTTCGAGACGGCCCTGATGTCGACCGTCGACGTTACGCCCAGCGCCATCAACGACGTAGGGCGGGTCGCCCTGAAGGTCGGGACCGTGACGCAGACCGTCGAGGTCCAGGCGCCGGTAACGCCGGTGCAGACCACTTCGAGCGAGAACTCCAAACTCGTCGATAGCACCCAGATGGTGGACCTCACTTTGAAGGGCCGCGATCTGTTCGCCGTTTTGACGACCGTCCCGGGCGTGTACTTCGGCACCGCCTATCTGACGGGCGGAGACACCGCCAGCGAGTCGACCGCTCTGCAAAACATGCAGATCAACGGCGGCGGCACGGGCAAGGCGAACTTCCAGGTGGATGGCATTACGGACCTCGATACCGGGTCCAACATGACCACGCACTTCGAGCCCAACATGGACTCGGTCGCCGAAATGCGCGTGCTGACCACCAACTACCAGGCTGAATACGGCCGCAATTCGAGCGGCCAGATCTCGGTCGTGACCAAGGGCGGCAGCCAGGAGTTCCATGGCGGCGGCTTTGCCAACAAACGGCACGAGATGTTCAACGCCAAGAGCTTCTTCGTGAACAACGGAGGCCAGCAGAAGTCTAAATACCGGTTCTTCGTTTGGGGGTATACCATCGGCGGTCCCGTGTACATCCCGCACCTGTTCAACAGGCAGAAAAAGAAGCTGTTCTTCTTCGTCTCGCAGGAGTACACCAGGCAGTTGCCGAGCACCTCTTATAACTACACGAACGTGCCGACGGCGGCCTACCTGGCCGGCGACTTTTCATCCTACTACAATTCGAACGGGTCGCTATATCAACTTCACGATCCCACCAACTCGAGCGCGAGCAGCCTGACGCTGACCAACCTGAACACCTTGATTGGAACCGCCTATGGCAATGCCGCCTCGTCGACAATTGGCAAGGCCATGTTGGCGGCCCTCCCCACGCCGAACCTCTGCAACCCATCCGCGGGCGTGTACAATGGGGCGCTCATCACTCCCAGCAATTGCCCCTCGGCTATTAGCGCGGCCGGTACGGCCGCCGGGCTGGCTGGCGGCGTCGACACGTCGGGCGGCCTCACCGGGGGCAACGGCTACAACCGCAACTACTACTGGACGTACAGCGGAGGCCACCCGCACCGCAACGACACCGTGCGGGCCGACATCAACCTGACCTCCAAGCTGACCAGTTGGGCGCGCTGGATCAACGACTACGACTTGGATAACACGGCCGCCGGCCTGCCCTTGAAGGGCGCGAACGGAGTCGCCCCCGAGGCGATCGCCCACCCGAACCCCGGCCATGGATGGGGCGTCGGCATCACCTACACCATTAACCCGACCATGGTGAACGAGTTTACGTTCGGCAAGAGCTACAACTCGTGGAGCTACTATCCGGTGGACCAGACGCAACTGACGCGTTCGAACTTTGGCAGCCCGCCCTCGTTCGACACCTTCGCCAGCGATCCGACTTTCGTCGCCGACCAGGGTCAGGCGCGTCCGGACATGTCCTCTCCGGGCAGCCAGAACTACCTCGTCGGGCCTCCCGGCATTAGTCTTGGCGGCGGCAATATGCCCAATGAGGCGACCTGGAACACGGGCAACTGCGGCGGCACGTGCCCCTACACCAACTTTAACGACATCTACAGCTTTAACGATGCCGTCAGCAAGGTGATCGGCAAGCACAACCTGAAGGCGGGCTTCTACTACGAGCGGACCGGGAAACTGCAGTACAACGGCCAAGGCACGTATGTGGGGACCTACAACTTCGGGGGCGGCAACGCGAACATGGCGGCCGACACGAAGGACGGATTCGCCAATGCGTGGCTGGGCAATTTCCAGACCTACAGCGAAGGTCAGCGCAAGATTGGAAACTACTGGTTCTCTCAGTACGAGGCCTTTGTGCAGGACAACTGGCGCGTAAGCCGCCGGGTGTCCTTGGACTTTGGCGTTCGCTTCTACGACATGCCGCCGATCCAGAACCTTAACAACAACTCGGCGGAATGGGTGAAATCCGCCTACAGCTCGGCAAACGCCATGCGGATTTACTATCCGTACTGCCAGGTTTCCACGGCGGCTTCGTCGTGCCCGGCCACCAACTACAAGGCGTGGGACCCGGGCACCAACACGTACACGTTCAGCAACTTCATCGGCACCTTCGTGCCGCAGTCCGTCGGCGGGTATACCGGCTCGCCCAATCCGTTCCCGGGCATGGAGATCGCCACGCCGGGCAATTCGGATCTCCCGTATGGGCTATATACTGTGCCCAAGGTTTCCCCGGCTTTCCGTGTCGGCATGGCTTGGGACGTGTTCGGCGACGGCAAGACGGCCATCCGCTGGGGCTTCGGGCAGTTCCTGAACCGCGCCGACGCCAACCAGGTTATGGGATACGGCGGCCAACAGCCGGCAACCATCAACCGGACGGTTTACTACGGCAACATCGCATCGGTCACGCCGGACAACCCTCAAATCTCGGAGGGCTCCCTCATCCCCGCCTCGCAGTTGCCCAACATCGCCGGTATCACTCCCATCGGCCCCGGCGAAATCGTCGGCAACCAGAAGTATGAAAGCACCTATAACGGGAGCTTTATGGTTCAGCAGAACATGGGTTTTGGGACGGTTCTGGAGGCCTCCTGGGTATTCAACCTGCGGCGGCACATTGCAACCTCCAACAACCTGAACACGGGCATGAACGTCATGCCGATGTACGCGCAGTACCAGACGGCGGGCATCACGACCTATAACTCCAGTACCCCGGCCGCGCTTTTGAGCGCCTACAACAACGGCGGCGCTCAGGACCCGACCCAGGCGTACCGGTTCACGTATCTTCCAACCGGCGCCGAGCCGGGCAGCGCAAACATCAACGACAACCTGTACCGTCCGGTTCCGGGCCTGGCCGGCTTTTACCGTACCGATTTCGCGGGCAGCGCGGATTACCATGCCCTGCAAGTCGTGCTGCGGCGCAACATGACCAAGCGGCTGTCTTATGGGATGTCCTTCAACTGGTCGAAGCTGATGAGCTTGACCGGCCGTAGCGATTACTTCACGGACAAGTTCCGGAACTGGACACCTTCGTACCAGCCCGCTCCGATCGCCGTGACGGTCAACTACGTGTATCAAGTGCCAGGTCTTTCCGAAAAGCTCAACTTCAAGCCGTTGAAGTGGGTGACGGACGACTGGCAGGTATCCGGCATTACCCAGTGGCGCAGCGATGTCATGGTCGGCTATCCCGGCTTCAGCTTCGCTAACACATCGGGCAATTACGCGTACGTACCGGACCAGACCGGTTCGTCGAGCGAACAGACGCAACGGCCGAATGTCATAGGCCCGGTGGAGCTTTCCTCGAGCATGGTCAGGTTCAGCAGCAACCTCGCGAGCCTGCCATCGGTGGCGAATATGTTGGCCACCGGAACCGCCAGCACCTACATCAACGGGACTCCCGGCAACCAGATCCTCAACATGAACTCGGTGACGATGCCCTGGCCGTGCAGCTTGAAGCCGGTTGCGGCGAGCGCCCTCACGGGCGGCCTGGGACCGACGGTGTTTGGTACGGATCCCCGCATATTCGGCGTAGGGGAGAACATCTCCTGCTTCGGCAATGCGGGCAACGGCAGCTTGTTCCCGCTTCCGGGCACTCGCATCGATAACTGGGACATGACCTTCTCGAAGTCCTTCCCGATCAAGAGCGAGAAGCGCCAGCTTATCTTCCGGGCGGAGATGTACAACATCTTCAACCACACCCAATTCCAGGCGGCCAACACAAGCCAGTCGTACGACTATGCCAACTACAGGCAAGGCATCCTGGTTCCGCAGACTAACAGCACCGGCCGTTACACCAGTTCCAACATGGCGAACCCGCGGCAGATGTCGTTCCAGCTTCGGTTCCAGTTCTAGCAGCAAGTTCCGCTTGCGGGGGTTGGGTGCGCCCGGCCCCCGCGGTCGAGGATTTTCACCGAGCCGCTTGCGGGATGACCGCAAGCGGCTCGGTGTGTTTTTTGGGCCCTGCAACTTCGCGACATTTACTATCCAATCTGCGTTCATCCGCGTTGATCGGCGGCTAATAATAATACTGAGAGGTATTGGCCTAAGACGGCACGTAGGAATTAGCCGCCGATGAACACCGATGAACGCGGATTCTTCGATTCGCTGACCGAGCGCGTGCTCGGCGCTATCTTTGAGGTCTCCAATACTCTTGGCGCTGGATTCCTCGAGAAAGTCTACGAGCGCGCTCTGCTCAGAGAACTCAGCCTTCGTGGCATTCGGGCCAGCGCCCAAGCTTCATTTGCAATAACCTACAAGGGTCAGTATGTCGGAGAATACTTTGCCGATATCCTCGTCGAAGACGTGCTGCTGGTCGAGCTGAAATGTGTGGAGCGCCTCGCCAACGAGCACACCGCGCAATGTCTCAACTACCTGCGGGCCTCCGGCCGCACGCTCTGTCTTCTAGTCAATTTCCAAAAGCCCAAAGTCGAGTGGAAGCGTATCGTCCATGGGTTCCAGACTCCCGAGCCCCTTGAAGCGCCGTCATAAATGAACCCGATGTCCCTCATCGGCTCCGCCTCATCGCGTCGCCGATCCGGGCTGCGGCGGCCGGGGTCGCGATGTTAACCTGGATGCTCGCTCGAATATGGCGGCAAAACGTCCATCCAAGGCTGCCGAGGCCGCGGCGCCCAGCCGTCCGGACAACCGTTGGGAGATCGCCAAGGCGGCCTTGCTGTTCGGCGCCGGCTTTGCCGCCTATCTGCCGGCGCTTCACGGCGCATTCATCACCGACGACCTGGACTATGTGACGGCTCCGGCGCTCCGGTCCTTACAGGGTCTTTGGCTCATCTGGACCAGGGTGGGGGCCGTCCACCAGTTTTGGTGGCCCATTCTGCATAGCGCCTTCTGGGTGGAGCACCGGCTGTGGGGGGACGCGGTGGAAGGCTATCATCTGACCAACGTGCTGCTGCACGTTACGGCGGCCTTCCTGGTAGTGGCGATCATGCGCCGCCTGGGCCTGCCGGGGCCTTGGCTGGCTGGCCTGCTCTGGGCGCTGCACCCGGCGTGCGTGGAATCGGTAGCGTGGATTTCCGAGCAGAAGAACACCCTTTCCACGGTCTTCTACCTCGCCTCGGCGTTGGTTTACCTGGATTTCGACAAGTCGCGAAGGCCGGCGCGGTATTTCCAGGCGCTGGGACTGTTTGCGCTGGCGCTGATGAGCAAGTCCGTCACGGCCACGCTGCCCGCCGCGCTCTTGGTGGTCCTCTGGTGGCGCCGGGGCCGGCTGGACTGGAAACCGGACATCCGGCCGCTGATTCCGTGGCTGGGGATCGGGGCGTCGTACGGTCTGTTTACGTCCCTGGTGGAACGGCGGTTCACCGGGGCCGCGGGCCCGGATTTCGCGATGACGCTGGCCGCCCGCTGCCTGCTTGCGGCGCGGGTGGTCTGGTTCTATGCGCTCAAGTTGTTTTGGCCCGCCGATCTGACGTTCTTCTACCGGCGATGGACCGTGGACCCGGCCCAATGGGGGCAGTATCTTCCGGCGGCGGGTTTGATTGCGGCCGCCGTGGCCGGGGCGTGGCTGGCAGTCAAGGGGCGCCGCGGACCGTTGGCAGCGTTTCTGTTGTTCTTTGGAACGCTTGTCCCGGTGCTTGGTCTTTTTGACGTCTACTGGTTTCGGTTCTCCTACGTGGCCGACCATCTTCAATACCTTGCCACCCTGTACGTGTTGGCGCCTGTGGCTTCCTGCCTGGTTCTGGCGGTGAACCGGGTTCCCAAGCCGGCGCGTCGACCGGCCGGCGCCGCGGTGGCTGCGGTTGTGGTGGTCCTGGGCGCTCTCTCGTGGAACCAGAGCGGCCTCTACAGGGACGGCGAGACGCTCTTCGCCGATTCGGTGGCGCGCAACCCCGATGCCTGGGCGGCGGAGTATAGCCTCGGGGTCCTGATTGCCGAGACCCCCAGCCGGATGCCGGAAGCGCTCCGCCACCTTGAGACGGCCGTGCGGCTCAAGCCCGACAGCCTGGAGGTCCACTACAACCTTGCCAGCGCCCTCGCGGAGACACCCGGCCGGTTGATGGATGCCATCGGCGAGTTCGAAGCGGCGCTGCGGGTCGATCCCAACTACGCCCAGGGCCATTATGGTCTGGCCGGCTGTCTGGTGAAGGTCCCCGGGCGGCTGCCGGACGCGATCACGCACCTGGAAGCGGCGTTGCGGCTCAAGCCGACTATGATTGAGGGCCGCATTGAGCCGGACCCCGCCTCGGTGCATGCCGACCTGGGGGCCGCGCTGACGCAGACTCCCGGCGGTTTGCAGGAGGGGATCGTCCATTTGGAGACGGCCGTGCGGCTCGATCCGGATCTGGCCGAGGCGCGCTTCAACCTGGCAGGCGCCTATTTGAAGGTCCAAGGCCGGACGGCCGACGCGATCGCCGAGTACCAGGCGGCGCTTCGCATCCGGCCGGACTGGGCGGAGGCGCACTTCGACTTGGGCGTGGTGCTATCGGGCCTGCCCGGCCGGCTTCCGGACGCCGTCGCGGAGTTCGAGGCCGCGTTGCGGGCCGCGCCCGATTTCGCCGAAGCGCACTACGGGCTGGGGCAGGCGCTGGCGGCCATCCCAGGACGTCTGCCCGAGGCCGTCAGCCATATCGAGGCTGCGGCCCGCCTCAGACCGGATGTGGACGAGATCCGCCAGACGCTGGCCCGGTTGCGGGCGGCCTCGCCACAAACCGCCCGCTGAGAAGCCGTAAGAAAACCGTTTCGAGCCGCAGATGAACGCCGATTAACGCCGATGAGATTCTCGTTTTCAATCCGCGTTTATCCGCGTTCATCGGCGGCCTGAGTTCTTTTGCGGCTTCTTAGCGGGAGGTTCTTGGCTGCCATGCCGGCGCCGGCTACGCCTGATTCCGGCATCGGCAACCGGCTATCATGATCTTTCATGCGGAAGAAGCCCCCAGCCGGAGCCTTGCCTGCGAAGACGCTTCCTCCGCGGGATCTCGGCCTGGGCGCGCTGATATTCTGCGCCACTCTGATCGCCTATTGGCCAGCCCTCCGCGGCGGACCCCTGTGGGACGACGTCGCCCATGTGACCCGGCCGGGCCTGCGGTCGTTTCATGGCCTGTGGCGCATCTGGTTCGATCTCGGAGCGACCCAGCAATACTATCCGCTGTTGCACACCGCGTTCTGGTTCGAGCACCGGCTTTGGGGCGATTCGGTATTGGGCTACCACTTGGTGAGCGTGCTCCTGCACGCGGCGGCGGCCTGCCTGGTGGTGGCGATCATGCGCCGGTTGGCCCTTCCGGGGGCGTGGCTGGCGGGTTTTCTCTTCGCCCTGCATCCTGTGTGCGTGGAAGCCGTGGCGTGGATCTCGGAGCAGAAGAGCACCCTTTCGGCGGTTTTCTATTTAGCCTCCGGCCTCGCCTACCTGCGCTTCGATGGCTCCAGGCGGCGCCCGCACTACGCGGCCGCCCTGGGATTCTTCGTCTGCGCGCTGCTCAGTAAGACGATTGCCGCGACGCTCCCGGCCGCGCTGTTGCTGATCTTCTGGTTCCAGCGCGGGCGTATCGATTGGAAGCGGGACGCCAGGCCTCTGCTGCCCTGGTTTGGCCTCGCCGCCGCCGCCGGGACCTTCACCGCCTGGGTGGAACGGAACTACATCGGGGCGCAGGGAGCGGCGTACAGCCTGACGCCCGTGGACCGCGTCCTGGTGGCGGGCCGGGCCATTTGGTTCTACCTCGGCAAACTGCTTTGGCCGCGGAACCTGACGTTCATCTATCCGCGCTGGACGGTGGACGCCGGAGATTGGCGCCAGTACCTGTTTCCGCTCGCCGCGCTGGCGGCGGCGGGGGCCTTGTGGGTGGCCGCGCGAAAACACCGGGGACCGCTGGCCGGCTTCCTCTACTTTGCCGGGACGCTCGTTCCGGCCCTGGGATTCTTCAACGTATATCCGTTCGTCTATTCCTACGTCGCCGATCACTTTCAGTACCTGGCGACTTTGGGAATCATCGTTCCGGCGGCATCGGGGCTTGTGCTGGCGGCGCGCCGGCTCCCACCCGCCGCTCGCCGGTTCGCTCCCGCGTGTGGGGTGGGCTTAGCGGCCGTTCTCGGGGGACTGACCTGGGCCCAGAGCTGGATGTACCTTGATGCCGAAACCCTCTACCGCGAGACCCTGGCGCGCAACCCCGGCGCCTGGTTGGCGCACTTAAACCTGGGGACGGGGATCATGAACATTCCCGGCCGGCTTCCCGAAGCCATCGGCCATTTCCAGGCCGCCCTGAGGATCGATCCACATCTCGCGGTGGTGCATAACAACCTGGGGAACGCGCTCGCGCGGGTCCCCGGCCGGATGCCCGAGGCGCTCGCCGAACTCCACGAGGCGCTACGGCTCAACCCGGAGTCCGCGGAGATGCACACGAACCTGGGACTGGCCCTGTCGAGGATCCCCGGCCGGTCGGCCGAGGCCGTGGCTGAGTACCGAACCGCGCTGGGCATCCGGCCCGGCTACGCGGACGCGCATTCCGCGCTGGGTGACGCCCTATCGGCGGCGGGGCGTTTTCCGGAGGCTGTCGCGGAATATCGGGCAGCCCTGGGCGCCGAGCCCGGCGATGCCCATACGCACGCCAACCTGGGAGGCGCCCTGGCGGAACTCCCCGGCCGGCTGCCGGACGCCATTGCCGAATGCCAAGCCGCGTTGCGGCTGGACCCCGATTCGCCGGCGGCGCATTTCAGCCTCGGGAACGCCTACTCGAAGCTCCAGGATCGTTGGACGGACGCGCTGGCCGAATACCAGACGGCGTTACGCGTGAGGCCCGACTACGCGGAGGCCCATCTGAACCTCGCCGGCCTCATGTTGCGGATGGGGCGCGCGTCCGAGGCGCTCGCCGAATACCAGGCCGCGTTGCGCATCCAACCCGACTATGCCGAGGCGCACTATAACCTGGGCAGCCTTCTATCGGACATGCCGGGGCGGCTTCCGGACGCGATTACCGAATACCGGGCGGCGGTGCGCATAAGGCCGGACTACCCCGAGGCGCACGCCAACCTGGCGCTCGCCTTGTCGGATATGCCGGGGCGAATGCCCGAGGCGATCGCCGAGTACCAGGCCGCGCTGCGCGGCAACCCCGACCTGGTCGAAGCCCACTACAACCTGGGCCTCGCGTTGGCCAGGATGCCCGGCCGCTCGGCCGAGGCCATCACGCACCTCGAGGCGGCGCTTCGGCTCAGGCCCGATCTGGACTATGCGCGGGAGACTCTGGCGCGCCTGAGGCGGGTTCACTGAGCCCCCCCAAGGCTGACGATGGCGATAAGCCGCTCCACCACTTCGCTGAGCTTCGCCTCGGAGACGTGCCCGACCCGATAGACGACGATGCCCGCATCGGCTGTAAATAACCGATTCGGACGAATCCTGCTGCTCTGGCTGAGCCCGCCCGCGACGAAATCCACGTCATCAAGGCGAATCGAGTATTCATCGAATCTCGCTTGACCGGTAATTTGGCACAGGATGACGTCGTCGCCTTTGAGGGTCGCGATGACCAGGGCCGGCCGCCGCTTCGTCTGGCTGAGGTCCGAGAAGGGGAAGTTGAGGACTACAACATCGCCTCTTACAAACTGGCCCAGGCCGCATCCTCCTGTGGCGTAAGCCAATCCTTGGCCAGCGACGATTCAGCGGCCAGCGCGGGCATCGCGTCATGGCCGGGCGCTTGCTTTAGCGATCGCATGAACGCCAGCAGCCTGTCCAGATCTTGCTCGGGCATGCGATCTAACTCGCGGGTTATCAGCTCCCGTGTGCTCATTGCGGTCCCTATACCATCGTAAGGCATTTGGGGCCCGTCCGGTCAAGCAACCAACAGCTACGAACGCGTCCCAAACAGCGCACCCATCGCCGTGCGCTGTCTGAAGGACGGTCGCAATCAGGCCTTAGATGAGAACTGAAAGCTTCTACTTCACTTCGCCGTTCTGGGCGAACATGAAGGCGCCGGCCACCAGGGTCCCGGAGGCCAGGTAGTCGCGGATCTTGCCGCGATTGGGGCCGGTTTGGGCGGCGGCCGTGGAGAGGCAGCGGACAGCATCCGAAACCGGCGTCCCGGCGGCCAGGCGGAAGATCCACGGAACGTTGGCCGACGTCAGCGCGCGGTCGGAAGAGATCGCGATCACCGGGACGAAGGTCTTGGCGGCGATCTGCTCGGCGAGATGAGCCGAGGCGCGGTCCGTGGCGACCAATCCGATGACGCCGGGGTCGTAGACCAGTTTCACCAGCTCGTCGGCAGCCTTGCCCCAGGGCACGTCGGACGACACTCCCACCACTTGGTAGCCCGCCGCGCGGACGCCGGCCGCCAGCGCCTCCGCGCCGGGTCCGAACAGGCCGATCTTCAGGGCGCCGCGCGAATCGGCGATTTCCGGGCCGGCGAATGCCACGCCGCGCTCGCCCACCACGGCGTAGGGTTTGTCCATGGGATAGCGGCGGAAGGTCAGTTTGCCATCTTTCACTTTTCCGAGAAACAGCGGCGCGATGTTCTTCGCGTTGGGGTCGAACACCATCTCGCCGGTAACGCCCTTGTAGCGCTCAAGACCATATAGGGCGTCCCGAATGCGGCCGCGATTCAAACCCGCCTGGCAGATCGACTGAAGAAGGATGTTCATTGTGTCGAAGCCCAGCGAGGAGAACATGTCCACCTTGGCATGGTAGGCCGCTGTAAAGCGCTTCTGAAAATCGACCCAGACAGGGTCCTCGCGGTTCGGATCGTAGGGGTAGACCACCTCGAGGCCCTCGGCGTCTTGGCCGGCGATGCGGAAAAGATCGTCCCCGACCACCCTGGCCGCGCCGAATACAGGCTGCTTCATGCCCATCTGGCGCATCTGTTTGAGGATCGCGCCGGCCGCGGCCGAATCGGCCCAAAGCACGATGCCGTCCACGCGGGAATCGTTGATCACCTTCAGGTAACGCGTGAAGCTCTGCTCCGGCGGCGGAAACTTCTGCTCGATGACCACGGGATGTCCCAGGCGCCGCGACGCGTCGCGGAACTTCAGGACGCCGAAGCGCCCGTAGCGTTCGTTGACGCGCAGCAGGCCGATACGCTTCAGGCCCAGATCGGTGTAAATCCGGCGCGCCAGGGTGTAGCTCTGGACGCGGTCGTCCTGAATGGTGGTGAGAATCCAGGGGATGATGGTCTCCGGGATGGTCGGGTCGGTGGCCGCGCTGTTCACGATGGGCAATTCGGACCGCAGGGAGACGCGCAGAGCGATATGGGTGGAATCGCCGCTGATGGAGCCGAGCATGGCCCAGGCCTTAT
This sequence comes from uncultured Acidobacteriia bacterium, assembly GCA_903882645.1. Taxonomy (GTDB): domain Bacteria; phylum Acidobacteriota; class Terriglobia; order Bryobacterales; family Bryobacteraceae; genus BOG-224. The sequence continues at coordinate 10,160 of CAIRXZ010000028.1, read as the reverse complement.
CGTCGTACGTCATCTTGACGATCTCGTTGGCCGAGGATCCCCAAAGCGCGCCGTCGTTGTGGACCTTCAGCGCAAACGGTTTTCCGCCGTAGCCGCCGTGCGCGTTGGCTTCGCCGATGGCCATTTGCGCGCCGTGCAGCATGGCGAGACCAAGCGCCTGGTCCTTGTTGTCCTGAATCGGACCCAGAAACGCGATGGGCACTTCGGCGACATCCGAAGGCTTCACGGTGGCGGCGTCGCGGGCGGCGCCGTTGTATTCCGGCGTCTTGGTGTAGAACTCGTGATACGGCGCGGTGAAGTTGGAGAACGGCCGCAGGTCTTCGGGCTCGTTCGCGTACGGCTCGAGAGTCCGGTTCGGCGGGCCAGGCGGGTTCGCGCCGCAAGAACACGTCCAGGTTTGAGCTTGCGCCAGGGCCACGGAGAACAACGTAAACAGCACGGTGAGGGCGAGCGGCGCAGCCAAATATCCCGTGGAGCGAGCCTCCGGCTTGCCATGCCGGCATCCGTGCCGGCATTTGCGCGAAAGAACGCCGTCACGGACGACGGCGTGGCAGGCCTGGAGGCCCACTCCACGAAACCGGTTCCTTGCAGCCATTGAACTAGTCCTCCTTGGGAGGCGGAATGAACATCGCGATCGCTTCGATTTCCACCAGCAGCTCCGGCCGGCACAGAATCGCCTGAATCCCGGTCGAGGCCGGAAGCGGGTCCAGCCCCTGTTCCGCGAAGAACGCGGTGCGCTCCTCGTTGAACTCCGCGTAATCGCGCTCGATGTCGCGCAAGTAGCAAGTGGTCCGCACAACGTCTTTCCAGGAGGCGCCTTCGGCCGCCAGCAGCCCGGTGATGTTGTGGTAGGTGCGCCGAAGCTGCGCCCGGAAGTCGCCCACGTGTACGGTGTTGCCATATTCGTCGATGCTGGCCGTCCCGGAAATCAGCAGAATCGTCAGTCCGTTCAGGTCGATGCGCAATCCGCGCGAAAAAGAGCTCGGCCGCTCGTACTTGAAGGCCTCGTTGAGGACGGAAGGATTGCTGATGGCCTTCCGCTTCACCTGCGTCGCGCCGCCGATCTGCTCGAGCGCTTCAATAATCGTCATTTGCTGGAATCCCCTGTCTTGATTTGTATTCCGTGGCTCAGGCCCTTGGCCGTGGCCACCCAGATATCGTCGCCCTGGAAATCGATGCCGAACGTGTAATTGTGCGCTGGGGCGGTATCCACGGGCACATGAGTCACTTCGCCGTCCGCGCCGCGGACCAGCATCTCGGGCTTGCCCGTGTCGAGCGCGGGCCGGTAGGTGGCCCACCGCTCGCCATCGAAGTAGGCCAGGCCCTTGTCGGTCGAAAACCAGGTTCGCGTGCCGTCGATGGTCTTCACCTGGTTCAGAAAATTGCTGGGCAGACCGCTGTCCTTATCCAGGAAATTGCGCCAGTTCCGCCCGTCGTAGCGGCTGGCGCCGAAGTAGGTGGCAACCCACAGGATCTTGTTCACGTAACTTACCGACGTAGTGATCTCATGGATCAGGCCCTCGTCCTTGTGCAGGACGATCTCGGTCTCGCCGTCCGGGTCGTTGTAGTCTTTCCAGCGCTCGGTCTTCACGTCGTACTCAAGAACTCCGCCGCCCCAGACCGCGTAGTAGACCTTGTCTTCGGCCGCCGTGACGTTGTAGGTCCAGATCTCGTACATGGGCGTGTTGCGCTCGTTGTAGAGGCTCCATTCCCCGGTTCGGGTATTGAGCCGGCTACCGCCGGCGGCGGTGGCCACCCAAACGAAATCGCCCAGCACCGAGGCGCCATAGACGACGTCGTTGGCTACGCCGCTGTTGAGCTGCGTGAAGGTATCGAAGCGGCCGGCCGAATAGCGGCTGAGTCCCCCCATGGTGGAGATCCACAGGTCGTGGGTCCTCTTGTCCAGCGTCACGGACAGCGCCGCGCGGTGGGCCAGCCCGTCGGCCGGCGTAAAGACCTTGAACTTTCCCTTTTCATACAGCGCCAGACCGTTGTCCGTGCCGGCCCAGACCCGGTCGCCATCCACGCATACGCTGTACACGCGATTGTCGGGCAAGCCTTGCGCCGTGGTGAAGTTCTCCCAGCGATATCGGGGCATGTCCTGGGCGAAAAGCCCGGATGCGGCAAGGAGGGTAGCTAGCATCGCGTGTCTCATAGCGTTTTCAGATACTCGATGAGGTCGTTCAGCTCATCCTTGGTTAGATCGTTGCTGACGCCGTGCTGGTCGTTGGGGTTAAAAACCGTCCAGATTTCCTCGAGGGTGCGGGCCGACCCGTCGTGGAGGTAAGGAGCGCTGTAGACCACGTTGGTCAACTGCGGGACATCGATTTTCGGCGAACGGTCGGTCGGCTTGCCCGTGCCGACGTCGGTCAGTTGCAGGTTGGTGTAATACGGTCCGGAATGGCACACGAAACACTGGAGCATGTCGGGTATAGGCGTGCCGTCCTTCTTCCTGGTCCGCTCGAAAACATCCTTGCCGCGCTCCTGGGCGGGCGTCAGGTCGCCGTTTGGAAGCCGGTAGCGGTTGGGCCGAAGCGGAATGGACATGACGTACTGCGCCAGGTCCTCCAGATCTCCGCCGCGGAACCCCTGCGAGCGGAAGAAATACCGTTCGGTTCGCGGCCCGCACTCGGTGGGCAGGTCCGGGTTGCCCCCGTTCCACTTGTAGGGCGGCGTTCCGCCGATGTCTTCGAGCTGCCGGTTATCGACGATATCGATGCCGAAGCCGTCCGGTTCGAGATCCCACTGAAGACCGTCGAAGGTGGAGTCGAGGTGGCAGTTGGCGCATCCGAACTGGTTCCCCCAGGCGTACTTTGAAGAGTAGAACAAGCGCTCGCCGCGGCGTTCGGCGGTCAGCGCGGCAGGTCCGCCGAGCGATACGGAGCCGGTCACAACGCCGCGCGCCGTGTCGACGATCGAAATAGCGTCGTCCAGCCGGTTGGCCACGTACAGCGTGCCGCCGCCGGGCGATAGCGCGATGCTTCTGGGGTTCCGGCCCACGGGGATCCTCGCCAGCACGTACTTCGCGGAGGCCGACAAATCGTTCGCCAGGCCGGCGGCCTCCGGAGAGCGCGCGGCCGCGACCAGCCGGCGCAAATCGAGGATCGCGACTTCGTCCGTGCCGCTGGCCGAAACGTACGCTTTGGACTTGTCCGGCGCTATGGCGACGCCGAACGGCAGCGAGAAGTAGCTCTCGATTTCATCGAGCGGCAACTGCACGACGCCGCCCACGTCGTCGCCGAAGACCGCGATCGAGTTTCCCAAGGCCCAGCCGTGCTCGACGTGCGCGAGCGGGACCAGATTCTTTGGGCGCATCTGCGCCGCGATGCCCAGCCGGCCGTCGCGCGAGAGGGCCAGATGAAACACGCCGCCGACATTGTGGAGGCGCATACGGGAGGCGACGATCCGATGCTCGGCATCGACCTCGGTGATTTCGGACTCCGGCTCGGCGCGCCACTTGCCGGGGTTGGGGTAAATGTGGGTGACAAACACGCGCGAGCCGTCCGCGGAAGCGGACACGTAGCTGGCGCCGCGTCCCGCCGGGAGGCGCCGCGCGTCCTGGCCGCTTTCGAGATCGATCAGCGAAACGTCGCCGCCGATGCGGTTCGCCACGTAGAGAGTCCCGCGCCGTCCGTCCATCGCAATGCCGGTGGGTTCAAAGCCGGCCGGGAGCGTGCGGATGGCCTTCAGCGAACCGGCGTCGATCTCCGTGACCGTATCCGACCAGGAGTTGGTCACGTACAGGCGCGTTCCGTCCGGGCTGACGGCGACCCCGCGGGGCACGCGTCCCACCGGCACGCGGCCGGCTACCGATTTCGCAAGCGGGTCCACCGCCACCAGTTCGTCCGTGCCCGAGCAGACCACGAACAGCCGCTTTCCATCGGGAGATACGGCTAGATCGTCGGGGCTGGGATAGCGGTTCTTGACGTCCGGAACCGGCTGCCCCAAGAGCAGAAGCGCGAAAACCATCCCGGCGACGATCCCGAACCGCATCGCTTATTTCTCCGTCACCGTGACAACCTGGTCCGCGGGCACGTTTTCGAGGACCTGCTTCGCGCCGCCCGGCCACGTCACCGTGACGCTCGTGGCGCGGGTGTTCGCCCCCAGGCCGAAATGCAGCCGCCAATCGTCCTGGCTCAGGTAGCCCGATCCCGCCACCCGTTGGGACCGCTGCTTCAACCCGCCGGCGTTCACCTCCACCGTCGCGCCGATGCCATCCCGATTGCTTTTGGTCCCGACAAGGCGCACCATCAGCCAGTGCCCCGCGCCGGCCGTCGCATTGTGCAGCAACTGTCCGGGGGCTCCCAGGTTGACCAGGAAAGCATCCACCTTGCCGTCGTTGTCGTAATCGGCGAAGCAGGCGCCGCGGCCGACGTTTTTCGTGTCGAAAAACGGCCCCGCCCCGGTGGAAACGTCCTGAAACTTGCCCCCGCCCAGGTTTCGGAACAACGAATCCTCTTGCGGGACCAGGTGGATCAGGCCGCCGTGGGAGATGAAGATGTCCCTCAGGCCGTCGTTATCGAAATCGTAGACGCCCGAGCCCCAGCTCGTGTACTGCGCGGTCAACTGCGAGATGCCGGCCTGCTGCGTCACATCCGTAAACGGCAGCTTGCCGGTGTTCTTCAAGAGCCGGTTGTACTTGGAATCGGTGACCCAGAGATCCATGGCGCCGCGGTTGTCCATGTCGAAAAACACGGGGCCCATGGCGCCGGTGTTCTCGCCGTTCTGCCCGAAGGCGGCGCCGGCTTCGAGCGCGATCTCTTCGAACGTGCCGTCGCGCTTGTTGTGGAACAGAAAGTTCTCGGTCTTGTCGTTGGCGACGTAGATATCCGGGTATCCGTCGCCGTCGAAATCGGCCGCCGTCACGCCCATGGCCCGGCCCTTGAAGGCCGCGATGCCGGATTTTTCGCTGACGTCCGTGAAAGTACCGTTGCAGTTGCTGTGAAATAGCAGACTGGTGTCGGCCTCGTAATCGAGCGGGCCCGGATAGTTATCGGCGGCGTAGTAAGATCGATAGGTCGGGTCGAACTTCACGTAGCGGCCGATAAACAGGTCGATGCAGCCGTCGCGGTCGTAGTCCAGCCACGAGGCGTTGATGGCCCAGCGGTCCACCTTGCCAAGCCCGGCCTTGGCGGTCACGTCCTCGAACGTCCCGTCGCCCTTGTTTCGATAGAGGGTCACTTTGCCGTAGCTCATGACCAGCAGATCCGTGCGGCCGTCGTTATCGAAATCGGCGGCCACCGCGGAGAAACTGAAGCTATCGCCCGCGACTCCGGCCTGATCCGTCACGTCGGTGAACTTCCCGTTGCCATCGTTGCGATAGAGATGATTGTGCGGCGGCGTCTCCGGGGCTTTCCGCAGCGGATACGGATGCATCCCCTTCTCCAGGGGCCGTCCGCTGACCACGAACAGGTCCGGCCTGCCATCGTTGTTGTAATCGAACCACGTGCAGCCCGCGCCAGTGCTCTCGAGCAGGGAGCCGAGCCGTTCCGCGCCGAAGGAATGGACGAATTGAATGCCGGATTGAGCGGTGACGTCGTCGAAGCGGATCTGCGCGGGAGCGGGGTCGGCCCCAAACAAGGCGCACGGCGTGATGCAGATAGCGAGGATTCGGAGCGTGTTCTGGATGGTCATTGCGTCCTTCCGGCGTCCCCAAGCATTTTCACGGGGACGGTGCTGCGCAGCAGGACCTCGGGGACTTTGTTCTCCGGCGCGCGCTCGGGACCGGCGTGGCATCCCACGCAGATCCTCTGCTCGCTGGGGCGCATCCAGAACCAGTCGCGCTCGGCGCGAACGGCGCGGCCGGCGGGGTCCAGCAGCTCCACTCGGAGAGGCTGATCGGCGGGGACCTGAACGTAAAACGAGCCGTCCCGTTCCACCGCCGCCTGGCCGAGGACGACCGGCGCGCCGCCGGCGCTTCGGGTATAGACCCGCACGGCGCTCACTTCCCCGGCGATCGGGGTCTTCGACTGCCTGGCGTTCAGGCAGAGCAGGTTCCCGGCGGTCCTCGTGGTCACCAACGCGGATGGAAACTCACGCGGCGGAACGCGGGCGGCCACCAGCGCCGGCTGAACGGCATTCGCGCCTCGGGGGGCCTCGATCTCCCTGGTTTGCGCCGTGGCTGCGTTCCAGACAGAGAGGCCGAACGGACCGGCAGGACCGCGGCGCAACGCCATGAGCCAGCTTCCCGCGGCGATTTCCGCGACCGGTCCGGCCGGCTCGCCTCTTGGCTGGGCGACATCCGCCTGCGCCGCCAGCGCCGAGGCAAATCGCGCCAGATGCCCGCCGGAGCTGAAAATCACGTCGCCGGAGGAGATCTGCCGCGCTTCCGAGCGGTCCGGTCCGTGATCGCAGCGCAGCGATTCGACGCCTGTGCCGTCCGGGTAGACCGTGAACAGTTCGCGCGTGCCGCCCTGGCCGGCGTACTCGAACAGAATCCGGCCATCGCGCAGCACGTCATCGGTCATGTACCGTCCCGGAACGAAGGTCAGGCGCTCGGGTTTGCCGCCCGCCAGCGGCAGGATTTCGATCTCGGACCCCTGGGCGGCGGTCCGCGTGTAGACCACGCGGCCATCGGGCAGGTAGAGCGGGCGGACGCAATCGGAATCGCAGGCGGAGACCTGCCGGGGAACGCCGTTTTCGATGGCGGTCTCCCAAACCTGCCAATGCCCCGCCGCCTCACGCTTCGCGGCGAACAGCGCCCGCGCGCCATCGAAGGAGACGGCGGGGTCGGCGGAAGCGTAGAAACCGGGAGCCAGCGGCCGCCGCCTCTGCCCCGAGACGAAGGTCAGGACCGCTCCGGATGGGAACCTGTCGCGGCCGGCGAGCCAAGCTTGCGGCTCGTAGCGCGGGGCCGAAGTGAACAAATACGGCGGGACTGTCGGCGCGTCGACGGTGGCGGCCCACACGAGCGCGCCTGCGGCAACCGCCGCCGCGGCAATCCAAACCCGTGAACCCAGGCGCGCAAGAACTGTCACCTAACCTCGTCCCAGTTCCAATATTAGGGTTCAAGAGGTCTTTTTGGCAGTAATAGAAAGGTACTAGCTCCGTGGCGAGCGAGACCGTTCGGATTCGGGCAGGGACCGCACTTGCGCAACGCCCATGCGTAAATACATAATGTACATATGTTTCCATGAGCTACACTTGGGACCCGAAGAAGAACCGGCACAACCTTGCCCATCACGGCATTGCGTTCGAGGACGCCGTGAAGATCTTCGAAGGTCTCACGCTGGAGAGAGTGGACGACCGTTTTCGGTACCACGAGGGTCGCGTGTACGCGATTGGCATCGTAAACGGCATTGAGATCACGGTGATCTACACCGACGTGTCTCGGACTGAGCGCCGAATCATTTCGGCGTGGAAGGCGGAACGACATGAAAGAGAAGCGTACTGGGGGAATTTCAGTTAAGGAACGCACCGACTGGAAGCGCCTCCGTTCCCTGAGCGATCACCGAGTCCGGCGAGCGATCGAGAGCGACCCGGAGGTGCGGCCGACCGATGCGGAGTTCTGGGAGAAGGCGCGCGTGGTCATGCCGGCGGCAAAGCAGACCATCACGATCCGGCTCGATGCGGATCTCCTCGAATGGTTGCGGAAACAGAAGGGCTACCAAACGCGGATCAACGCCGTGCTCCGAACCTTCATGGATGCGAATCTGGCTCCGGGGCAGCGAGGTTGAGCGCTCACTCCATGCATGAGATTCTGAGCTTTTCCGCAACGCGCCAGGCGCAACTCGTGCGCCAGCGCCAGGTGTCTTCGCGCGAACTGGTCGCCGCGCATTTGGAGCAAATCGCGATCGTCGAACCTCGGATTCACGCCACCGTGGAAGTCCTGGCGGAACGGGCGCTTCGGGAAGCCGCATCGGCCGATCGAGCGCTGGCGCGGGGCGAGGCCGCGGGCCCGCTCCACGGCGTCCCGTTCAGCATCAAGGATTCCATCGAAGTCGCGGGTACCGTTTGCTCGGCCGGCACGCTGGGCCGCGCCGGCGCCGCGGCTTCCAGCCAGGATGCCGCGGTGGTCGCCCGGCTGCGCGGCGCCGGCGCGATTCCCGTGGCCCGAACCAACCTGCCCGACCTGCTTTTCGCGTTCGAAAGCGACAACCTGCTCTTCGGGCGCACCAACAATCCGTACGGTCTCGACCGCACCTCGGGAGGCAGCAGCGGCGGCGAAGCGGCCTTGATCGCGGCATGCGGTTCGCCGCTCGGCTTGGGAAGCGATGCGGCGGGCAGCGTGCGGCTGCCCGCTGCGTTCTGCGGCATCGCCGGTATTAAGCCGACCTCCGGCCGTCTGCCGCGTACCGGCCATTTCCCTCCAGCGGGCGGATGGATCGAATCGCTGTGGCAAGTCGGCCCCATGGCCCGCCGCGTGGAGGACTTGATCGCCGCAATGCCGTTGCTGGCTGGTCCCGATGGCCTCGATCCGACGGCTGTAGGCATGCCCGTGCTCGATCCCGCCGCCGTGAGATTGCGGGATCTGCGCGTGGCGTTCTACACCGATAACGGGTTTGCCGCGGCCAGGCCGGAAGTCGCCGGGGTGGTCCGCGCAGCGGCGAAATCGCTGGCCGCCGAAACCGCCTGCATGGACGAGGCCCGGCCCGCGTGTCTGGCCGATGCCTACGATCTGGAAATGAAACTGATCGGCCCCGACGGCGGCGATTCCCTGCGCCAGTACCTCGCGGACATAGGATCGACCCGCGCGCACCCGCTTCTGACCGGCTGGCTGGACAAACTGGAGCGCTACCGAACGGACGTCGCCGGTCTTCACGGCTACTGGGCCGAGCTGGACGCCTATCGCGCGGAGATGTTCGCTTTCCTCAACCGCTACGACGCGCTGCTCTGCCCGGCGTACACGCAGCCGGCGCTTCCCCATGGCGAGTCGATCCGCGACGAGAATTTCCGCGGTTTCAGCCACACCATGGCCTACAACGTGGCGGGATGGCCGGCGGCCGTAGTGCGCTGCGGCGAATCAACCGAGGGACTGCCGATCGCCGTTCAGGTGGCGGCGGCGCCGTGGAGGGAAGATGTCGCGCTGGCCGTGGCCGCGTATCTGGAGCAAGCCTTTGGCGGCTGGCAGGCGGCCAAGGGCCTCTAAGGGCAGCGGGCGCGCACGCCGGAGCGGGAGGGATGCGCCTGGGCTTTACATGCGATATTCTCGGAGGCTGGAGGTGGTCCCATGCTGTTGAGAGAAGCGGTCCCGGTCGCCTGTCTGGTCGCCGCCCTTTCCGTTGCCGCCGCCGCTGCCCAGGACGCGCAGCCCCGGCGCCAGCCGGACGTTCCCTTCGTGCCAACCACGGACGAAGCGGTTCAGGCTATGCTCAAACTCGCCGACGTCAAGAAGACCGACGTCGTCTACGACCTCGGTTGCGGCGACGGCCGCATCGTCATCGCCGCGGCCAAGAACTACGGCGCCCGCGCGGTCGGAATCGACATCAACCCCGTGCGCATCGCCGAGGCCAAGGAGAACGCCAAACAGGCCGGCGTGGAGAACCTGGTCCGATTCGAGGAAAACGACCTGTTCGAGGCCGATATCCACGAGGCCAGCGTGGTGACGCTGTTCCTGCTTTCGAGCGTCAACCTCAAGCTCCGTCCCAAGCTGCTCCAGGACCTGAAACCGGGCACGCGCGTGGTGTCCAACACGTTCGACATGGGCGATTGGAAGCCGGAGAAGGAGGTCACCGTCGGCAACCAGGACGAGGACACCTATCTGAGCCACAAGCTGTTTCTTTGGACCATCCCGCCGCACGGCGCCCAGTAGCCGCGGTCTCGGGGCGGCCGCGACTCGCGTCGTGGTTTGTCGTGGAACCACCCTAGCCAACCCGGCCGTTATCCGCGCCGCAGCCGCCGGCGTGGAGCTTCGCGATACAGTTCGTTACGCGGCGTCCACTACGCTCGCGGCGCCCGCCCCCAAGTCCGAAACCTGGGCTCGTAGCTCGCCTCCAACGCCACTTTCGCCTTGAACTTCGGCGTGTACTGTTTTCGCGTCGTCGTCATCGCCGTTTTCCTCGCGACAGCCGACTCCGAAATTAGCCCATTTTCCGCACTTTTTGAGGGGAATGCGTATGCTATCAGTTGGTTAAGGGCCAGCTCGGCTATTTTTTGTCACTACAATCGTCGACCGGATCGAACAGGGTCCGCTCCTCCGGAAGTGTCAGCTCCAGACGGTC
>CAIRXZ010000027.1 GCA_903882645.1 uncultured Acidobacteriia bacterium | reverse complement strand
TCCTTCTTGCGGTTCGTCCTGCGCAAAAACATTGAAACCGCAGAATGCCAGAAAAACCGGCGGAGTGGAAGAGGGTAGGTCTTCACCACAGCGGTTTTCAGATTCCCGGATTGCAGGCAAAAGGGTTAAGCCCGATTCGCTTGGCAAAACGGCTCTGAAGTGCGAAAGTCGGGATAGATTTGCTGTAGGGGCCGGGCATGCCCTGCCCGCCCAGTTCGGGAAACAATCGAGGCCGGGGCCGTTTCCGGCCTTCTTGTTTGGTAACGTGGTTCTGGAGAGGGCGGATATGCCCACCCAGCCCAAGACCTTTCTGACCCCGGAGCAATATCTCGAAATCGAGCGGAAAGCCGAGTACAAGAGCGAGTACTTCGGCGGCGAGATGTTCGCCATGGCGGGCGCGCGCGAAGCTCACATCCTGATCGTCGGGAACGTAGTTTCACAGATTCATTCGCAGGTCCGTTCCGGTCCCTCCCGTGTATATACGAGCAATATGCGTGTGCGAGTGGGCGCAACCGGCCTGTACACCTATCCCGACGTCGTTGTGGTCTGCGGCGAACCGCGGTTTCTGGACGAACAGCGAGACACGCTGCTGAATCCCACGCTCGTTGTGGAGGTCCTCTCGCCCACTACGGAAGCCTACGACCGTGGCCGCAAGTTCGAGCACTATCGCTCGCTGGAGTCTCTCAAAGAGTACTTGCTGATTGCTTCGGAGCGCATCGGCGCCGAGCTGTTCACGCGCCAGCCCAGCGGGCAGTGGCTTCTGACGGCGGCAACCCGGCCGGAGGAAACCATTGAGCTTCCCTCCGTTGCCTGCCGCGTCACCCTGGCCGACCTCTACGAAAAGGTCGAATTCGCGTAAGAGCCGGGCACGCTCGACCCCTCGATCTCACCGCGCGTCCCTCATTTCGCGCAGCAAGGCGCCGCTCTCGGAGCGCTGCTTGCGGCCTGCGCGGCGGAATGCGTCGGCTCTCGCCCAGAAGTCCGCAGGTCCGCCACGCGGAACGCCCGCCGGGATGAACCGGTGTTCCGGTTCCGCCGACCGGCCGTGTTTCACGGCTCGGGCGCGCCGAGATCGAACGCGCGCCATCTTACTTCTTCGCCGCCGCGTTCCTTATCATGGCCTGGAAACTGGAGTACGCTTCCGGTCCGTTGGCTTCCATATACTTGATGAAAGCATTTCCCACGATCTCCAGGTTGTGGTAGGCGTGCGGGTTCTTAGAAAACGCGCGCAACTGGGGAACCACCTCGCGCATTCGCTCCCAAACGAACAGCAGTTCGCCGTTGCTTTGGAAGAAAAGCTCCTGGTTCAACACCCCCGACGTCACAAAGGAGGCAGCCATTTCCCAATAGCTGGTCACCATCCGCATGTAGGCGTTCTCCTGCGAGCCGGGAGGCGCGAGGCGCTGTAGTTCCTCGAGCGAGGAAGCAGCGCAGTTGGCCGCGAACCACTCGCGGGCTTTCCGCAGTTTCTCCTCGCGGCGCAGCTCGTATAGCCGGAGGATCAGGTTGGCATCGTCGTAGGTAGCTTGAATCGGCATAGAGACGATTATATCGAGGCGGCGGTCCGGCGTTACAATGTCATCGGACCTGCCGGCCCTCAAGCCATGGAGACCTTGGCCGATCAGCTCGCCCGCCGGACGCGCGAGGCGGATCTCTACAAGCCGCTCGACCGCAATCGCGTGGAGTGCTTCGCGTGCGGCCACCGGTGCCCGATTTCCCCCGGTTTCGCCGGGGTCTGCAAGGTGCGCTTCAACCGCGGCGGGAAACTCTACGCGCCTCACGGCTACGTCAACGCGGCTTATTGCGACCCCATCGAGAAGAAGCCGTTCTTCCATGCCCTGCCCGGCGCGCGCGCTTTCAGTTTCGGCATGCTCGGCTGCGATCTCCACTGCGGGTACTGCCAGAACTGGCTCTCGTCGCAGGCGCTGCGCGATTTCCGCTCCGCGCTCGACTTGACCGCCGTGGAGCCCGAGGAACTGGCCGGCATGGCTCTAAGACAAGGCGCCGCGGCGATGGTCAGCACCTACAACGAGCCGTTGATCACGGCCGAGTGGGCGGTTGCGGTCTTCCGCGAAGCCAAAGCCGCGGGGCTCGTCACCGGCTTCGTCTCCAACGGCAATGCCACGCCGGAAGTCCTCGAATACATCCGCCCGTGGGTGGACCTCTACAAGGTGGATCTCAAGAGCTTCGACGACCGCCGGTACCACGAGTTGGGCGGGCGCATCGGACCGGTGCTGGATTCGATCCGCCGGATCCACGAGATGGGATTCTGGCTCGAGGTGGTGACCCTGGTCGTCCCCGGGTTTAACGATTCCGATGCCGAGTTGCGCCAGGCGGCCGGCTTTCTGGCCGGCATCTCGCCCGATATCCCGTGGCACGTCACGGCGTTCCACCGAGACTACAAGATGCAAGGGCCGGAAAACACTCCGCCGGAAACGCTGGTTCGCGCGGCGGCGGCGGGGCGCGCGGCCGGTCTGCGCTACGTCTACGCCGGCAACCTGCCCGGCCGGACGGCGGGTCTGGAGGACACGCGCTGTCCCGGGTGCGGCGCCTTGCTGATTGAGCGCCGCGGGTTCCGCGTGCTGCGCAACCTCCTCGCCGCCACGGGCAAGTGCCCGCATTGCGGTTATACTGTATCCGGCGTGTGGGGCAGGCCTCCTGGCCGGCCCGCCCCGCCCGACGATCTTCTCCATATCCGCTGTGGTTGATCCATGAGCGCCGTACACATTTCGCCGTTCGCCGGCTCCTGGTACCCGGAAGGCGCCTCCGAACTTGCCAGCCTGTTGGAGGATCTGTTCGAGCGGTCGCGCCGGCGCACCCCGTTTCTGTTCGCTAATGGGCTGGGTTTCGTCGTGCCGCACGCGGGGCCGGCCTATTCGGGGACCGTGGCCGCCGCGGCCTACCGCGCGATTGGGCAGCAAAGCCCCGAGCGCATCGTGCTGCTCGCGTTTCCGCACCACGGAGGACTCAAGGGCGTCGCCGCGCCCGATGTGACGGCCATCGCGACGCCGCTTGGCGAAGCCGCCATCGAAGCCGGGTTCGGCGGATTCCCCGCCGTCGCCGAACGCCGCGTCTGCGACCATTCCCTCGAGATCCAGTTGCCTTTCCTGCAAAAGGCCGCGCCCCAGGCCCGCGTGACGCCGCTGTATGTCGGGCGCATGGATGCCGCGGAGCGCGCCGCGGCCGCCGGCGCGCTGGCCGCGCTTTGGCGCCCCGGCGTGGTGTTCGTGGCTTCGTCCGACTTCACGCATTACGGGCGCAATTTCGGATTTACCCCGTTTTCGCCGGAACGCGCCGCCGCCGGGGCCTTGCGGGACCTGGATTTCGAGTGCATCGAGGCCGCCGCCACGCTCGATTCCGCCCGCTTCCTCGCGGCGCTCGACGAGAGCGGCGCCACGGTCTGCGGTTCCGGCCCCATCGCGCTGCTGCTCGACGTCATGCGCCGGCTCGACGGTGGCATGTACCAGGCCACTCTGGACTACCAGACTTCCGGCGAGTTGACCGGCGACTTTCACCACTCGGTGAGCTATGCCGCCCTCGGCTATTTCCCGCGCGCCGCCTTCGACCTGGACGCCGCGGACCGCGCCGCGCTGCTCGGTAGCGCCGCGGACACGTTGCGGAGCCTGCGCGAAACTCACGAGCCGCGCGTTTTTCCCGCGCTCCATGGCTCCGCGGCGTTGCTCGCGCGCCGCGGCGCGTTTGTGAGCCTGCACCAGGGCGGCGAATTGCTCGGCTGCCTGGGAAACTGCGCCGGACACGCCACGCTGGCGGAGGACGTCGCGGACTTGACCCGCGCGGCGGCGCTGGACGACCCCCGCTTCCGGCCCGCGGCTTCGGTGGCCGGGCCCATCGATATCGAGATTTCCGTACTCACCCCGTTCCGCCGCATCTGGGACGCCGCCCAATGCGCCGCGGGGAAGCACGGCCTCCTCCTCAGACTCGGCAGTCGCTCCGGTCTCCTGCTGCCCCAAGTGGCCGCCGAGCGCGGTTGGACGGCGGACGAGTTCCTGCAAGCCGTGGCGCGCAAGGCCACGCTCGGCCCGCGCGCCTGGCGCGACCCCAAGGCGCGCCTGTACGTCTTTGAAGCGCAGGTGTTCAGCTAGCCCCTGGGCTGGCCAAATGCCCTGCCCCACTCCAAGAGGGTCGGGCGCTTGGGTTAACGCCTAGGGGGGACCGCCCCACACAAAGGCCGAACCCCCTACCTCTGCCACAAATCGTCGTTGTGGCTCATGAACTCGGGATAGGCGCCGGCGCCCAGTTCGTGGAGGTCGAGGCCCTGGCGCTCGCCCTGGGGCGTGACGCGCTGGGGGTAGACGCGATTGAGGAGCCAGTTCAGAGCGTAGGCCAGGGGCAGTACGAAGCCGAGAAGCGTCGCGATCCCCGTGAGCTGCGCTAGCCACTGGCCGGGCGCGGCGCCGGGAAACTGCGCGAAGAGGCCGGCGGCCAGGACTCCCCAGATGCCTCCGAGCGCGTGCACGGAGATGGCGCCGCCGGGATCGTCCACCGCGAGGCGGAATTCCAGCCACTCGACGGAGAAGACCACCAATGCGCCCGCCACGAGACCGATCAGCATCGCCAGCGCGGGGCGCACGGAGGCGCAAGCGGCGCTGCTCGCGACCAGGCCGGCGACCCAGCCGTTGGCGCAAAGCGAGGCGTCGGGCTTGCCGAAGCGCGCGCGCGTAATGGCCGCCGCGGCCAGCGAAGCGCAGACGGCGGCCAGCGTGGTGTTGACCACGATCAGCGGCGGGAGGACGGGCTGGCCGGCGAACAGCAAGGCGCCGGCACAGTTCAGACCGGACCAACCCAGCCACGCCAGAAGACATCCGAACAGAACGAAGACCGCGTTGTGGCCGGGAATCGCAACCGGCATGTGCTCCTGGGTGTACTTGCCGCGGCGGGGACCGAGAATCCAGGCGATGGCGAGCGCGGTCAGGCCGCCGACGGCTTGAATCGAAGCCGAGCCGCCGGCGTCCATGAAGCCCCGGCCAAGCCCGTAGTTGCGTCCCAACTGGGCCAGCCATCCGCCGCCCCAAGCCCAGTGCGCGAAGAGGGGATAGACGAAGCCGGCGAGCAACGCCGCCGAGGCGCAGGCGGCGCCCAGCTTCCAGCGATCCGCGCCGCTGCCCAGGGGAATCACCGCCGCCAACCCGGCGGCGAACATGCCGAATAGGGCGGCCAGCGAGGCGGGCGAATTGTCGAAGGACACTCCGCGGAAGAAGAACGGCTCGGAGGCGATCCAGTCCCAGGGCTTGCCGCCCATCAGGAACGCATGCGCATCGCGGCCCGGATAACCCTGCCACGAAAACCCGATGGCGCAGTACACGACCGCGGCGATCCCCAGGACGCACAGCGCGCTCAACATGGCGTGGGCCGCGTTGCGCGATCTGCCAAGCCCGGCGTTGACGAGCGCCAGGCCGGCCGCGGCGCAGGGCGTAATCACGATCGAGAAGAGGCACAACGCCGCCGCAGCTTCGCCGAGGACAGGGGGCGCGGTCATGGACGATCCTCGTGGTGAGGCATGTGCGAGCGGACAAGCAGGCCGAGACCGAGCGCCTCCACTCCCGCGCCGGCCAGCGCGAAGGCCACGCGCGGGGCGGCCGATCCCATCAGGGCCACCGCGGCGAGCACGATCGTCCAACCCGCCAACAGCAGAAAGAGGGCAAGGAGCTTCATGGAAGCGTCCCGTAGAGTATACCAGTCCACAGGGCTTGCGCCCTGGGCTACTTTCTCGCGCCCCTGCGGGGCTTGGGATCGTGCGGGTTCAAAACTGGCGCGACGCGACAGAACTCGGCATCGAGGCGCAGACGCGGGTTGAAAATGTAAAAACTCCAGGGCCGGGCTGCCGCCCGGCTGATGACGCCGGAAGGCGTCATCGCGGGCCAAAAGGCCCGACCCCACGTGGGAGGCCCAGCGGATAAATTATTTGAATCAATCGCATAGAAGAATCGGTCTTGGGCCGCGCGGCGCCGTGCGTGATACTTGAATTGGGAATGGATGAATTGCAAGCGCACGCCGCAGCAGTGGCGCCGGAGGGGCCGAGGTCCTCCGCGGCGTGGAGCCGCATCGAAGGGGAGTTCCTGGCAACGGGCGACGCCGCGGCCGCGCAGGCCGGTCTGACGCAGTTGACCGACCTGGCGGTTGCGGACGCTTATGGCGCCACCATCGGTTCGGTCTTTCCGCACGCCTCGGCGGCGCTGGCGGTGGGAGAGTACGGGCGGAGGGAACTGGCGCCCCGTTCCGGCGCGGAGATTCTGATCCTCTTCGAAGCGGAATCGGACCCGGCCGGTCTCAAGGAGGCGGTGGCCGATTTTGCCCGCCGGCTTTGGGACGCGGGAGTGCGTCCGCTGCACGCCGTCCGCACGATCACGGAGTGCCTGGACGCGGGCGAGCAGAACCTCGAGTTCCTCGCCGGCTTGCAGGACCGGCGGCTCCTGGCCGGCGATGGCGCGGTCCACGCCAAGCTGGAAGGCAAGCTGCCGGGATTCTACGCCAGGCACGGAGGGAAGATCACGCAGCGTCTCTGCCGGCTGGCGCGCGCGCGTCACGCTTCGTTCCAGGATACGTACCGCCATCTGCGGCCGGACATAGTCGAGACTCCCGGCGGCCTGCGGGATGTGTGGCTGGCGGACCGGCTCGCCAGGCTGAATCCGGAGCACAAGCTGGAGGACGGCGGCCCAAGCGAAGCCGCGGGCTTCCTCGCGCGGACGCGCTGTTTTCTGCACTGCCACGCCGGCGGCGATCGGCTCACCTCCGAAGCGCAGGAGAGCATCGCCGGGCAGCCGTTCGCCGGTTCCGGCCCGTGGCGGCTTTGGATGCGCGAGTACTACCGGCACGCGCGCGCGGTCTTCAACCATGCGCGCCGCGCACTGGATTCCTGCGAGAAGAGCGAGAGTTCGCTGCTCGACAACTTCCGCGATTACCGGTCGCGGTTGTCGAACGAGGAGTTCACGGTCTCCCGGGAGCGCCTGCTGCTGCGCCATCCGGCGCAGCTCGAGACCGATCCCACGATGGCGCTTCGGATGCTGGAGTACATCGGCCGTCATGGCGTTGCGCCGGCCGCGGAGACCGTACGGCGGCTCGAAGCGGCGAAGCCCGCGTTCGCGGAGTGGTGCGCCGGGCCGCGGGCTTTGTGGCCGGCGATCAAGAACATCCTGACGTCGCCCCATGCAGCCATGGCGTTGCGGGCGCTGGCGGACACGGGCCTGATGCCCGCGGTCTTTCCGGAGTGGGCGAACATCGAGGACCTCCCGGCGGAGGGTTCCGGCCACCAGTACACGGTGGACGAGCACACGCTGATGGCGGTGGAGCGGCTCGCCGAATTGCGCTCGACGGCCGATCCGGCGCGGCAGCGGTTCGCGGAGCTGCTTTCCGAAATCGACAACCTCGCGCCGGTGGTTTTTGCGCTGCTTTTTCACGACACGGGCAAGGGCGCGGGGACCTCCGGGGCGGGCGATTTCGCGGCGATCTCGGCGGGTCTGGCCCGCGCCGCGGCGACCCGCATCCAGGCGCCGGACGAGGAACGGGCCGCCATCGAATTCCTGATCGAGGGCCAGCGGGATCTGGCGGACGTCATCGGCGGGCGGGACCTCGACAATCCCGCAACGGCCAGACTTCTGGCCGCGCGGGTGGGGACCATCGAAAGGCTCAAAATGCTGGCCGTGACGACCTATGCCAACCTCGCGGCTTCGCATCCGGACGCCGTGGCTCCCTGGCGGCTCGAACAGTTCTGGCGCGCCTATGACGTCACGCGGCGCGAGCTGACGCGCGAACTCGAAACCGACCGGATTCAGGAGGCGCCTCCCAACTTCGCGGGCCTGGCGGATTTCATCAAGGGATTCCCGGCGCGTTACTTGCGCGCGCGCCCCGCCGCCGAAATCGAGGCGCATCTCCGGCTTTTCGAACTGAGCCGGCCGACCGGGGTGGCGGCGCAACTGGACCCGATTGAAGGGGCTTACAGGATTTCGGTGGTCGCGCGCGACAGGCCGTACCTGTTCGCGTCGTTCGCGGGGGCGATCTCCAGCTTCGGCCTCGACATCTTGAAGGCCGAGGCCTTTTCCAATTCGAAGGGCGTGGTGCTGGACACGTTTGTCTTCGCCGATCCGCAGCGCATGCTCCAGCTCAACCCGTCCGAGATCGAGCGGCTGACCGACCTGATGCGGCGGGTGGCCCTGGGCAAGACGGATGCGCAACGGCTGATGCGCGGCCGGCCGCGGCCGGAGCCGCGCAAGCGCTCGGCGGCGCCCGAGGTGCGTTTCGACGCCGAGGCCTGCGAAACCGCGACGCTGGTTGAGATCGCCGCCGAAGACAGACCGGGACTGTTGTATAGTCTTGCCATGGTGTTCTCGTCGAACAACTGCAACATCGACGTGGTATTGATCGACACCCAACACCAGCGAGCCATTGACGTCTTCTACGTGGCGTACGAGGGCCGGAAGCTGGAGCCCGAGCTGCAAGCGAAGCTCGAGGAGAAGCTGGTGGCGGCCTGCTGAAGAGGCCCCGAACAAAGGCTGTTTATAGGGCCAATAGAAAAAACTGAGTTCCACCCCTGATCGCGGGGAATTACCATTAAAGGTTTGGAGGATGGATGAATCCGAAAGAAGTCTTAGAATTCGCTAAAGAGAAGGGCGCCAAGCAGCTCGATTTGAGGTTTACCGACATTCCGGGCTTGCAGCACCACGTTTCCTACCCAATCGACGAACTCGACGAGAGCAGCTTCGAGGACGGCTTCGGGATGGATGGATCGAGCATCCGCGGCTGGGCGGCGATCCATGAGAGCGACATGTTATTGATCCCGGACTCGAACACGGCCCTGATGGACCCGTTCGCGCAGATACCCACGCTGGTGATGATCGGGAACGCCAAGGACCCGATTACCAAGCAGCGCTACGAGCGCGATCCGCGCTGGATCGGGGAGAAGGCCGAGTTGTACCTGAAGAACAGCGGAATCGCCGACACGGCGTATTTCGGGGCCGAAGCCGAGTTTTTCATCTTCGACGGCGTCAGTTTCGACCAGAACCAGCATTGCGGGTATTACTACGTGGAGGCCGAGGAGGGGCGGTGGAACTCCGGGCGGCGGGAAGCCAACCTGGGGTACCGGCCGCGCTACAAGGAAGGCTACTTCCCGGTGCCGCCGACGGACCACTACCAGGATTTGCGGAGCGAGATGGTGCAGACCATGATTGCGTGCGGTCTGAACATCGAGTGCCACCATCATGAAGTGGCCACCGGCGGCCAGGCGGAAATCGACCAGCGGTTCGACAAGCTGGTGAAGTCGGCCGACAACATGATGTTGTACAAGTACATCATCCGCAACGTGGCCAACCGGCACGGCAAGACCGTGACGTTCATGCCCAAGCCGCTGTTCGCGGACAATGGCAGCGGCATGCACACGCACCAGAGCCTCTGGAACGGCAGCAAGCCGCTGTTCGCGGGGGATTTGTACGCGGGGTTCAGCCAGATGGGGCTGCACTACATCGGCGGGTTGCTGAAGCACGCGCGGGCGCTCTCGGCGATCATCGCGCCGACGACGAACAGCTACAAGCGGCTGGTGCCGGGCTACGAGGCGCCGGTGAACCTGGCGTACTCGCGGCGGAACCGGTCGGCGGCGTGCCGCATCCCGATGTACTCGGCGAGTCCGAAGGCGAAGCGCGTGGAGTTCCGTCCGCCGGACACGGCGGCGAACCCGTACCTGGCGTTCGCGGCGATGCTGATGGCGGGTTTGGACGGGGTGCTGAACAAGGTGGACCCCGGCGAGCCGCTCGACAAGGACATCTACGACCTCTCTCCGGAGGAGATGAAGAGCGTGCCGTCGATGCCCGGGTCGCTCGAGGAAGCCCTCAGTTGCCTGGAAGACGACCACGCGTTCCTGCTGCGCGGCGACGTTTTCACCGAAGAGCTGATCGAGACCTACATCGACTACAAGCGCAAGAACGAAGCGGACGCGGTGCGGTTGCGGCCTCATCCGTACGAGTTCGCGCTGTATTACGACATTTAGGCTCTACTCGTAGGGGTCGGGCATGCCCGACCCCTGCCCACCAAGCGAAAGCGCCTGCCCTAGCTATTTCCTCGCCGCTTGCAGCAACCGCCGCGCCGACCAGGTGACGACCCCGAAGAACACGGCGAAACTGACCAGGATCACCGTGAGTTGCCTGCGCGGCGAGAGCCGCTCGACATCGGGGCCGGGCGCCCTGGCGAAATCGAGCCATACCCTCAGCCGAACCGCCGCCGGCGCGTCGCTTTCCCGGTTGTCCACGACGACGGCGTAAACGCCAGGATCCTGTACGTAGTAGCGGAACCGGCCGGCCGCCCCGGGCGCCGTGGCGGCCAGCACGCCATAGGGGTGGTCGTTGCGGAACCGGTACAGGTCCTCGCGGCGCAGGAGCGCGGCGCGGACCTCACGCGATCCCTCGCGCGCCTCGACCTCCGCGGAGAGCAGCGCCGGCCGTTGTTTGAGGCTCACTTCCACGTAGCGCCATTCGTTAGCGGGGATGCGGTAGACTTCGTCCACCAGGTCCACGCTGGCGGGCGCAAGCAGCAAACAGAGCAAGGGGAGCGCGATCATGCGTCCTCCCCGTGTGGGGCGGGTTGGAAACCTGCGCGCCGATTGTCAATCGGCTCGCGCGGCGGTTGGCAACCGCCGCGCAGCTTATCAAGCTGCCCCACCCCGGCGCGCCCCTGCCCCTGCGGCCGAAGGGCTACAATGGGGACCATGACCGACAGTATGGCACAGCCCGCGGAGGGGCTTGCTTGACCCCCCTCGACCGGCCGGGCTGGAAGACCACGCTGAACTGGGGTTCGGCCATTCTGCTGGCTCTCCTCTTCCTCGCGTCCGGCATCTGGAAAGTAACCGATCCGCAAGGCGCCGCCGTCCGCATGGCGCAGGCGAGAGTGCCGGAGTCGTTGAGCCTGGCGGCCGCCGTGCTATTCGGGATCGCCGAGACGGTCAGCGGGGTGCTGGTGCTGGTTCCGCGTTTCCGGCGCTGGGGAGCCGCCGCGGCGGCGCTGCTGCTGATCGCGTTCATGGCCTACGTGGCCGTCGAGTACAACGCGCTGCTCGGCGCCGACTGCAGTTGCTTCCCCTGGATAAGGCGCGTGGTCGGGCCGGGGTTCTTCATTGGGGACGGCGCGATGCTGGTGCTGGCCGTAATGGCCGGTCTGTGGGCGCGCCCGCCGGAGAGTCTCCGCGGCGCCGTGCTGGTGTTGGGCGCCGTGGCGGTGTTCGCGGTGGTCTCCTTCGGCGTGGCGGAGGCCCGGCCGGCGGGCGTCCGCGCGCCTGCATCCGTTATGGTCGCGGGCAAGCCGTATTCGCTCGAAAGCGGCAAGGTCTTCGTCTTTTTCTTCGATCCGCAGTGCATGCACTGCTTCGCGGCGGCCCAGCGCATGGCCCAGCTTCACTGGGGCGATACGCGCATCGTGGCCGTGCCGGTTGAGCTGCCGCGCTACGCTGCGCAATTCCTCTCGGACACCGGTTTGAAGGCCGCGCTCTCCACCGATTTCGAGAAGCTCAAGCAGGCGTTTCACTACACCAGCTACCCGTTTGGCGTGGCGGTCGAGAACGGCCGCGAAACGGCCCCGCTGACGAAATTCGACGGCGACGAGCCAGTGGCTACGCTGAAGCGGCTCGGGTTTGCGAAGTAGGGGGGCGGCGATTTGACCATAGTTGTTGACTATGGTACAAGTCGATATATGCAGGAAATCGCAATCTCGAAATTCAAAGCGACGTGTTTGGCCGTGCTTGAGGATGTCCGGCGAACTCGGAGGCCAATCCGCGTAACGCGCTTTGGAAAGCCTGTCGCCGAGATTCTCCCGGCCAGCGCGGCGCCTAACAAGTCCTGGCTCGGCTGCATGAGCGACGTCACCGAGCTTTCGGACGACGATATCGTCGGGCCGATCGGCGCCTTTGACAACTGGAAGGACGGGCGGCCGTGAAGTTGCTGCTCGATACTCACATATGGATCTGGGCGCTGGAGGAACCCAAGAAGCTCGGGCGCGTGGCGAGGCGCCGGATCGAGAGCCTGAAGAACGAGTTGTTTCTTTCCCCCATCTCCATATGGGAGGCGCGCAATCTGGAACGTCGCGGGCGCCTGCGCGCCAGGCCGAGTTTCCCGGAATGGCTGGACCGGGTATTCCTGCAAACGCCCCTCCGTGAGGCTCCGTTCAACCTCGCAGTAGCGGCTGCCGCGTCTCGTCTGGAACTGCCGCAGTCCGACCTGGGGGACATCCTTCTGGCCGCGACGGCTTTGACATTCGACCTGACCCTGGTCACGGCCGACGCCCAGTTGCTGGATTGCGACTGGCTGAAGACGTTGTCCAACGACTGACGGCTCCCGTTTGCCCCCAGCCGCCATAACCATATAAACTGCCGGTATCCCCATGGCGATCCGCTCCGAGTCCGGGCAATCCCTTGAAGGCGTCCGCGCCGATACCAGTTTCTTCGGGCATCCGCGCGGTCTGGCCACGCTTTTCTTCACTGAGATGTGGGAGCGCTTCAGCTATTACGGCATGCGCGCGCTCCTCATCCTGTTCATGACCGCCGGCGTCGCCAAGGGCGGTCTGGGGTTTCCGGTGGCCAAGGCGGCCGCGATCTACGGCCTCTACACCGCCATGGTTTACCTGCTCAGCCTGCCGGGCGGGTGGGTGGCGGACCGCATCACCGGGCAGCGGCGGGCGGTGCTATACGGCGGCATCCTGATCGCGGCGGGGCAGTTCTGCCTGATGGCGCCGGGCGTGGCGGTGTTCTGCGTCGGGCTGGTCGTGCTGGTGCTGGGAACCGGCCTGCTGAAGCCGAACGTGAGCACCATCGTTGGCCAGATCTACGCGCAAGGCGACGCGCGCCGCGATTCCGGCTTTTCCATTTTCTATATGGGGATTAACCTGGGCGCGCTGATTGCGCCCATCCCTATCGGCTGGGTGGGGGAGAGGATCAGTTGGCGGCTCGGGTTCGGCCTTGCGGGCGTGGGCATGCTCGCGGGCGTCATCCAATACGTGCTGGGCGGCAAGTACCTCGGCTCGGCCGGACTGCTTCCAGGCTCCGGCGGCGACCCGGCGGAAGCCCGGAAACAGAAACGCCGCGCCGCGTTTGGCGCGCTCGGAGCCCTGGCCGTGTTCGTGGTTCTCGGCGCCCTGGCCTCGGCAGGCGCGATCGAAATCACCGCGCAGACGATTTCCAACACGCTGGGCGTCGTGCTGATCGCCGTCACAGTCGGGATGTTCTCCTGGCTGCTCCTCGGGAAAGGCTGGTCCACGGTGGAGCGGAAGCGCTCGGCGGCCATCCTGGTGCTGTTTCTCTCCGCGGCGGTGTTCTGGTCCGCCTTCGAGCAGGCCGGGTCTTCGCTCAACTTGTTCGCCGAACGGAACACCAACCGGGACGTTCTGGGCTTCCTGTTCCCGGCAAGCTGGTTCCAATTCGTGCAGCCGTTCTTTATCATCACGCTGGCGCCGGCGTTCGCGTGGTTGTGGCTGAAGCTGGGACGCCGCGAGCCTTCGAGCCCCGCGAAATTCGCCTGGGGCCTGTGCTTCGCCGGCCTGGGATTCGCGATTCTCGTGCCGGCGTCCTCCATGGCGATGAAGGGCGCGCTGGTGTCCTCCTGGTGGCTGGTTTTCACCTACCTGTTCCACTCGCTGGGCGAGCTGTGCCTCAGCCCGGTGGGTTTGAGCGCCATGACCAAGCTGGCCCCGGCGCGCGTGGCCGGCATGATGATGGGATTGTGGTTCGTTTCCATCGGGATCGGCGATTATCTCGGCGGGCGCGTGACGTCGTTCTACGAGTCGGTGTCTCTGCCGGTGCTGTTCGGGCTGGTGGCGGGCGTGGCTTTTGTGGCTACGGCCGCGCTGGTGGCGCTCTCCAAGCCGACGGTGCGTTTGATGTCCGGGGTAAAGTAGGGGATCGCTAGGAAATATCCGGTCGGCCAGTACGATATGACGACCATATTCTTGCACAACGACGCGAATCCTGGGGGTAAGCACGTTCTCCGCTCCCTCTGCGCGCGAACTCCGGGAAGAGCGCCATCCCGATGAACAAACTGAACTCTTGCGTGCGGTTTTCTCCGCGCCTCGGCGTCTCGGCGGTGATTTCCTGGTTTCTCCGCGTCTCCGCGTCTCCGCGTCAAGTAATCGGCCCTCATGCCTGAACCCATCCACATTCTCGGCGGCGGACTCGCGGGATCGGAGGCCGCCTGGCAGGCGGCGCGGCGGGGCGCGCGCGTGACGCTGTACGAGATGCGGCCGGAGCGGCCCACGCCCGCGCACCAGACGGGCGGCCTGGCCGAGTTGGTGTGCAGCAATTCGCTGAAGTCCGAGCAGGAGTTCACCGCGCCGTGGCTCCTCAAGGAAGAGCTGCGGCGCCTGGACTCCCTGTTGCTCCGCGCGGCCGAGGCGGCCCGCGTGCCGGGCGGGCACGCGCTCACCGTGGATCGCGAGAAGTTCTCCGCGGAGGTCACGGCCGCCATCGCGTCCGAGCCGGCCATCGAAGTGCGGCGCGCGGAGGTTACAGCCGTTTCGCGGGATGCCATCACCGTGGTCGCCACCGGCCCGCTGACCAGCGAAGCGCTCACCCAGGACATCGCGAGCCTCACCGGCTCGGACCGGCTCTATTTCTACGACAGCATCAGCCCCATCGTCGAGGCCGATTCGGTGGATATGAGCGTGGCTTTCTGGGCCTCGCGCTACGGAAAGTCCACCGGGGGCACGGACGATTACCTGAACTGTCCCTTCAGCCGCGAACAGTACGAGCGCTTTGTCGATGCGCTGCTCGAAGCTCAGCGCGCGACGGCGCACATCGCCGAGGACCGGACGCCGTACTTCGAGGCGTGTCTGCCCATCGAGGAGCTGGCGCGGCGCGGGCGCGACACGCTTCGCTTCGGTCCGATGAAACCCGTGGGTCTGGTGGACCCGCGCACCGGAAGGCGGCCTTGGGCCGCCGTGCAACTCCGCCAGGAGAACCTGCGCGCGCAAAGTTTCAACCTGGTTGGCTTCCAGAATCATCTGAAGTTCGGCGACCAGGCGCGCGTTCTGCGCATGATCCCGGGCCTCGAGCGCGCCGAGTTCCTGCGGTTCGGGCAGATGCACCGCAACACCTACATCAACGCGCCGGCGCTGCTGGGGCCTACGCTGCAACTGCGCGCGCGGCCGGAGGTCCTGTTCGCCGGGCAGATTTCCGGAGTGGAAGGATACGTGGAGGCCATCGCCACGGGCCTCATGGCCGGCGCGCACGCGGCCGCCCTGGCCGCGGGCGAACCGCCGCGCGCGCTGCCGCGCGAAACCGCGCTGGGATCGCTGTGCCATTACATCTCCCGCGCGGACGCCGCCAACTACCAGCCCGCGAACATCACCTTCGACCTGCTGCCGGCGCTCGACGAAGACGCCTGGGAAAGAATGCGGCACGATAAGCAGGCGCGGCGCGCCGAGGTCTGCCGCCGGGCGCTCGAAGCGCTCGAGAATCACCGGACGGAGGCCGCGCGTGTCTGAACTGGGGTCGCGCATCGAGGGCTATCTGGCCGAGCTCGCCAGGCGCGGCGTCTCGGAGCACACGGTCAGAGCCTACGCCGCGGACCTGGCGCAATTCCTCGAATATCTCTCGCCTCCCGAAACCACGCCGCCGGACCCGCAAGCCATCGATGTGCTGACTCTGCGCGAGTGGCTGGTGGGACTCTACGAGCGGAAGCTCGCCACCGTCACCATCCGCAGGAAACTGGCGGCGGTGCGCGGTTTGTTCGGGTTTTTGCGGCGCGAGGGCGTGGTCAAGACGAACGTTGGGCGCATGGTGCGCACCCCCAAAGCGCCCAAGACGGCGCCCGAGGTGATGACGCCGGGACAGGCCAACGCGCTGGTGGATGGCGTCGGCTCGGGCAAACCCGAGCGCCCGTTCCCGCTGCGCGACCGCGCCATCTTCGAGCTGCTCTACGGATGCGGCGTGCGCGTAAGCGAGCTGGCCGGCATCGACCTGGGCGACATCGACCGCTCCGAACGCTGGCTGCGCGTGCGCGGGAAGGGCCGCAAGGAGAGACAGGTCCCGATGCCCGGCAAGGCCGCCGAAGCGCTGGAGCGCTACCTTTGCGAAGCCGGCGAGGCGGGTTCCCGGCCCGCCCTGCATTCGGCGCCGGCAGCGCAAGCCGCCGCCCGCCCGCCCCGCGCGGCTTTGTTCCTGAACCACCGCGGCGAACGGCTTACGGACCGCGGCATTCGGGGAATCGTGAAGTTCTACGCCACCTGCCTTTCGGGCGACCCGACCATCCATCCGCATAGCTTCCGGCACGCCTATGCCACCCATCTGCTGGCCGCCGGCGCGGACCTGCGCGCCATCCAGGAACTGCTTGGGCACGCCCGGCTCTCCACCACCCAGAAGTACACCCAGGTGGCGCTCACGGACCTGATGGCGGTGTACGACAAAGCTCACCCCAAGGCCTGACCCGCATGGCGCAGCTACTCGAAGATCTGCGGCGCGAGTTCCGTCCCATGGTGAAGCTGGCCGCTCCGCTGGCGCTGGCGGAGCTCGGCTGGATGGCCATGGGCGTCGTGGACACCGTCATGGCAGGCCCGCTGGGGCCCGCCGCCATCGGCGCGGGCAGCCTGGGCAGCGCGCTGTTCTACCCCATCGCCATCTGCGGGACCGGCATGCTGCTGGGCATGGACACCCTGGTGGCGCAATCCCACGGCGCCCGAGATCCGCTCGAATGCCGCCGCACCCTGGTGAGCGGCCTGTGGCTGGGCGCCGGGCTTGCTCCCGTCCTGGCGCTGGCGGGCCTGGCCCTGATTCCGCTGTTGGGCGTCACCGGGACCAACCCTCGGGTGCTGGTTCTGTTCGCGGGCTACCTCAAGGCGTTGCTGTGGGGCATGTTGCCGCTGCTCCTGTACGCGGCTTTCCGCCGCTACTTGCAGGCCATTGATATCGTCAAGCCCGTGACGTTCGCCCTGGTCAGCGCCAACATCGTGAATATCGCCGGAAACTACGCGCTCATGTACGGCCACTGGGGCTTCCGGGCGATGGGCCTAACCGGCTCCGGCTACTCGACGTCCATCGCGCGCGCATACATGGCGGCGGTGTTGCTCGGCGCGGTGGTCCTGAACGAGCGGAAGTCCGGGAATCGGCTTCTGCGGGTTTCCTGGCGGTGCGAAGTCGCGCGCCTGAAGCGCCTGGCGGCGCTAGGCTTTCCCGCGGCCCTGCAGATTCTGGTCGAAGGCGCCATCTTCGGGGTGGTCACGGTGTTCGCCGCCCGCCTCGACGAAGCTTCCCTTGCCGCGCATGGAATCGCGGTGACCGTCATCGCCACCACCTACATGGTCCCGCTGGGAATCAGTTCGGCCGCGGCGGTGAGGGTAGGACAGGCGGTGGGGCGCAGAGATGCGCGGGGGGTGGCCGCCTCGGGCTGGTCGGCATTGCTCATCGGAGCGTTTTTCATGGGGGTGGCCGGCGTTGCGCTGTGGACCGCGCCGCGATGGATCGTCGAGGCTATCACGCGCGACGCGGCGGTGGTAGCCATCGGTGCCGCGCTTCTTCGCATCGCGGCGTTCTTCGAGCTTTTCGACGGTCTCCAGGTGATCGCCACGGGAGCGTTGCGCGGCCTGGGCGACACGCGCTCGCCCATGCTGGCCCACCTGGCCGGGTATTGGGCGGCGGGCCTTCCGGCGGCATACCTGCTTTGCTTTCCGTTCGGTTGGGGCGCTCGGGGAATCTGGGTGGGGCTGAGCGCGGCGATCATTCTGATCGGCTCGGGGCTGGTGGCTGTTTGGAAGCGCCAACTGGGGCGAATCCGGTAACGCATCGACCAGCCTTTTGTGGCGCACGCTTCGGCGCAATGCCACTTAGTTTTCGCAAAATCGACGTTCTGCATGGATCGTGGGGCGGGCAATCCTGCCCGCAAGCCGGCCTTCCGGCCGGCTGGACCCGCTGGAAAGCGGGTCCGCAGGCTGAAAAGCCTGCCCCACGATTTCC
>CAIRXZ010000026.1 GCA_903882645.1 uncultured Acidobacteriia bacterium | reverse complement strand
TTTTCCTTCTCAGAAAGGTTTTGTTTGGGTTCTCAGAGGGTGCGCCCCCCGTCGGGTGCAGGAGGGTTCACTCCCACCGATTCAGCCACGAATTCCCCCAAGAGCCACCAATCCTACCCATAGATTCTGCTATAGAGCCAAACAAAGAAGGGTCGGACTGGAGCTACGCCGCGGTTCCAATCGCCGGTCCATTGATAGGCGGCGCGTTGGCCGGCCTGCTTGCTCGCCAAGTCCACTTCTAACGAAAATCTGGTAGTAGGTCCATTTGAAATGTTCGATAGCGCTTTGACATTGACAAATCAACGCGGTTACGCTCCATCCTGCCGATGCGGTTTCGCATGTGGCAGGATGGGGGGATGGAACCAGTTTCCAAAAACAACAATATCCTCGTCCGAACTTTGGAGAGAATCCACCTCATTTCCTGGATCATGGGATGGGAGAGCGCTATGTCAACGTGGAGAGCCGCAGGGAGCGCTACCTTGTCCATTCTCTTCGCGGCACTAGCGCCGCTGGAGCATATGCGCCCAATGGAGACGTTCGTGCTGGCGCTTGCGTTGTTCGCCTTGGTTCCAGTCGCCTGGAGCCACCTTCGTCCGTTGGTTGCGCGCGGTGACAAATCGTCCGCACCTGACGCTGCATTACAAGAGGCCCCAAATCTCCACATCACATGCCACGGCCAGGGGAAGGCAAATCCAGATGGGACATGGCATGAACTGTTCGGCATTGACAACAATGGAGGGAATACCGCCACTGGAATAGCGTTTGGTGGTCTGACATGGACGGAACGGAAGGGGTTTGCACTTGCCGAGCCGATGCCGCAGATTGCCCCAGGGAACCATGAAATTGCTCATTTGGCGCTCACCGTCGGGAACGGTCACATCATGCTTGGGCAGTTCTTACGCCAGCCAGAGGTGAAGCCTACCATCGTGGACCCTACTGTGACCGTGACCTTTCAAGATCCAAATGGAAATCGGTTTTGCTGCGACTACGCCCTCCGCGCCGAAATCAATGGTGAAGTAACTTGGAACCCAATAGGCCTCGTTAGGCCGCTAAAGCCAGAGAGCGGGAAGCTAAGTTAACGATCTCATGAATGGACCGAGCATGTTGACTGATGCCCGCTTCCATCGCCGGGGTTGGGGCGGCGCGTCAAGCCGGGCAAGATTCAAATGGACCCACTACCGAAAATCGCGAGCCGTTTGGCGGGAGAGAACCGGCCCTCACTTGGCCGCTTTGGCCTCGCCGCCGATGGCGATCGGATCCCCGGTGTACGGCGGCTTGAATGGCTCAGTCGTATTCGCGCGGCCACTGAGGCTTGACGAAAAGCCCGCCATCCACCCGGATGGTCTGGCCGGTGATGAAGCTCGCCTGGTCGGTTGCCAGAAACGCCACGGCGTCGGCGACGTCTTGCACGGTTCCGATGCGCCCCAGAGGCGTCAATGCCCCCCACGTGGCCGCGTAGTCGCCCACCTGCCGCTTGGTGCGCTCGGTTTCGATGGCGCCGGGCGCGACGCAGTTCACCGTGATGTTGTAGCGCCCGAGTTCCACGGCCGCGACCTTGGTGAACATCTCGATGCCGCCCTTGCTGGCGGTGTAACTTGCCATGTTCGCGAACGGGACTTTATTGCAGCCCGAGCCGATATTGACGATGCGGCCGCCGCCTTTTTCGCGCATGTGACGCGCGGCTCGTTGCGTACACAGAAAACACCCTTTCAGATTGGCGCCGATGACGCGGTCCCAGTCGCGCTCTTCCAGCTCGAGCAGCGGCTTGAACGTCTCGCATCCGGCGTTGTTGATGTGAATGTGCAGGCGCTCGAATTCCCGCAGAACGACGTCGAACATGGCGGCGACATCGCCGGCGTTTCCGACATCCGCAAAGACGGGGAAGGCGCGCCGGCCGAGCGCTTCGATCCCGGCCGCCGTCGCTTCGGCGCCGGCCCGGTCCGAGTGGTCGTTTACCGCGACATCGCACCCGGCGCGCGCCAGTTGCAGCGCGATTCCTCTGCCGACTCCTTTGCCGGCGCCGGTGACAAGAGCGTTACGGCCTTCGAGACTCAGTGACATGGCTTCTTTGTTCTATCACGGCGATCGAAGCCTCGCCAAGCACAGGCTCGCGAACTGAATGTAGCCGGGCTTGCCGAAACGCTCCGCGCTCAGGAACTGCTTGGTGAGGTAGATGGCGGGGTCGAAGCGCGGGTTTTGGTTGACCGCATAAGGGATCCCGCTCTCTTCGGCGATCTTCACCATCGCCTCGGCGGTCTTGAGATCCGTCGCCATCGGCTTCTGCATCGGCACAGCCTTGCCGGCTTTGGCCGCATCCTTCAGGATCTCGACGCGCGCCGCCACGTCCGCGTGGTCCACGGCGCAGTCGACAATGTCCACATCGTCGCGTTCGAGGAGCTCCCGGTAGTCTTCGTAGACGTTCGGGATGCCGTCCAGTTTGGCCAGTTCCCGGCGGTCCTCCCGGATGTCGGCGGCGGCTATCACGCGGTACCCCGCCAGACGGTACGCGGGCAGATGTTGCGCGCGTACTATGCCGGCATATCGGAAAGTTCCAGCCGTCTCTTGCACTCGTCCAGCATCTTGGCCGTTTGCGTCGCGCCGGCCCTGGCGACGCCGATAGCACGAACCTCGAGCAGCGCGTCCAACGTGCGCACTCCGCCGGCCGCTTTGACTCGAATGTGCGGCGGTAAGTGCCCGCGCATCAGCTTCAGGTCTTCGATTGTGGCGCCCCCGCTGCCGTAGCCGGTGGACGTCTTTGCGAAATCGGCGCCGGTCTCGGCGCAGATCTCGCACAGCCGGATTTTGTGCTTGTCCTGCAAAAAGCAGTTCTCGAAGATGACCTTTACGATCGCGCCGGCCTGATGCACGGCGTCCACGACCACCTGGATGTCTTTCTGGACAAAGGCCCAGTCCTCGCCGATCACCTTGCCGATGTTCACCACCATGTCCAGTTCCGCGCCGCCGTCGCGGAGCGCCTGCTCGGCTTCCGCCAGCTTGATCGAGGTTGTATTCCCTCCGTGCGGGAACCCAATCACCGTGCTGGCCGCAACCGTGCTTCCAGCCAGCAACTCCGCGCAGCGTTTCAGGTAGTAAGGCTTGATGCAGGCGGAGGCGACGTCGTAATCGCGCGCGAGGCGGCAGCCGGCTTCCAGTTCCTGGTCGGTCAATACCTGGTTCAGCAGGGAATGGTCGATCATCTTCGCGATCTGCAAATACGTGTAGGCCATCGGATTCGGCTTCCTTCCAATCGTCATACACACAGCATATGGCTATGCCTCTTCTTTATCGCCGAATCTAGCATGCTCTGTCAAGACAGGAAGCTCAAGACGAAATTGCGGAAGAGCATTAAATCCATTCAAGGCAATACCTTAAGAATGGACAAGCCAAAATGCCCGGTTGACCCGGAGCACCGCCTGTGGTAAGGTCCAGTTTTGTGGTCATCAAGTGGCTGAGCCAATAACCCAAAGACCACCATGGTGAGACGATGAAGCTGAAAGCTCTTGTTGTTACGACAATCTCGATACTGCTTGCTTCCACGGCGGCGTTCTCGCAAGCCAAACCCGGCGCCAACATCCCGCACCTCGCGAAGCAGGGGACGGCTACGCAACTGATCGTGGACGGCAAACCGTTCCTGGTCCTCGGCTCGGAGTTGAACAACTCCAGCGCCTCCAGCCTCGAGTACATGCGGCCGCTCTGGCCCAAGATCGCGGCCACCAACCTCAATACCGTGCTGGCGACCGTCTCCTGGGAGTTGATGGAACCCGAGGAGGGCCGCTTCGATTTCAGCCTGGTGGACGGCGTGATCGACGGCGCCCGGCGGTACGACCTGCGCTTGATCGTGATCTGGTTCGGAAGCTGGAAGAACGGCAAGTCCACCTACCAACCCGTGTGGGTCAAGGCGAACCAGCAGCGGTTCCCCATCATCCAGGACGAAAAGGGCAAGGGGTTGCCGACCTTGAGCACGCTGAGCGACGCCAACCGGGACGCCGATTCGCGCGCTTTTGCCGCGCTGATGAAGCACATACGCGAGGTGGACGGAGAGGCGCACACGGTCATCATGATGCAGGTCGAGAACGAGGTTGGAGTTCTCGGCCCGTCGCGCGACCACTCGCCCGCGGCCAACAAGGCGTTCGCGGGACCCGTGCCCAAGGAGCTCATGGACTACCTCCAGGCGCACAAGAACACGCTGATTCCCGAGATGCGCAAGCGCTGGGAGGCCAGCGGCTTAAAACCGTCGGGAAGCTGGGAGGAGGTTTTCGGCGCCGGCCCGGAAACCGACGAGATATTCATGGCGTGGAATTACGCCCGCTATGTTGGCCATGTCGCGGCGGCCGGCAAAGCCGAATATCCGTTGCCAATGTTCGTGAACACCTGGCTGCGCCAGGGACCGGACAAACCCAACGAAGACAAGCCCGGCGGCTATCCGAGCGGCGGCCCGCTGGCCCAGGTGATGGATGCCTGGAGGGCCGGAGGGCCGGCGATCGACATTCTATCGCCGGACGTCCACGTCCCGAACTACAGCGACTGGTGCGACTGGTATACGCAATCCGGCAACCCGCTGTTCATCCCCGAGTCCAGGGGAGACGCGCGGGGCGTCGCTCACGCGATTGCGACCGCCGGCAAGTACGACGGCATCGGCTACTCGCCGTTTGGGATAGACCGGCTCGCGAGCCCGGACGGCGAGCTCGCCAAAGGCTACCAGGTCCTCGCGCAGGTGGCTCCGCTGATCCTGGAAAGGCAGGGTCTGGGAAAGATGACGGCCGTGCTGGTGGACAAGGAAACCCCCAGGTCCAAGGTGCGGCTGGGCGACTACACCATCGAGGCCCGGTTCGCGTTGCGCGCCCAGGACCCGAACGCGCCCGTCGCGGCCCCGGTGGACCGCGTGGCCGGCCTTTACATCCAATTGGGCCCCGACGACTACCTGATTGTGGGCCGAGGCATGAATGTCTACTTCGAGTCGGCCACCGACCCAACTCAGAGCGTGGGATTGGCCACCGTCGATGAAGGCCAGTACGTCAATGGCCGCTGGTCCCTGGGCGCCGGCTAAACGGCGACGAGACTCCGGACTGGCGCGCGCTCTGGTTCCCCGGCGACCGCTACTCGATTCAGAAGATCAAGCTGTACCGGTACCGGTGAAGCGGTGCGTAGTGGGGCAGTCGCTCTCGCCTGCCAGCGCCTTTCGCGCGATCCCTTCAGACGGGCGGGGGGAGTGAAAATGGCGAGATCACGGTGGTCTTTTCCGACAATCCCGTTTTAACGTTCCTAATCCGGTCGGACGACCTGTCGACAGTGCTAGGCTTGCCTCAGTAGAGGTCGAGATTGCCTTCTCTTCCGCGGCCGAACAGGTGCGAGAACGACTGCACGCATCTGTCGCCACTTCCGCAACGCCCCGATTCGCGTGGGGCCTGGAGCCGCCTATGAAAATTAACAATGCCGTGTTCCTGAGCTACTTGCGTTGCCCGTACAAAGCCTGCCTTCTCCTGGAAGGCAGATCCGGCCAACGAACCGATTACGAGACCCTGATTGCCGACCTCGATAGCGAATACAAGCAGCTGGCGCAGGCAGCACTATATCGCGGGTGCGCCAGCGTAGCCGCCGCAGCTGATCGCGTTGACAACGTTTTCAGTCATCAAGGCCCCGCACTGGTCACATTCGACGCCAAGATCGAGCATGGTCACTTCGAATGCACCGTGGACGCCTTGAAACCAGAGACTTACGGCCCCCACGGCGAACCCAGGCACATGCCCGTGGTCTTCTGCCGCACAGATAGAGTGACGCGATTTGAAGAACTCCGCCTCGCCCTTTGCGGGCACGCGCTTCGCCTCGTTCATGGTTCATGCCCCGCCACCGGCATCGTCGTGCACGGCACCAACTGTGCGCTCAAGACGGTGCAGCTTACGCCAAAGTATCCCGCTACCGAGCGGATTGTGGCCGACCTTGTTTCGCTGGCTACGGGCCAGCGCCGCCCCTCATTGATTCTGAGCGGCCACTGCCGCGCCTGCGAGTTCCAGCAGTTCTGCATGGACCAGGCGAAAGAGCAGGACAACCTGAGTCTACTTCACCGCATGACGGAAAAAACAATCCGGCAGTACAACCACAAAGGGATATTTACCGTCAACCAGCTTTCCTACACTTTTCATCCGCGGCGCAAGTCGAAAAGGGCGAAGGCCCGCGGCCGCCCACATAGTTACCCTCTGCAGGCAATGGCCATTCGCGACCGGAAGGTCTATGTACTTGATCTCCCAGTGCTCGCTTCCACCGGCACCCAGGTATTCATCGACATGGAAGGTGACCCGGATGGGCGCTTCGTCTGCCTGATCGGACTGCTGGTCGTTCGGGACGGCCAAGAGACGTGCCACTCGTTTTGGGCAAGCACCAGGGAAGATGAGGCGGCGATCTTTGAGCAGTTGGACCGTACTCTAGCCGACCTGGCCAATCCTCGCCTACTTCATTACGGCCTGTACGAGGCTCGTGTCCTGAAGCGTGCCGCATCGCGCTCGCTGCAATCCAAGCTGAGCCAGATCGCTGACACCCGTTTGACCAATGTCCTCTCCGAAATCTACTCTAAGATTTACTTCCCGACCTACTCAAACTCGCTCAAAGACATCGCCGCATACCTTGGGTACAACTGGCGAACGCCCGGAGCCACTGGCCTGGACGCGATTGTCTGGCGTAGCCGCTGGGAATCAACCCATGACGACACACTCAAACAGAAGCTCATCGAATACAACCTCGACGACTGCCACGCCTTGAAACGCCTGACCTCGT
Organism: uncultured Acidobacteriia bacterium; assembly: GCA_903882645.1. GTDB lineage: Bacteria > Acidobacteriota > Terriglobia > Bryobacterales > Bryobacteraceae > BOG-224. The sequence continues at coordinate 1,768 of CAIRXZ010000026.1, read as the reverse complement.
TTCTCCTTGAGATCGAGGATGCTGCTTCCGGTTCCCAGGGCTCCGCCGCGAAGCCCGACGTGATCTCCGTGGAAACCTTGGATGACGAGGAGCTGAGAAACAACCATGCGTTCGGCAAAAAGGAGTTCGCGATCCCAGAGTTCGAGGCGATCACGAAGTGTGCGTACTTCGATTACCAAAGATCGAAGGTGTTCGTCCGCACCAGTCCGGCATTGCGCCAGATCCGACGACGCCAGCGAAAAAGCGAACGGAGGCCCAGTTACCGCGTCACCACAACAGTGGATTTCCGAGCCCGCAGGTGCCCTTATTGCAAGAGCGCGAACTTCTGCCCGGATGGGGACCGCTTCCGGAGCAAGTTGTCGCTCGACCTGCGGATTTCGCGGTCTGGCATAGCGCGCCGCGTCACGCGCTACCGATCAAAGGTCTACAGATGCTCGGTGTGCAGCCGGTCCTTCGTCCCGCGTGCCTACGCCGACCAAGAGAGATTTGGGCACAGCCTCGCAGCGTGGGCGATTCACCAGCATATGGCGAACAGAATTACCTTTCAAAACCTCGAAACGACGGTAAGGGAGTGCTTCGACCTGCCACTGGACTTCCGAAAGATTTACATGTTCAAGGAGCGGCTCGCCCGGTATTACGACAAGACGTACCGGCGCATTCTGGATAAGTTGATCTCGGGGCCTCTACTGCATGCCGATGAAACAAAGGTCAACTTGGTGAAGGGTAGCGGCTATGTGTGGGTCTTCACGAACATGGAGGAGGTTGCGTTTGTCCTCAGGCCGGATAGAAATGCCGCCTTTCTGCACGAACTACTGCGGGGATTCCGCGGCGTGCTCGTGAGCGATTTCTTCTCGGGATATGACTCCCTGGAATGTGCCCAGCAGAAATGCTTGGTGCATCTGATGAGGGACGTGAACGACGGTCTACTGGCTGATCCGCTCGATCAGGAGCTGAAGGAACTCGGGCAGAGGTTCGGGCACTTGTTACAGGCCATCATCGCGACCGTTGACCGTTTCGGGCTGAAAGCGCGGCACTTAAGGAGGCACAAGCAGGCGGCGAGTCGGTTCTTCGCCGCCATCGAGCCTGGGGCCTCGGACTCAGAGGTTGTGCGGAAGTTGAAGAAGAGGATCATGAAGTACAGAGGGGACCTGTTCACGTTCCTCGACTACGATGGCATCCCGTGGAATAACAATAACGCTGAGCACGCGGTCAAGCATTTCGCCAAGTACCGGAGACTGGCAAATGGTCGGTTCGCTGAGCGTGGATTGAGAGACTACTTGAAGCTTCTCAGCGTTTACGAGACCTGTAAGTACAAGGGGGTCAGGTTTCTTGAATTTCTGCTGTCCAAGGAGCGCGATATCGACTCCTTTGCTGAGCGGAACTGACCGGTCTCCACGGGTCACAAAGTTCGCCGCAGCCCAGGCCGAAGCGCCTGGCCGGAGCCCGATTCGTCAACCGAAATGCGGCTGGAGTCCGAGGTGGTTTCTATGCGATTCCTCCAGGAACGCCGACTACCGAAGTTGATTCACGAGTGACGTTGTGGCCATGAAGTCCTAGGGCTGTATCGGAAACGCTCCGGCTGACATGACCCTCGGGCGCGCGCGCAATCCTCGGGGCCGGAGCGTTTCCGATAGAGCGACTTGAAGTGAGCCGTTTGGTAGGGAAATTGCTTATTGGGTTTTGAATCGGATTTGTGATACGAACTGCGCCGATTGTGCGACGCAGGCCTCTTTGGGATGGGTTCGCATTGTAGTTGCCGCGTCAAGCA
>CAIRXZ010000025.1 GCA_903882645.1 uncultured Acidobacteriia bacterium | reverse complement strand
CCGGATCTGCTCCAGGCTGGTGGCTTCCGAATCGTCCATGCTGATGATCAATACCCAGCATCCCGATCTTTCCCCTTCAGGCTCATCTTGTGTGAGAATCCGGGCCTCGGTTCAGGCTCATCTTGCATGAGACAAGAGTCACAGGGAGCGGAGGCACGGTGGGGCTGGCGCCAAGGGGATCTGGTTGGAAATCGCCGGCCGGCCCGAAGGGGACATCCGGGAGCACCTTTAAAGGTGCTATACCTGGACTATGAACATCGCTCGGGACATCCAGCCGTTGACCTATTTTCGCCGGCAATCGGCCGATGTCGTCAAGCGGCTGAAGGCCACCCGCCGGCCCATGGTCCTTACCGTCAATGGCAAGGCCGAACTGGTCGTCCAGGATGCCGTATCGTATCAACGGCTCCTCGACATCGCGGCCCAGGCCGATGCCCGCGAGGGAATTCGACAGGGCCTGGAGGATGTCTCGCGGGGCCGGACGCGCCCATCGCGCGAGGTCTTCGACGAAATCCGCCGGGAATATGGCATACCGCGTTGAGCTGACGGACCGCGCCGCCCGCGACTTGAGGCTATTGTTCCTCCACATCCATGCCGAAGAATCGGATGCGGCGGCGCGGTGGTTCAACGGAATGGAGCAGGCCATTGAAACCCTCAGTGAGTTCCCTCGCCGCTGCCCCGTCGCTCCGGAGAGCCGTCGCGGGCAGGTTATCCGCCAGCTTCTATGCGGGAACAAACCGCACATTTACCGCATCCTCTTTCGGGTGACGGCCAAAGACCGCGCCGTTCTCGTGATCCACATTCGGCACGGGGCCAGGCTGCCGGCTACGGGGCGCGCTTAATTAGATGGTCTCCAGCGCGGTGAAGGCCGCAATTGCTTCGAAATCGCGGTCCCTGTGCCAGACGGGGACTGCGTTTCGGATGGCGATGGCGGCGATCAGGCAGTCGGTGGTGGAGCGGATCGTCAGGCCTTTTCTGCGCCCCTGGCGGTAGATATCCGCCGCCGCAACGTACAACTCCAACGGGACCGGGTCGCTGACGCGGGGTATCGCCAGGAATCCCTCCCGGAAGGCATCGCTCGCCGGCCCCGGCCGGAGCCCTTGCAGGACCTCCTGCACGACAGGGCCACACGTCACGAATTGCAGAAGCGTCTCCTCTGGTACCGCAGCGCCCGGCCTGCGCGCGAGCAACTCAATCCAGATCGAGGTATCGACCAGAATCATTTCGCGCGCCGCTGTCGCCGCGGGTTGTCCTCTCGCATCTCAGCCAAATCGCCCTTCCAGATACCCGAGCCGAAGAACTGTGAGACGCCTTGTATTCTCTTTAGACGAATCACCTCTTCGAGGGCGGTATTCACGGCGCCGGAGAAGGTCTTCGCCCCGAGCACGCGGGTGGCCTCGTCCAGGAGCCGCTCATCTAACACAAGATTTGTACGCTTCATGTGTATAAGGTAGCAGGATTGGGGCGGGATTGCGATGGCGCGCATCGACGCCGGCCCCGAAGGGGCGGTAGAGAATAGCCCATGGCGCAAGCCATGGGACCAGGCGCCCGGGGCGATAAGCCCCGTAGGGGCGACAGAACAATCTCACGGCGATCGATCTGCAACGCACGAAACCCTTCTCACGCCCCTACGGGGCTGGCGTGTTTCCGGATCGGTTCCGCAGGGCTTACGCCCTGGGCTACTATCTGGCGCCCCTGACGGGGCTGTTGGCGCCGCGCGGAGCGCAAGAGCGCGGCCTGGGGGTCGCGCGCGGACGGGGGCGTCCGCCCCACCGTTGCGGGAACTCTCTTCAGCATGGTCCGCTCCAGCGCTTCACCTCTGCTCCCCCGCGTCAACCATTCGACGATGCAATGGCACTGCAAGACGGCAGGCCAGGAGGCCCGCCCCACTTACTGCATCAGCCGTAACCCGCTCGGGCCGGGGATCGTTCGCACCCAGGAGTTCATGTCTTCTTCGTTTTGGAGGAGGTCGCGGAGGGTCGCTTTGCTTAGGACGCCGTCCACGGCGACTTGCAGGGCGCGCCAGAGGGAGCGCACGGAGCAATCGACCGAACGAGTACAGATGGAAACCTGGCCGCTGTGGCTGTTGCAGAAATCGCTTTCAAAAAGACGGCCGCCGAGGGCGTCCATCACGGCGCCGATGACGATCTCCTCGGCTGGGCGCGCCAGGGTGTAGCCGCCTTCCTTGCCGCGCGCGGCTTTCACAAAGCCGCCTTTGCGCAGGGCGCGGAGGATCTTGGCGGCGTAGGCGGGGGAGACGCCTTCGGCCTGGCTGATCTCGGGAATCGTAAGGCCCTGCCCGTCGTAGGCCGCGTACGCCAGGCGGACCAGGTAGCGCAGGCCGTATTCTTCGTTGGCGCCGATCTTCATGTTCGGAGCCTCGCGATGGGGATGAGGTCCTCGATGCCGAGGGCCAGCCTGGCGGCGTCGGACATACTGGCCTTGGTCCAGGGCGGATCGAAGGTCAACTCGAGCTTGACGCCGGTGACGCCGGGCACGGCCCGGACGGCGCTCTCCACCGAGGCGGGCAACGAGCCGGCCACGGGGCAGTTAGGAGCGGTGAGAGTCATGCGGACGGAAACCCGTCCCAGAGCATCGGCTTCCAGGCCGTAAATCAAGCCGAGGTCGTAGATGTTCACCGGCATTTCCGGGTCGTAGACCCTCTTCAACGCGGCAATGATTCGATCTTTCAAACTTACTCCGTGGAGACCGGCTCGCCGGTATTGTTCAAAGCGGATTTCAACGTGTGCCATGCCAGCGTGGCGCACTTCACGCGCGCGGGGTAGTCCTTCACGCCGCAAAACACGACCAGCTTGCCCAGCTCCTGGCTGACGGGCGAATCGGTGGTTAGTAAGTCGTGGAAGTTATCCAGCAACTTCATGGCCTCTTCCTTGGTCTTCCCCTTGAGGCTCTCAGTCATCAAGGAAGCCGACGCGGTGGAAATGGCGCATCCCGAGCCTTCAAAGCTCACATCCTTGACGATGCCGCCCTCCACTCTGAGGTAGAGCTTGAGCTTGTCGCCGCAGAGAGGATTGAAGCCCTCGGCATGGCGGTTGGCGTCCCCCATGAAATGGCAGTTCCGGGGGTGCTTGCTGTGGTCCAGGATGATTTCCTGGTAAAGATCGTCGACCATCAGGAGAACATCTCCTTTACTTTTCGGATGCCCGCGGCCAGGGCGTCGATCTCCGCAGCGGTATTGTAGAACGCCAGCGAAGCGCGCGTGGTGGCCGGCACTCCGAACCAATCCATCACCGGCTGCGCGCAATGGTGGCCGGTGCGCACCGCGATTCCCATGCGGTCGAGCACCGTGCCGATGTCATGCGGGTGGATGCCTTCCATCACGAAGGAAAGCACCGCGGCTTTCTCGCGCGCCGTTCCCAGGATGCGCAGCCCGGGAATCGCCGAGAGGGCCTCGGTTCCATAGAGCAGCAGCTCGTGTTCGTAGGCGGCGATCTTGTCGAGGCCGATGCGGTTCACGTAATCGAGCGCCGCTCCGAGACCGATTCCGCCGGCGATGTTGGGAGTGCCGGCTTCGAACTTGTAGGGTAAGTCGTTGTAAGTGGTCTTCTCGAACGTGACGGTGCGAATCATGTCGCCGCCGCCCTGGTAGGGGGGCATGGCGTTGAGCAGCTTGCTCTTCCCGTAGAGAATGCCGATGCCGGTCGGCCCGAATACCTTGTGCCCGGAGAAGGCGTAGAAATCCGCGTCGAGAGCCTGCACGTCCAGCTTCATGTGGGGCGCGGCCTGCGCGCCGTCAATGAGCGTGAGGGCGCCGGCTTTGTGCGCCATCTCGATAATCTCGCGCACGGGACTGATGGTTCCCAGGGCGTTCGAGACGTGGCCCACCGCCACCATGCGGGTGCGCGGGCCGAGAAGCTTGGCGTACTCTTCCATGAGAAGCTCGCCGCGGTCATTCATGGGAATCACCCGCAGCCTGGCGCCCTTCTCCTCGCACAGCAGTTGCCAGGGCACGATGTTTGAGTGGTGCTCCATGGCGCCGATCACGATTTCGTCGCCGGCCTTGACGCACTTGCGGCCCCAGCTCGATGCCACCAGGTTGATTCCCTCGGTGGTCCCGCGAACGAAAATCAGCTCGTTCCTGGTGCGTGCGTTGAGAAACAGCTTGGCCTTGACCCGCGTCTGCTCGTAGGCGGCGGTGGAACGCTGGCTCAACTCATGGACTCCGCGATGGATGTTGGCGCAATCCACCTCGTAGAACCTGCGAATCGCATCGATCACCGCCAGCGGTTTCTGGGACGTGGCGGCGTTGTCCAAATACACGAGCGGCTTGCCGTGGACCTTTTGCCGCAGCACCGGGAACTCCGCCCGGACTTGCTCCACGTCGAAACCGGCCTGAATCGCGCTACCGAGTACGCTCATGGAATTTCTCGAACAGGCTCCGTTCCAGTGAATCTCTCAACGACTGAACCTCGATCCGATCGACGATATCCTGCGCGAACGCGTAAGTCAGCAGGCTGCGCGCGTCGCTCAGGCCAATGCCGCGCGATTGCAGGTAGAAGATCGACTCGGCGTCCAACTGGCCGATGGTCGCGCCGTGGGTGCAGCGCACGTCGTCGGCGAAGATCTGCAATTCGGGCTTGGTATCGATCACGGCGTCATCCGAAAGCACCAGGTTCTTGTTGGTCTGCTTCGAATCGGTCTTCTGCGCGTCCTTGCGGACCAGGATGCGGCCGTTGAAGACCGCGCTGGCCTTGCCGTCGAGGATGCCCTTGTACAGTTCGTGGCTGGTCCCGTGCGGCTTGGCGTGATCGATGACGGTGTGATTGTCGACGTGCTGCGAGCCGTTGACCAGGTAAAGGCCGTTCAGCGTGGCTTCCGCGCCCTCGGACAGCACCGCGCTCACGTCGTTGCGAACCAGCGCGCCGCCGAGCGAAATCGATGTGGTTGTGAGGTTGGCGCTGCGGCCAAGGGTGACCGCGAGAGTGGCGACGTGGAAAGCCGAGCGGCTCTCCTGCTGGACCTTGTAGTGGTCGACGACGGCGCCTTCGCCGATCACGATTTCCGTGACGGCGTTGGTCAGGTATTGGCCTTGGCCCTTGTAAGTCTCGACGATCGCGCACTGCGCGTTGGCGCCAACCAGGATAAGGGTGCGGGGATGGACGGCGACGGCGTCAGCCTGATCGGGAACCTCGTAGGAGATCTCGATGGGCTGCGCGATGACGGCGCCGCGCGGTATCCGGAGCACCGTAACTTTGTCGAGGAAGGCCGTGTTCAGAGCCACGAAAGCGTTCCGGCCGGCCGCGAGGCTGGCGAGATCAAATTGCGCTTCCTGCGGACTTAGGTCCTCAACGCCGCCGGGGACGCGGAGGAATCGGTCCGCGGCGGCCACTTGAAACGTCGCGCGCGCAATCGGCGCGACGTTCGTGAACCGCCAGTCTTCGTCGTGGGTGGTGGGGAAGCCCAGCTCCGCGAACCGCGCGAACGCGGCTTCGCGCAATGGACGCAGGCACTCGGGGGCGGGCGGCTGCTTCGTGAAGCTCTCCAGCCAGGCGCCGGTCTGTTCCGCTACGGCCGTCATACCTTGCCGACCGCCTCTTCCGCGTCCTCGATGCCCAGGCCGGCGTAGCCGCTGCGTTCGAGCTCCAGCGCCAACTCCTTGCCGCCGGATTTCACGATGCGGCCTTCCGCCAGCACGTGAACGAAATCGGGCACGATGTAATCGAGCAGGCGCTGGTAGTGGGTCACCACGATCATGGAGCGCTCGGGGCCGCGCAGCGAATTGACGCCGTGCGCCACCAGCTTGAGGGCGTCGATATCGAGGCCGGAATCGGTTTCGTCGAGAATGGCGAGGCGCGGCTCCAGCACGGCCATCTGGAAAATCTCGTTGCGCTTTTTTTCGCCGCCGGAAAAGCCGGCGTTGACGGCGCGGTTCAGCAGCGAGGATTCCATCTCCATCAGCTCGATCTTGCCGCGGATGAGGTCCAGGAAATCCATGGCGTCGAGCTCCGGAAGCTCGCGGTGTTTGCGTTGCGTGTTAAGGGCGGCTTTCAGGAAGTACTGATTGCTCACGCCGGGGATCTCCACCGGGTACTGGAACGCCAGGAAGATGCCTTCGCGGGCGCGGTCCTCGGGCGCCATGGCCAGCAGGTCCTTGCCGTCATAGGTCACCTGGCCGCCGGTCACCGCGTACAGGTCGCGGCCGGCGAGGACCTGAGCGAGCGTGCTTTTGCCGGAGCCGTTCGGCCCCATGATGGCGTGAACTTCGCCCGCGTTGACGGTGAGGTCGATGCCTTTGAGGATCTCGCGTTCGCCGATGGTGGCGTGGAGACCTTTGATTTCGAGTAACGGCATTTCTAGTAATACTCTCTTTGAACGGTTCCAACCGCTCCCTTACGGTCGCGGCTCTGACTCGAGGCTTTCATCCAACACTTCCTTCGAGGCTTACTCCAAGCAGCTTTTGCGCTTCCACGGCGAATTCCATGGGGAGCTCGCGAAAGACTTCTTTGCAGAAACCGTGCACGATCATCGAGACCGCGTCTTCGGTGGAAATGCCGCGCTGCCGGCAATAGAAGATCTGGTCTTCGCCGATCTTCGAGGTGGAGGCCTCGTGCTCCACCTGCGAAGAGGTGTTCCTGACTTCCAGATACGGGAACGTGTGGGCGCCGCACTTGTCGCCCAGCAGCAGCGAGTCGCACTGCGAGTAGTTGCGCGCGCCCGTGGCCGATTTCAGAATCTTCACGCCGCCGCGGTAGGTGTTCTGCCCGTGGCCGGCCGAAATGCCCTTGGAGACGATCGTGCTTGTGGTGTTCTTCCCGATGTGGATCATCTTCGTGCCGGTGTCGGCCTGCTGGTAGTTGTTCGCCAGGGCCACCGAGTAGAACTCGCCCACCGAGTTATCGCCCATCAGCAGGCAGCTCGGATATTTCCAGGTGATGGACGAGCCGGTCTCCACCTGCGTCCAGGAAATCTTCGAGTTCACGCCGCGGCAGGCGCCACGCTTGGTAACGAAGTTGTAAATGCCGCCCTTGCCATCTTTATCGCCGGGATACCAATTCTGCACGGTGGAGTACTTGATCTGGGCGTTGTCGAGCGCCACCAGCTCCACCACCGCCGCGTGCAGTTGGTTGGTGTCGCGCATGGGGGCCGTGCACCCTTCCAGGTAGCTGACGAAAGCGCCTTCGTCGGCCACGATCAAGGTCCGCTCGAACTGGCCGGTGTCCTTGGCGTTGATGCGGAAGTAGGTGGAAAGCTCCATGGGGCAGCGCACGCCCTTGGGCACATAGCAGAACGATCCGTCGCTGAAGACGGCCGAGTTCAGCGCCGCGAAGAAGTTGTCGGAAGAGGGCACCACCGAGCCGAGGTACTGCTTGACGAGGTCGGGATGTTCGCGGACCGCTTCGGAAAAGGAGCCGAAGATGACGCCCATGTCCATGAGCTTGGCTTTGAAGGTGGTCGCCACGGAAACGCTGTCGAACACGGCGTCCACGGCTACGCCGGCCAGAATCGCGCGCTCCTGGAGCGGGATGCCGAGCTTTTCGTAGGTTCTCAGAAGTTCGGGATCAACCTCGTCCAGGCTCTTGGGGCCGTCTTTCTTCGACTTGGGGGCGGCGTAATAGATGATGTCCTGGTAATCGATGGGCGGGTAGTGGATATTGGCCCAAGTCGGCTCCGTCATGGTCAGCCAATGCCGGTAGGCCTTGAGCCGCCACTCGAGCATCCACTCCGGCTCCCGCTTTTTCGCGGAAATGAGTCCGATGACGCCTTCGTTCAGGCCCCGGGGGATGGCGTCCGACTCGATATCCGTGACGAAACCCCATTTATATTCCCGATTTGCAAAGGTCTCGATGGTGTTGGTGGATTCGCTCACCCGATTGCGCTCCTAAGCCGTTGGGCTAGAACCAGATTAGCTAATCTGTACTTCTTAGTCAAGATTACCCAGCTAATGGATGAAAGAGGGGGGCGAATGGGTGCAGGGAAGCTTTTAGCTGTCAGCATTCAGCGGTCAGCTTTCAGCTCAAGGCGGCTCCGTATCGGGCCACGACATCCCTCATTGGTTCGGAGTCCGGGTTGGAAGGGGGTTTTTCGGGGAACGAAGCCATTCTTCTGGGATACAAGTGGTTTTGTTTTGTTCTGGTTGGGACTCGGGAATGGGTTCGTTTGGTAATTCTTGCCGAAGGGCTTCGATGCCAGTAGCGGCACCGGTCTTTGCCGGCGGTGGGGTTTGGCCTCACGCTTCAACCCACCGCCGGCGGAAACCGGCGGCGCTATCAAGCTCGGATGTTTCGGCTCATGTGCCTGGTGTGCGTTCGAGGGCATGCAGTTGTCCTTCTGCCTTAAGATGTAGCACGGGGTGGGGCTTGAGTCTGAAATACTGCGCGCTCAAGTGGCTGAAAAGGAAGGGATTCTTCTTGGAAAGGTGCGGTGACCATTATCGAAATCCGGCCAGGATTTGCAGGCACTGGCGCACACCGTGGGGAAGACCTGAAGAGGCAGACGACGAAAAACGATCGTCTGCCCCACTTATACGCGGCGGCGGCGACGGAAATGGGCAGTTTGCGGGGGGGGGGGAATCACTTCCGAAAGGCAGGCCAGGAGGCCTGCCCCACTGTCAATGCGTCATCGAATACACGATGTAGTTGATGCCGTAGCGGTAGGCTAGCATGGTCATGGCGGCGGGGTAGTAGGGGACGTCGGCGAACTCCCAGGCGTCGCCGATGTCGGTGTTGAAATTGACGGCTACAACCATGTAGCCTTTGTCGTCGTGGATGGCGCGCCAGGCGGGGGTCGTGCCGGCGGGCTGGATGACCTGGACCGTTCCGTCGGGGCCGCGGCGGAGATGGCGGGAACCGGGAATCCAGGTCAGGTCTTTTTCTTGGATATCGTAGACCACGTGCATCACCGGGTCGGCCTGGGTCAGGTCCGTGATGGGATGGTTCGGCAAGACGCGGTCCATGGTGCTGCGGAAGACTTCCCACTGGTAGGGGTCGGTGCTCCAGAAGTCATCGACCACCAGGTATCCGCCGCGGAGGAGGTATTCCCGCAGGCGCGCGCATTCGGCGTCGCTGAGGTCCCACCAGCCGGTTTGGGTGGCGTAGATCCAAGGGTAGTCGAAGAGATGGTCGTCGGTCAGGCGAAGGTGGCGCGGGTCGCCGACGTCGATGCGGGTGAGGCGCTGGACGCCGGTGGTGAAGTGGTTGTCGGCGGCGGGCCAATCCACGATCCACCAGCCCGATCCGCTGCCCATGCGGGAGGCGTAGCCGAAACCGCGATGGAACTGGGGCAGGTCGGTGTACTCGGTGCGAATGAAATGGAACTCCGCCTCGCGCGCGGGCATGACGGCTTCGTCGTCCGGCGGCCCTTCGATGCCTTGAAACCGGCCACCTCCGAACCGCCCTCCTCTTTGCGCCAGGCCCGCTGCCGAGATCGCCAATAACGCTCCGAAAGCGGCGATGGCGCGCAGAAGGCCGCGTTGCATTTGACCTTATTGTACAGGGTTGGACAGGCGCTTTCGGCCGTGATGGCCGGGCTGCGCCCAGGCTGATGACGCCGGAAGGCGTCATCGCGGGCCAAAAGGCCCGACCCCACGTAAGGCTGGCGCCATCGTTCGGCAGCGTGGGCTCAACTCCCCGAACTGGATGCCGCAACGGATCTCGCTGACAGAGCCGCCCACGGGCCGGGTCCTTCGGGCGGGTCGGCGGTCTCGCCGGTTCGGCGGATGGCGCGCAGCAGGTCCAGGGCTTCCGGCAGCGCGAACTGCTCGCCGATAAAGGCCGAGAGGAACCGGCCGCCGCGAATCTCGCCGCGGGATTCCATGCGGCGGAGCGAGGTCAGCAGATCGCGCCATGCGGGCGCGGCCGTCTCTCTCGCGGCCGCATCGCGAAACAGGACGCCCCAACGCAGGAGCAACTGGCGCGCAAAGGCTTCCACGCGGCCCTCGGGCGGGGCGGTGGAACGTCGCAGGAGCGCCCATCGGCCCGGCGCGTGACGGGGGCGGCGCGCGCGTCCCCGGCCCTGCCCGCTGCGGCGCTTGGGATCGAGCAGCGCGCGCAGGTTCTCGAAACCGTCGGCGGTCACCAGACCGGCCGCCACCAACTCCCAGAGGGCGTCTTCGATTTCGCTGGCAAGCCGGCCGGTGGCGCGAGTCAGGTCCGCGAAAAAACAGGCGCCGTGGGATTCGAGCGCGGCCAGGGTCTCGCGGGCGGGGTGCGACAGAGATTCGACGCGGGCAGGCGGAACCGCCTGCCCCACCAGCCAGGGGGCGTCTTCGCGCAGGAACATGGCAAGCGGCGCCACGCGCGTGGGCCGTACGCGGCTCTTGCGGTCTTCCTCCTCGCGCTCGAAGGCTGGGTGCGGCGAGAGGCGGCCCCAGCTCACCTCGCCCGAGAGGCAGAGTTGGTCCAGGTACTCCGGCTTGTAGACGGCCACGCGGCGCGGCAGGATTTCCGTTTCCCAGGCCGCCGCCGGGAACTCGCAGCCTTGAAGTTGTTTGACGATTTGCAGCGTGCCATCCACGCCGTGAAGCTGGCCGCCCCGCCCGAGATGCTGCCACCGGCGCAGGAAAGCGAAGAACGCGGAGGTGGTTACAGGCTCGATTCCGCGGCGAAGACGGCCGATGGTGAGGCGGTGGATTCGGGCCAGCAGGCGGCGGTGGCACCATTCGGGTTCTGAAGTCGAACTCGAAGAAGGCAGACCAGGAGGTCCGCCCCACTCGGAAGAAGGCAGACCAGGAGGTCCGCCCCACTCGGAAGAAGGCAGGCCGGGAGGCCTGCCCCAGTGGGTGAAGTGGCCGCGGAGAATCTGGCCTTCGGCCTCAAGTTGCGCCAGCGCCTGTTCCACCAAGCCGCGCGGCATGGCGAGGTCGCGCGCCAGGTCCGAGGCGCGGCGCGGGCCGGAGCATTCGAACCAGCCGCGCAGGATCTCGGCGGCGCAGCCCTCGGGCGTCTCGGGGATGGCGCGGGCGCCGGCGGGGGCGGCGAGCGGCGGGTGGATCGCGGCGTCGGGATACGCGCGGCGCACCAGATCCACGCGTTCGGCGGCGATCCGGAAATGGCGGTTGTCGGCGGTGAGGGTGGAGGCTCGGCCGGTGGCGACGAGGCTGTCGAAGAAGACCGCTCCCTCACGGTCGCGGCTCGTATCGGAGTTGAGGCTCGGGTCAGAGCCGCGAACGTCAGACGGCGTTTCTTCACACGGCAGCACGCTCAATCCGCACAGGGCTTCGTGCAGCTCCTCGGCGTCCCGCATGGGCGGCCAGGCCTCGGCGGCCACCTGCGCGATGGCCTCCTGGTCCAGCGCGCCGGCGCCTTCGGCGAAGTCCGGCGGCAAGGCGCGGCGCATTTGCACGGCGCGGGTGCGGCGTTCCTCGATCGGGGCGTCGTCCAGGTAGGCGTAGGGGTTGGCGTTCAGTATTTCGTGCGAGAAGGGCGAAGGCTCGGGCGTGTCGATTGCGACGGTTTCTATAAGCCCCTCGCGAATCCCCTCGAGAACTCGGCGAAGGCCATCGAGATCCATGGCTTCGTGCAGGCAGTTGCGGATGGTCTCGTTGACCAGCGGGTGGTTGGGGATGAGAACATCCCCTTCGAGGTTTTCGGGACAGGCGGCTTGATCGGGGAACACGGCGGCCATCAGGTCGTCGGCGCGCATGCGTTGGAAAGGCGGCGGGACCTTGCGGCCGCCCGAATAGCGCGGATTGGCCAGCGCGCGCGCGGCATTCCAGCGCCAGCGCGCGGCGAACATGGGCGAGCCGAGCACCGCCTGAATCAAGACGCCTTCCACAGTTTCCGGGCGCAGAAACTCGAAGACGATTTCGAGCGGGAAAGAATGCTGCTCGCCGAGCGACAGGACGATGCCGTTATCGGTGGCGGCGGCCTGCAATTCGAAATTGAACGCGCGGCGGAAGCGCTTGCGCAGGGCCAGACCCCAGGCGCGATTGATGCGCGCGCCGAAAGGAGCGTGGAGAATGATCTGCATGCCGCCGGCTTCGTCGAAGAATCGCTCGGCGACGACGCGCGCGGCGGTGGGCATGGCCCCAAGGGCGGCGCGGCCGGCCAGGATATATTCGGCGGTCTGTTCCGCGCCGCGGCGGTCCAGGCCGCATTCGCGTTCGAGCAGGTGGGGCAGACCCCCATAAGCGCTAAGATAATAATGAACCTCTATTCATCATCGCACTCAAGCGTTTGCGGGGCGCCTCGTTCAATTCGGCGGAGAGTTGATTCCAATCGTCAAGGATTTGGCGGAGGGGCAGGACTGGTTCGATGGCT
>CAIRXZ010000024.1 GCA_903882645.1 uncultured Acidobacteriia bacterium | reverse complement strand
CAGCTTCCAGTAACGGTAGGTCTTGCCGCCCTTCTTGACGACCGAGCTACGGAGAAACATGGTTGTCACCCGAGCTTCGAATAACGGCTCAAGACAATAATGCCAAAAGCGTCAGAATTGATCAATAGGTCAAATACGATGTGTCACTACAAGCGTTTTTCTGGATTTTCGGAACCTAACCGCAATGGCTGCAACGACGGAGATTCTAAAATGGTCGAACTACTACATCTGTTTGCGGAAAACCGGCTAGACGACGCCCCGGGGATCACAGCCCGGTTGCGCGGCGGGCGCCCGCGCGCCGTCATCGCGAGCGGATCACGGTGGATTCCCGCAGCCGGTCCAACTGGCGGCGCGCGATTTCGGCCCATTGGCCGGAGGAGTCCAGTTTCAAATAGGTCTTCCAGTGGAAGACCGCCTTCAGCGCGTCGCCGCTGCGTTCGGCAAGCAACGCCAGGTTGAAATGGGCGTCGGCGTAAGCGGGGTTCAACTCCAGCGCTCTGCGGTAGTGGTCCGCGGCTTCCTGCGCGCGGCCCCGCTCGTCGTAGAGATTGCCCAGGTTGAACTCCGCCAGCGGGTAGCTCGGGTCGGCGACGATGGCCTGCACGTAATGCTTCTCGGCCTCCTCGAACTTCTTCAGCCGGTAGTAAATGGTCCCAAGATTGACCAGCGCTCCGGCGGCGCCGGGGTTCATTTCGAGGGCCGTCCGGTACGCCTCAATCGCCTGCGCGGCCGGGGCGCCGGTTTCTTCCAACTCCAATCCCTTCTGGAACCAGGATTCCGATTCGCGCATCCGGTTCCGGGCGCCTTTGTTGTCCGGAAACTCCTTGACGCCCCCTAGTTCGGCGGCGTCGAAATCGAACAGAATTTGCCCGGTGAGAGCCTCCATCTGCTGGCCGGCGACGCGAACCGCGATCTTCCTGCCGTCGGAGACGATGCTCAGCTCCGAGAGCGGCTCGGTGATCCAATCGAGCTTGCGGCGCAGAGAATCGACGACTTGTCCGATGCGGGGCGCGGGGACGCGCTTCTCACGCAGCTTGACGATCGTCCGGATAGCGATCAGGTCGGAGAAGGAGTACGTCTTCGCCGGCGGGATGAGGCGCCGCCGCTCCCAGCTACGGAGCTGGCGTTCGGAGATTCCGAACTGCCGGCGGACATCCGCCCGGGAGTATTCCTCCTTCGGCGCTTTCTGCAACACGCGAACATTTTAACAGGTAGGTCCGCCGCGAGAGTCTGGCAGGCGAAAGCGCCTGCCCCACCTTGCCTCGCGAGATTCCGATTCTCCGAGGCGGGGGCAAACACTTTCGTCCGCCAAAACTTTATGTAACAAAGTACTTGAGAATCCCTTAACGAAGGCGTATGATGTCTCCATGGCGTCAATTCGCCCCATCCGCACGCCCGGACCGGAGCCCGTCGAAATGCAGGCGTACGCGATGGATAACCTGCGGTACATTCGGCGGACCATGGAGCAGGCTGGGTCGTTCACCGCCGTGCCGGGGGTCGGGGGTTTGCTGATGGGGACGACCGCCCTGGCGGCGGCCTGGGTCTCGACGCTTCGGCCGGGGCCGGGATGGCTTCTGGCGGTATGGCTTGGCGAGGCGTGCGCGGCTCTGGCCATCGGAATTGCGGGGGCGGCCCTGAAATCCCAGCGCGCCAACGCGCCGCTGTTCTCCGGACCGGGCCGCAAGTTCGTCGCCGGGTTCGCTCCTCCGATGCTGGCTGGGGCGCTGCTGACGGCGGTTCTGTTTCATGCCGGAATGACGGGGTTTCTGCCGGGGACATGGCTGTTGCTTTACGGCACGAGCGTGGTCGCGGGCGGCGCGGCCTCGGTCCGCGTGGTTCCGCTGATGGGCGCGTGCTTCATGGCGGTGGGAGCGCTGGCGCTGGCGGCCCCTTCCTGGGGCGGCGTGCTGTTGGCGGCCGGTTTTGGCGGCCTGCACTTGGTTTTCGGAACGGTGATTGCGGTGAAATATGGCGGGTAAATCGGGCGCGGAGCGGCGGGCGGCAGCCTCGGGACCGGAACTGGCGGGCGCTCCCATGGCGGGCGTGGCTCAACAGCTCGACCGGCTGGTGCACGAACGCCTTCGGCTGGGTATTCTGAGCGCGCTTTCCGTGAACGAATCGCTGACGTTCACCGAGCTGAAGAAGCTGCTCGACACCACCGACGGCAATCTGAGCGTTCACGCCCGGAAACTGGAAGAGGCCGGCTACGTCGCCTGCGCCAAGGGGTTCAAAGGGCGCGTTCCGCGCACGGATTACCGCCTCACTGCCGCGGGACGCCGGGCGCTGGACCGCTACCTCGACCACATGGAGAGTCTGATCCAGGCCATGCGCGACCGATGAGGTCTTTTTTTATGCCTAGTGACTTTACGATACAAAGTACTCTACATGCGGGCATTATCATGGATGGCAACGGCCGCTGGGCCGTCGCCCGCGGTCGGCCGCGCACCGCCGGCCACCGCGCCGGGGCGGAGACGGTCACCCGCGTGGTGGAAGCCGCGCCCGATCTGGGCATCGGCGTCCTGACCCTGTTCGCGTTCTCGTCGGACAACTGGCGGCGTTCGCCGGAGGAGGTCGGATCGCTGATGGCGCTGATGGCCGAATACATGGAGAGGGAGACCGCGCGCTCGGTCGAGAACGGCGTCCGCGTCCAAGCCATCGGCCGACGCGACCGCCTGGACCCCGGGCTGCGCGAAGCCATCGCGCGCACGGAGGCCGCCACCGCCGGCGGGACGCGTTTGTGGCTGCGGCTGGCGGTGGATTACTCCGGCCGGGACGCCATACTGCGCGCCGCGCGGAGCCTCCTCGATCCTTCGCGGGAGTCTGTGGAAGCCGCGCTCGGGCCGCCGGTGGACCTGCTCATACGGACCGGCGGGGAGCGCCGCCTCAGCGATTTTCTGCTCTGGGAATGCGCCTACGCCGAGCTGGTCTTCTCACGCCGCATGTGGCCGGATTTCGACGCCGCCGACCTGGCCGGCGCGGTGCGCGAGTTCCGCGGAAGAGAGCGGCGGTTTGGAGCCGCGCCGCCAGAGCCTGTGCGGGCTGTGGCGGGGTGGCTGGATTAGGGGCACGACGGCTCACCCGATTGGTTGACGGGGAACCGGGACCGCACGCCGCCGTACCTTCGGGCGTCCCCGTTTGCCGGCGCCGTTGGTACAGTTGCGCAAAGGCGTGTACAGACCTTCGGGTTTCCACATCGGAAGGTCCTTGCCGCGGCTGCGTACGCGGCGCATACTTTGCCTGGAGGCTTGTGATGAAGCTCCGGGTTACGCTATTGGCTCGCACGCTGGCGCTGTTGTGGGCCGGGTTCTGGACCGTCTTCTTCGTGGCGGAATCGTGGGCGTGGCGCACGCCTGTGCATGCGGCGTTGCCCTGGGTGGGCGCAGGCCTGCTTTTTGTAATTCTTGCACTGATACCGTGGCGCTGGGAGACGGCTGGAGGCATTCTGCTTGTGGTGGCCGGACTCGCAGTCAGAACGGCTTATGCGATCTGGCCGCCCCCGGGGCTGCCTCTCGCCGGCCGCGTGCTGACGACCGTCGTCTTTAGCGGGCCGCCCGTGGCGGCGGGGATTCTTTTTCTGCTTCCTCAGCAGAATTTGTGGGGCGATTCTGGCTCTGGGAGTCGTCCCAAGTTGTGATACAGGGCAATTTCCATGGCGTCGAAGGTGCGAAAGCCGTAGGATCGTCTGGTAACCACTCGGATTTTGTTGTTGAGGCCCT
>CAIRXZ010000023.1 GCA_903882645.1 uncultured Acidobacteriia bacterium | reverse complement strand
GTGATACGAACTGCGCCGATTGTGCGACGCAGGCCTCTTTGGGATGGGTTCGCATTGTAGTTGCCGCGTCAAGCATACCACGCGAAGCGTCTGCCGTAAGGCTTGGTTCAAGTGGGGTTTCTGGAGAATGAGATCCCTGGAAATTCCGCGTCCGCCTGGCTGGCACGAGGCCGCCCCGCCCTACTCTCCCCCCGCCTCCACCACTTCCGCGTCCAACAGCACCATCAACCCTTCCCGCACCATGCCCCGGATCTCGGGGAGCACCTGGCGGATCAGCGTTTCGCTGTCCACCACGGTGATGGTGACGGGCTTGTCGTCGGAAATGCCGAACAGGCACTTATGGTGCACCTTGCCGTGACTGCCGAAACCCATGATGCCCGTCTGTACCGTGGCGCCCGCGACGCCCAACTGGCGCAGGCGGCGCACGATGGCTTCGTACAACGTTCCGGTTTCCCACAGGTCCGTTTCGTCCACGCAAATGAGCAGCATCTTGACCGGATTCGTCATCGGTCTCCTTTCCGCGCCGTCAGGTAGTAAAGGCTCGGCAGCCGGATGCAATTGTGCATCCGCGGCACCACACCACTACATATAGGGGGAGGAGGCTCGTCGAGTCCGCAGTATTGCGATTTTTCTTGTATTTTCGTCTTTTCTTCGCCTATACTATTGGAGCGGAATGGAGCAGAATTGTTCTTATCTGGATGTTATGGCGGCGGGACTGAACTCGAGTGATCGCTACGAAATACGTTGCCCCGTCCACGGGTTTATTCGCCTGAACGATTGGGAGATGGCTATAATCTCTCAAAGCCCGTTTCAGCGGCTGAGGAGAATCCGCCAACTTGCTTGGACCGACTACGTATATCCAGGGGGGATGCACACCCGGTTCGAGCACTCATTGGGGGTGATGCACACAGCGACGCTTCTTTATGATTCCATCGTCAGCAATTCACGTGGGGTTTTGGAATCCGAGTTCGCGTACGACGAGACCGGGTTCAAGAGATACAGGCAGTTGGTGCGTATGGCTGCGCTGCTGCATGACGTTGGGCACGGGCCATTTTCGCATGCGGGAGAGGATCTCCTACCCTTCAACCAGGGAAAAAACCAACCGTACCGACATGAAGATTATTCTGCCGCGATTGTACGCACGCATTTTCGGTCGGCGATTGAAGACCATCCTGCCTGTATCAATACCCCGCTTACTGCCGACGACGTTGCTGCATTGATTGAAGGGACAGCGGGTGCCAAGCAAGGTATATTTTGGCGGGATATCATATCCGGGCAGATGGATGCGGATCGCATGGACTACCTGTTGCGAGACTCACACCATATCGGCGTAGGGTACGGTAAGTTCGATCTTCACCGCCTTGTTTCAACTGTGCAGGCAATACCAGCAGCAAGTGGACGACCGCCCCGCCTCGGTATTTCTGAGGGCGGTTGGCATGCAGCGGAGGCCCTTGTCCTCGCCCGTTACTTCATGTTCACCCAGGTTTACTTTCACAAAACGCGGGTAGCTTATGATATTCATCTTCGCGGCGCTCTTCGCGCGATTCTGCCGGGCGGGAAATTCCCAAAGCCGGAGGGCGAAGAATTGAACGAATTCCTAAAGTGGGACGATTGGCGCGTTCTTGGGCGCCTCTCGGAAGGTGCGGGCGGCGAGCACGGCGAAAGATTGAGGACGCGCAATCATTTCAGGCGGATTCATGCGACGAATGAAGTGTGCACAGAGGAGGAACTTGCCGGACTGGACCGGATGCGCGCAGAGTTGGGAACCATGCTTGTTGCCGAGGAATCAGCGAGCAAGAGTTGGTACAAAACGGGCATGACAGACATCCCAATTTTCAGCGACGCTCGCGACAGGCCCATCGCGCCATTGTCTCGGTACTCAAGCGTGATTGCAAACATGAAGAGTAATAACCAGGTTCTGCTTTATGTGAGACCTGAGAATGTGACCGCGGCTAAAGAGGCGGTCGGAAGGGCGTTGGGGACACAATGAGTACCGATGTAAATCGCTTGGCCGTAATTACATGGCTCGCGGAGAGCGCCAGCGGGCTCGGGCGAACCGCGCTCATGAAGTACTGCTACTTCCTACAGGTGGTGTGCGGCGTTCCTCTCGGGTACCGATTCTCCCTGTATTCGTACGGGCCGTTCGATTCTGATGTTCTTTCCGATTTGGATAGCGCGGGATCCCTGGGGGGCGTCAAATCATCAGTTGTGTACTTTTCGGGCGGCTATGGCTACCGAATAGAGCCGGGGGATCGCCCTGATCGGGTGAAGCGCATGGGCGGGACGTTCATCGACGCCCACCAAAAAGAACTTCAGTGGGTCGTCGACGAGTTCAAGGGGTGGGATGCAAGTGGCCTTGAGCTTGCGAGTACGCTGGTTTACTCTGACCGGGAGGCAGTCAGGAGAGGCGAGCAACTTGGCATCGGGGAACTTTCCAGCCGGGTTCGCGACTTGAAGCCACGCTTCGGCATTCCTCAAATTCAAGCTTATGCAGAGAAGCTTCTGAGCCGGGACGTCTTGAGGTCAATTAGGTGACCGGCCACCCGACCATTGTAACCGACAAAGGACTCACTGCCCTACATGGCTGAGCTGCCCTGACTCAAGCGCTATCCGGCTCTATCAACGCTCCGTACCCCTTGGGAAGCGCCTTGTTAAAGCACTTCTTGAGCATGACCTGCAGCCTCGTGGTTGTAGCAAATGCGTCATTCGGCGTCTGTACATATCGGTCAAACTCAAGAAGCTGGTAATCCGCGGACGCCAGATCCTGTTCAGCCGCAGCCCGATTCCGCTGCCTCTCCTCCTCGAACCTCCGTAAGGCGGCACGATTAAGTGAACTCCCCCAACTATCTCTGGCTGCGATTTGGAAGAGGTGGAAGTAGAGTACAATCATTCCTACGGACCGCAACAAGGGGTCTTGCTCAATAAAACAGGATGTCATCAACTTCAATGTTGTTCTGACCCCACTGCCGAGCCTCTCGACCTCAGCAGGTCTCTTCGCCTTCCACCGTTTCACGAAAGAGTCCAAATACACCTTCTTTGTGTCCATGACCTTGCTTTGCTCCTGAACCAGGAGAAACTTCGCCGCTAGATCAAAATGCCGGTACCTCTTGTTCGGAAATGGAAGACGTGTCTTGAAAAACGGATCTTTCGAGAGCGTCCGTATGGCTTTCGGAACAGGCCCAGGATACGCGTTTCGCTTCTCGGCCGCGCTCAGCGGCACAGCTTCGTTAAGACGCGAGAACATGTCCTCGATTAGATCGATGTCGTCGGTTTCAATCGCCACGATTGGCAACGAATAAGAGTCAAACTGAAGCTTCAGCTTGGGGTACTTTCGGCCAAGCTCCTTGTACGTCAGACCTCTTGCGTCAATCGCGGGGTCGGCGAGATATTCGAACGAGTCCCCGAGTGCGATATTTCCGTCGATAAAGCCCCAGATTGACAGGAGCCTTTGTTTCCCGTCGACTATCGCGAAAGAGAACGTATGATTACCGATTCTCTTAGGCTTTATGAACTTATGGAAATAGAGTTTGGGTATGTCATAACCATTGAGAATCGAGTCGATAAGCAATTGACGTTTTTCTAGCGTCCAAACGTCACTCTCTCTTTGGTACTCTGGGTCTAATTGAATGGAGTCGCGCTCGGAGTGTACATAGAGGGTGGCGCTCTGGGTCAGCGCCGAAATATTCATTGGCTTCATAATAGAATGTCTATCGCGTGGGAGGCGACCTGGTCGAGTTCTGGGAATAGGGTCAAACGCGAGTACTTGAGAAGGGCCAACTCGTCCTTGATCATGGACTTGCTGTTCGCAGGCACGACCAGCCGCCAGACGTGTTTGGAATCCCCGACCTTTTCCACGGGTCCGTGCTTGCGGTGGGTAATTGTAAAAGTGCCCAGTTGCGCGGCTATTCGTGGCGAATTGCGAGTGGCGATTGCAGCGATCGGATGCAGTTCCGACGCGGTCTCTTTTGCTATTCGGCTTGGAAGATAGTTCTCGAGAACATCATCGTGGTCGAACGCGGGAACCTCTGCATCGAATGAGAAGTTGATATTGGCGTGCTTGTTGAGGGCGATAGGGTCAAGGCACCAAACTGCTCCGTCGTCTTGCGGATTCTGCTCAACCGCAAAGAAGAGGGCTGTCAGCGGGCTCTCTGTCCAATCCAATAGTCTCGTCGGCAATCGGTAGTGCTGCATGAGAAACATCCATTCCCATTCGGAACGTGGAGGCGAGGCCAAGAACGGAACGGCGTTCTGCTTAAACGCCTTTATCAGTGTTGCCTCGGCCCGTGCTGTCTTGGCTTTCCTGGCTAGCGATGGTACGAGCGGCCAGATCTTCTTCGTTTGGCCGCGGAACCAGACCGGCTTTCCGGGTTTCGTCTGAACCTTAAGATGCGACAGTAAATCCGCAACGCTCCTCACGCGCTTGTCCAGAAACCTCACCTTCGTTCCTCCAGGCCAGCTTGAAAACCCCATTATCGCTCTGGGGCGGGGTGGTGTCATCTGGCCGCATAGTAGTCAGGCTTAGTTGGAGAATACCTCGGCGCACAGGGCCCGAAGAGGCGCTGGAACAGACCCGCCGCAATCTTTCACCCGTGCCGGGGCTTTGTCAATTTCGCGGTTTCCCCAGGCTCAGGCCATGAGAAAACTCTATTCCGCTCTTACCAGCTTGGCCGCCCCGCCCTACTCCCCCGCCGGCTCCACCACCTCCGCGTCCAGCAGCACCATCAGCCCTTCCCGCACCATGCCGCGGATCTCGGGGAGCACCTGGCGTATCAGCGTTTCGCTGTCCACCACGGTGATGGTGACGGGCTTGTCGTCGGAAATGCCGAACAGGCGCTTATGGTGCACCTTGCCGTGACTGCCGAAACCCATGATGCCCGTCTGTACCGTGGCGCCCGCGACGCCCAACTGGCGCAGGCGGCGCACGATGGCTTCGTACAACGTCCCGGTTTCCCACAGGTCCGTTTCGTCCACGCAAATGAGCAGCATCTTGACCGGATTCGTCATCGGTCTCCTTTCCGCGCCGTCAGGTAGTACAGGCTCGGCAGCACCAGCAAGGTTAATAATAGCGTCGAAAGCAGGCCGCCGAACACCACCGTGGCGAGCGGCCTCTGAATATCGCTGCCGATCCCAGTGGCGGTGGCCGCCGGAACCATGCCCAGCATGGCCACCAGGATCAGCATCAGGCTGGGCCGCAGTTGCGCCTTGGCGCCCAGAATCACGGCGTCGATCAGCGGCGTGCCCGGCTCGGCGCGGCGCCGGTTGATTTCCGAAATATACAGGACGCCGCTCATCACCGCCACGCCGAACAGCGAGATGAAGCCGACCGCCGCCGAAACGCTCAGGTTAATGCCGCGCAGGTAGAGGAACACGATTCCGCCCACCAGCGAGAACGGCACGTTCACCAGCACCAGCCCCGCGTTGCCCGCCGAGCTGAACGCGAAAAACAACAGCGCGAAGATGATGCCGACGGTGATGGGCAGGATGATGGTGAGACGTTTGCGCGCGCGCTCCAGGTTCTCGAACTGGCCGCCCCAATCCACCGAGTATCCCGCGGGGAGCTTGACGGCGCGCCCGAATTTCTCCTGCGCCTCCTTGACGAAACTCCCCTGATCGCGCCCGCGAATGTTGGTGCGGACCGAAATCTGGCGGATGTTCTCGCGCCGCGCGATCATGCTGGCGCCATCCACCACCTGGATGCGGGCCAGTTCCGCCAGCGGGACGCGTCCGCCATCGTGCGTGGGAATGAGGATGGCGCCGATGGCGTCCGCGTCCCCGCGCGCGGCCTGCTGGAAGCGCGCGGTCACGTCGAAGCGCCGCTCGCCCTCGAAGACCGTACTGACGGGCTTGCCGCCGATGGCCATTTCGATGACGTCCTCGACGTCGCGCACGTTGATCCCGTAGCGCGCCACGGCCTGGCGGTCGATCAGAATCCGCAACTGCGCCTGATCGGATTCCTGCTCCAGGAAGGTGTCCGCCGCGCCGGGAATCCGCTTCAGGACTCCGAGCGTCTGGTCCGCCAGGGCGCGCAACTGGCGCAGATCCGAGCCGCTGATGATCACCGCCAGGTCGGCCGGCGATCCGGTCACGGCTTCGGTTACGTTATCGATGATCGGCTGCGTCAGGCTGAAATTCGCGCCCGGGATTTCGGCCCGCAGCTTGTCGGAGATCTCCTCGACGAGCCGCGCTTTGCGAATACCCTTGGGCCAGGTATTGTACGCCTGCAGGGCGACGAAAAACTCGTTGCGGTTGGGCCCGTAGGGGTCCGTGCCGGAGTCGTTGCGGCCGGTCTGCGAGCTGACCAGCGCCACCTCCGGAAAGGTCTCGAGAATGCGCCGGATCTGCGCCGCCTCCCGCGCGGATTTCTCCAGCGAAATGCCGGACGGGAAGTTGGCCCGCACCCAGATCGTCCCCTCGTCGAGTTGGGGAAGGAACTCGCTGCCCAGGGACCCCGCCAGCCAGAACGCCCCGGCCACCACGGCCGCTCCGGCCGCCACGGTCCAGCCCGCGCGCCTCACCGTGACCCGCAGCACGGCTTCGTACCGGTTGTAGAGCCAGCGCAGCGCCGGGTTGTCCCAGGTCTTGCAGCCGTTGCGGAACAGGTACGTGGCCAGCACCGGGATCAGCGTCAGCGCCAGCAGCATCGAACCCAGCAGCGCGTAGCAGACGGTGTAGGCCATGGGCGTGAACAGGCGGCGTTCCACGCGCTCCAGAGTGAACAGCGGGATGTAGGCGCAGATGATGATCAGCAGCGAAAAGAAGATCGGCGATTCGACTTCGAGCGCGGCGCCGAGAATGGTCTCGAACACGCTCGCCGGTTTCTTCGAGCCATGTTCGCGTTGCTGCAATTGCTGGACGATATGTTCCACCATGACCAGCGTGCCGTCGACGATGATGCCGAAATCGAGCGCGCCGAGGCTCAGCAGGTTGGCCGGAATCCCGGTGAAATGCATGCAGGCGAAGGCGAACAGCAGCGACAACGGAATGGTGATGGCGGTGAGCAGGGCCGCGCGAACGCTGCCCAGGAACAGCAGCAGCATGGCGATCATCACGACCAGACCTTCCAGAAGCGTGTGCGAAACCGTGTGCATGGTGTTGCCCACCAGGTCGGTGCGGTCGTAGATGCCGCGAATGCGCACGCCCGGGGGCAGGCGGTTGGCGTTGATATCCTCGACCGCCTCGTGAACGCCCTGGAGCACCTCGCTCGGGTTCTCTCCGCGGCGCATGAGGACGATGCCTTCGACGCCGGTCTCGCCGCCGATGCCGAAGATGCCCGTGGGCGGCGCCGCGCCGGTCTTCACCTGGCCCAGACTGCGCACAAAGACGGGCACGCCCTTGGACTCGGCCACCACGATGTTGCCAATGTCCTCCGCGCCCTTCACCAGACCCACGCCGCGGATCACCATGGACTGCTGGCCGTTATCCAGCATGGCCCCGCCGGCGTTCTGGTTGTTGGCGGTCACGGCCTGCGCGATCTGCCCGATGGACAGATTGTACTTGTCGAGCGCCCGCGGATCGATCTCGATCTGGTACTGCTTGACCAGCCCGCCGAAGGGCGTCACGTCCGCGATGCCCGGAACCTGCCGGAAGCGCGGTTCGATCACCCAGTCCTCGAGTTCGCGCAGTTGTATGTCGTCGTACCCCTGGCCTTCCACCACGTAGCGGTAGAGTTCCCCGATGGGGGTCGCCATCGGCCCGAGGCTGGGCGTGACGCCGTCCGGGATCTCCGCGTCGCGCAGTTTCTCAAGCACTACCTGGCGCGCGAAGTAATCGTCCGTGCCGTAAGCGAAGGTCAGTTCCACCACCGAGAGGCCGAAAATGGTGCGCGAGCGCCGCGCGATCACCGAAGGCACCCCGTTCAGCGCGCGCTCGATGGGGACCGTCACCTGCTGCTCCACCTCCTCGGCCGCATGGCCGGGGTAGAGCGTGATCACCACCGCCTGCGTGTCGGAAATATCGGGGTAGGCTTCCACTTTGAGCTGCTGGAAGGACCACACGCCCAGAGCCACCAACCCGAAGGAGAGCGCGATCATCACGAAGCGCTGGTGCAGAGAGAACCGCAGCAGTTTGGCGATCATTGGGCCTTGAGCAGCATGGCGCCGTCCGACACCACGCGGTCTCCCTCGCGGATTCCGGCCAGCACCGGCAACATGGCGCCGATGCGCTCGCCGGTCTTCACCTCGACGGGCTGGAAGCGGCCCGGGCCGCGCTCCACCCAAGCCACGCTTTTGCCGTCGCCCTGGGTCACGGCCCCTGCCGGAAGCACCGGAACCACGCGCGTGGTCTCGGTGTGTTTGATCGAGCCGAACATTCCGGGCCGCAGCCGCCCATCGGCGTTATCCAACTCGGCGCGGACCTGGACGGTGCGGGTCTGCGGGTCCACGATGTCGGCGATGCGCGTCACGCGCGCGCGAAAGGTCTCGCCGGGGTAGGCGGTCAGCGCGACGTCGATTCGCTCGCCCGGCTGAATGAAGCGGATGTAGCTTTCCGAAACGTCCGACGCCACCCACACCACGCTAAGGTCGGCGATGGTCATCACCGGCGCGTTGGTGTCGTTGTGATACTCGCCCGGCGCCACGTTCATCTCCAGGATCTTCCCGGAAATGGGCGCGGAGACGGTGACTTTCTGGCCGAAGGATCCAGGGGCAAGGCCCAGCAGTTGCAGACGCCGGCCGGCTTGTTCGAGCGCCGCCTCGGCCTGGCCCAGCGCCGCCTTGGCCTGCGCCAGCGCGTTGTCGGCGGTGAGAAGGTCCTTTTGGGCGATGGCGTTGTGCTGGTACAGGTCCGAGGAGCGGTCGTAATCGGCCTGCGCCTTGTTCAGATTGGCTTTGGCCTGGGTCACGGCCGCCTGCGATTGGAGGTAGGTGGATTCGGCGGCGTCGGCGTCCGGGCAGTCCAGGGTCAGGAGCGGCGCGCCGCGCTGGACCGCGTCGCCGAGCTTGACCAGAACCGCCGCGACTCGGCCCGGGAGCGGCAGCGCGACGCGCGAAACCAGGTTGGGATTGGTGTCGATCTTTCCCGGCGATACCACCTCATCGAACGGCGCTTCCGCGGTCTTCACCGTCTCGACGCGGATCTCCTTGAGCTTGGGGGAATCCGCGGGGATGACCACCGTGCCATCGGCGAGCCGCTGTTCGGCGGCCGGTGGCCCCGCGTCCGCGGTCTTGGTCTCCTGCCTGCCGCAGGCGGCGAGCAGCAGCGCGGCGCACAGCGCGGCAACAAACACAATGCCGGAAGTCCGCGCGCCACTGCGCCTCCAAGCCGGCCTTGCGTGGCAGCCAGGACGCCCCGGGTCGGAGCCGCGACCGTTAGGGAGCGGTGGTCGCGCGCCAGTCGCACTCCCGTTCAATCCGGCGCCGCCGGCGCCGGAGCCGACTTCCGACTCCTGACTTCTGTCTCCTTGTTCATAATGGATCGGGCGCATCACTGTACCGCCTTTCCGGTGATCGAATCGATCGCATAGAGGCTGCGCGCATAGTCCGCGCGCGCGTCGTTATAACTTTGCCGCGCGTCGTTGAAGGCGCGCTGCGCATCCAGAAACTCCACGAGCGTTGCCTCGCCGCGCCGGTAGGAGTACTCCATGGTGTCGCGGACGTCCTTGGCCTGGTCGAGGAGATCGTGCTCGATGCTCTCCACCAGGCCCCGCGACATCGAGTATTGCACCCAGGCGTTACGCACTTCGGTTTGAATCCCGGCCTCGATCGCCTTGATGCGCGCCTCGGCCTGTTGCGCCTCCTGCCGCGCGCGCTCGATCTCCCCCTGGTTCTTGTTGAAGATCGGAACCGGCGCGCTGAAGAAAACGCCCAGCGCGTTGCCGTGGCCGTTGTAGAACTGGCGGTGATACTCCGCGCCGATCGTGTAGTCCACCTTGCCCTGCGCGATCTGCGACCGCAGCTCGGCCTGCGAACGGGCCTGATCGCGGCGTAGCGCCAGCAGGTCGGGGCGCATTTCCATAGCCTGCGTTTGCGCGGTCTCCAGAACCACCGGCGCGGCGTCGCGGCGCAAGTCTCCTACGGCGTCGAATGTGGGCGAGGGCACGGCTCTTCCCATCAGGGTTTGCAGCTTGTAGCCGGCCTGGCGCAGACGCGCTTCGGCCTGGCGCGCGGCGTTTTGGAATTGCAAAGCGGCCACCTGGGTCCGCACCAGTTCCACCTTGGCCAGGTCTCCCGCGTTCACGCGCGTCTTGTTCACGTCCACGATGCTCTCGAAGGCTTGCAGGTTGTCGCGCGCCAGTTGCAGGTTGTCCTTGGCCTGAAGAACGTCGATGAAAGCGCTCTGGACATCCAGCATAAGCATCCGGGTGGTGTTCAGCAGTTGCAGCTTGCCCACTTCCTTGGCGTCCTGCGCCACCTCGATGCGGCTTTCGCGCTTGCCGCCGCGCTCCAGAATGAAATCCGTCCGCAGGTTGTATTCCGTTGGGCCGGCGTTGTTGTCCAGCGTGAAGCCGCCCAAAAACGCGAGGTAGTCGACCGCGGCGCTGAATACCGGGTTGGGCCGCAGCTTGGCCGTGACGATCCGGGCGTCCGCCACGCTGAGGTTGTAGCGCTCCGCCAGCAGGTCGAGGTTGTGGTCCACCGCTTCCTGGACCGCCTGGACGATGGTTACCCTGTCGGGAGGCTGCGGTGGCGCCGCCGGTTGGGCGGCCATCGCGCCGGTTGCGAAAAGAACGAATAAGGATCTCCGCACTGCGATTATCTCCCCCTGGAAAAAGACGTTCCCATTCCAATACACTACCTCCGGATGGTCGATCCGGCGGCATCGTCAGCGTCCGCAAAAGCGGCGAACTTGCGTCAGGCGGAAGGGGGAGCGCGGCCGAAGCGGGGGATCACGCTGCAAGCGCGGACCCGAGGCCGAAAAACAACCGTGTGCGCGACGCGGAACAGGACCGGCGCAAACACCCAGAACAGCGCGGTCTGGCAGTGTTCTAGCGTCTCCAGGAGGCGGACCAGTTGCACGCGTGCCGACTCGGCCGGGTCTTCGGGGACCGGGGCTCCGTAGCCGCCATGACGGCCGAGATGGGAGTTCACCAGGGAATAGGTGAGGAGGTCGTCGCTATTCGAGATGGCCGGGAAAATCGCAAATGCCGCCAGCGCCGCGGCAACCAGCTTGCGCGCGCCGGACCGGCGCCCCCCGCGGCCGCGACGCCCCAGCTCCTGAAATGCCAGCCATACCAAGGCGGCCACGGCAAGCCCCAGCCACACGCAGTTCAAAGCGCTGTTCAGCGTCAAGGAAATCACACTGATGCTCAGGATACCAGGGCGCCATGCGGGAATGCCGGCGCGGCGGTTACCTGAGGTGCGTCGCCGTCTCCGCGATGCTGCCGCGAAAGGACGGCCGATAAGATCTTTGTTTTCAATCCGCGTTTATCCGCGTTCATCGGCGGCCCGAATTCTTCTACGGCGCCTAAGCGAGCGGTGCCCGAACGCCAAGTCACACTCTCCCGTTCCATCCCGCGCCCCGGAGCAAGACTTCTGACTCCTGACTCCTGCCTTCTGACTCCTGCCTTCTCCTTCTGCCTCCCAAATTCCGAAGGGATTCCCAGGGCGAAGCCCTTGCCCACCTCCTTCAGTTCACCTCGAAATCCGCGGCGCGCGTGGCCGATCCCCCGCCGGAACTGGACGCCTGGATTTCGACGCGGTAGGCCCCCGGCGGCCGGGCCGGAACTGTGAAGCCGAGCGGGATCACGTTGGTTCCGGGACGCGCGAACGCCGAGACGTTCCCAAGATCCGAGTTGCCCAGTTGCGCGCCGGTTGTCTTGTCGATCATAATAACGCGCAGTTTCACTTCGGGACTGCCGCTGAGCAATTGCGGATCGTACAGTTCCACGTAAACGCGAACCGCTTCGCCTTGACGGAATCGATTCCCGCCCGACGGCGTGTACAGAATCCCGCGCGCGAGCAAAGGCGAACGGCCCTCCATGATAGCCAGTTGCAGGTTGGGATCGGCCTGCGGCGCCTGCCGCGCCTCTTTGCTGAGCGCCAGGGCGCTGATGCCGAATTGCCGGCCGTCGTAGGGGTCCACCACCAGCGGAGACTCCAGCGTGCCGATCGCGCCGCCGGTCTGCCCGAAAGCCACTTTGAGATGAAACTGGCCGGGCGCCAGCTCGAACTGGTTCTCATAGTGCAGCGGCTTGAGCGCGAATGCGTCCACCTCGCCCTGGCTGTCGAAGTCCAGCTTTACGTTATCGCTGAACCGCGCGGCCACTTCGCCCTCTGGGCGGTAGGCGATCGCCAGGACGTTCACCTCCGCGTGGAGTTTGCCCTTGACCTTCTCGAACCGGATGCCCGCCGCCGGCAACTCCATCGCCAGGTTGACGCGGGCCGTGTTGGGCCCGGTGTAGAAGAACGGGGCCTGCATGGAGGCTGCCGGCCCCGGGGCCGGCCCCGGCTGCCCGGCCGCCATTCGGCCTTCCAGGTCCCGCTCGGCCGGAGTGCCCGCCAGGATGTCCACCGGCTTGGCGAAGCAATAGCTGCTGCGGGACCGCACTTCGGTTCCGCCGCGCGCCACCTTGACGCGCAGCGAGTGGCAGGCGCCCTTGGACGATTCGCCGGGCGAGTAGGTCACCATGTAGTACTCGCGCTGCTCGCCGGCGATTCTTCGCAGTCCTACCAAAAGGTCGTTGCTGTTGCGAATGACGAAGCCCCCCGTGTCGGTCGCCAGCGCGGAAAGCACCTGGAGGCTGTCCATCTTCATGTCTCGCAGCAAGCCCGGGTTGGTCATGGTCGGGCCCCCGGAACCGGGCGGCCTGCCAACCGCCGGGTTGTTGTTCGATCCGGGCAACGCGTTGCCCGGCGGTCTGCTGGGCGTTGACGGAATGCTGGACGCCGGCGGGGTAGTGGGGAACGTGGGGGTGCTGGACCCGCCTGGAGCGGTCCCCGGGTTGACCTGGCCCCGAGGGGGTTGCTGCGGGTCGGTCCTCGGGGCGGTCTGAAACGCCGCCGCGCCCGGGACCGGCCAGGCGGCGAACGCCGCTCCCGTCCGGCGCATCAGGCCGGCCCACGCGCCCGCGGGTTCGCCATTCAGGGCGCCCCGTGACGGACGCAGGCCCCGCACATCGATGGGGTACACCGCCACGTTCGCCTTGTTGCAGGCGTTGATCGCGGCGTCCAGGTCGCCCACCGCCTGGCTGGATATCGTCAGCCCGCCCGTCAGCAGGACCAGCGCCTTGCGGCCCGGAACCGCCGCCATGTTCTTTGCCAGCGTCCCCAGCGCGAACAGGAACGCGCGCGCCATCTGCTCCTCGGCCTCGATCGAACCCGGAAAGCTTGGTCCTCTCGCCTGAGTCGGCATGGTGACCCCAAACGTCGGCGGCGCAACGTCGCCGATATCCCCGAGAGCGCCGGGGTTCGATCCCATGCGGGGGATGGGCGGCGGCACGTTCGCAACAGCCCTCTTGAGCAGGTCCGCGTCGGAAGTGAAATTCTGGGATATCCGCAGGGTCCCATTGAAGACGGCGACCGCCGTGAGGCGCTGCGCCGCGTCCTCCCCGTCGAAGAATCCCGCCAGCGCCAGTTTGGCGTTCCTCTGGCCCGTGACGTCCATGCTGGTGTTGTCGAACAACAGCGCCATGTAGTTCTTCTCGTCCGGCGTCGCCGCGCCGGACTGGAGCGACGCGCTGGCGATCGTCTGCTCCTTGTTGTCCTCCCAGACCCGGAAATCCTTCGCCGAGAGGTCGTGAACGTAGCTGCCTTTCTTGTCCGTGACGATGGTGTCCACCAGGACCACGCGCGTCTCCGTGCGAATCACCGTCCTGCCGCTCTGGTCCTGGCTGCCGGCGACCCCGGCCAGGCAGACTACGGCCGCGATCGGGGCCGTACCGCGAAATCGCATCTGCCGCCTCCCTTTATGGAACGTCGATGGCGGCGTTCCGCGCCGCCATGAGTTGCCCTTCCGAATCCCTGATTACAACCCGCACCTGATACAGGCCCGGAGTTACGTCGAAACTGCTCCGCAAGCTCAGGCCTGCGTTCATGCGCGTCGCGAGCGTCTCGTCCGTCAGTCTCATGGTGAGCGTTTTCGAGTTGCCCGCTACGTATTTGCCGTCCCGGTCGAACACCGCCGAGACGATCTTCAAAACGTCGTTGTTTCGCCCTTCCTCTTTGCGGAAACGCAATGGCTTCGGATCCACCCGGACCACCACCGTGACCCGCGCCGAGGCCTCGTCCGGCTTGAAGAACTGGGTCCGCACTTCGAGCGGGATCTGGCGCATCTCCTCGCGCGAGAACAGCGCCTCGCGGATCTCTTCGCCGGCCTGTTCCTCCGCGTCGGTCATCCGCTTGGGCGCATAGTACCCGCGGCGCGCCTGAATGTTGAAGCCGCCGGCCACGGAAACTTTGATGGTATGAAAGCTGCCGTCGTACTTCAGATTTTGAGGAGCGAAGCCCAGCAGATAGACGCATTCGGGCGGGGAAGCGGTCAGCCGGAAGCCTTCGCCCAGGTCGTTGTTGTTGTGAAAGTAGGTTCCGCCCGTCCCATCGGCGAGTTCGCCCAGCACGGAGCCTTCCTCCATCGCGGCCGCGCGGTCGAGCGACGATCCCAGCACGCTCAGCCTGCTTTGCCGGGCCTCCGGCGTGAATGTAGCCAGCCCGCGCGCGTCCACCGCGCCGATGCTGACATTCGCGCGCACCGCCCGCTCCATCAAATCGCCTTTTTCGAGGCCCATCTCTCTGGCCAGGAATCCCGGCGAAGCCAGCACGATGGCGCGCTGCCCCGGCATGGTGGAAAGCCGCTGGACGGCGCCGTCCAGCACGCTCAGCGCAAGGCGCGTGTCCCGCTCGCCTTGCGAAAGCGCGCGGAACGCCATCGCGTCCTTGATGCTCCCGATCGTCTTTGGGTCCGCGCCCGGATTGCAGGCCATAGCCTGCGCGGTCAGGACCGCATCGGCCGCGAAATCGTGCAGGTTCCTGTATTGATCCGCGATGTAGTAGGTGGTGTCGCAATCCATGGCTGGACGCGCTCGCGGCATGATCCCCTTGAGCGCCTGTTGCAGACTGGCTTGGTCGTCCGTGAAATCGAGCATGCCTATGCCGGATGTCGTGAGGATCGCGGCGCGGTCCGTTGGACCCAGGGCGGCGGCCATGTGGCGCGAGGCGGCCAGGCGGGTTTGGATCAGGTCCCCGGCCTCCAGGTGAACGTCGTCGAACAGGTATGCCACGAAGCGCTCGGGCGCGGCCGCGCCGGGGGCCTCTTCCAAGGCTGTTTCCGGCCCGCTCGGACTCGGAGCGGCGCCTGTCGCGCGAACGCCCCGGCCGCGGTCTTCCACCGAGAATCTCGAGATCTCCTGGGGCCTGCCCGCGTCGCTGACCCGGAAATCCTCCTTGTGGAGATTCGTCGCCACGCGCCCCTGCCGGTCGCGCGCCACCACGGGGACCACCACCAGGTTGGCGCTGCTTCGGAACACCACCGCCTCGTCGCGGGTGGTCATCTCGGAGGGTTCCTGGGCCGCCGCCGCGCCCGCAAGCACAACCACGCACAACACCCTCGCCGTCGCCGCGCCCGGCGGACAAAGAAACATCATTCACCTTGAGCTTAGCTCAATCGATCCATCCAGGCGCCTGCGTGAACCGGGCGGTCCCCGCTATGCCATCAACCGGCGAACGTAGGTCAGGTTCCTGCGCATGTCCGCTTCCGCCGTCGAGCCGGGGCGCGTGTCGGTCCGCGTTTATCCGCGTTCATCGGCGGCCTGAATTCTCTTACGGCTTCTAGGCGCCCCCGCTGCCTCCTGACTCCTGCCTCCTGACTCCCAAATCCCGAAGGGATTTCAAGGGCGAAGCCCTTGCGTCCAGCCTCACCACTTGAGCTTCAAATCCGCTTCCCACTTCTCCGTGGACGCCGTCGCCTCGTCCCACGTCGCTACGCCGCCGCGGTACGCCGCCATGCGGCCCAGGATGCCGGTGAAGTTGCTTTCCACCGCGGTGGGCGCGTTGTTGATCGGCTTGCCGGCGCGAATGCTTTCTATGAAATTCACCACGTTGGTGATGCAGCCGCCCGTGAATGTGTCGTCCGTCTGCGCTCCGGTCCACGTCTTCGCGCGGTCGTCGCTCTGGATGCGGACCAGGCCGCCGTAGTGCGTGTCCGCGCAGCCGTGCAGGCCGAAGCAGCGCACGCACAGGTCGGAGAACGTGCCGGTAAGCTGGTGCGAGCTGA
This sequence comes from uncultured Acidobacteriia bacterium, assembly GCA_903882645.1. Classification (GTDB taxonomy): domain Bacteria; phylum Acidobacteriota; class Terriglobia; order Bryobacterales; family Bryobacteraceae; genus BOG-224. The sequence continues at coordinate 1,015 of CAIRXZ010000023.1, read as the reverse complement.
ATGAGGCGTGTACGTCGTTGGGGTACCAGAACGTCACCGCGAAGTGGTCCCAGGCATCGCCCGTATCGCTCTTCGTGCCGGCCCAACTGGTTCGCCCGCCGGCCCCCGTGGCTTTCAAGGGATGGCCGCCCAGGTACCAGTTCGCCATGTCGAGCACGTGGATGTTCTGCTCCACAATGACGTCGCCGCTGATGACCCGGTCGCCGATCCAGTTGACCATGCGTTTCAGGCCCGGCTCCATGTCCGGCGCCGATTTGTCCGTCCAGGGGCGGTTGGCGTAGTAGAACACCTGGGCCATTCCGATGTTCCCGATGTCTCCGCGCCGCATGCGCTCCACCGCTTCCTGAAACACGGGACGCGCGCGGCTTTGGAAATCCACCCGGAAGCTCAGCCCCTTGCTCTGCGCCTTCAGGCCGCTGGCGAGAAAGCTCCTGCTGTCCGGCGCGTCCACGGCCACGGGCTTGGCGCAGAAGACGTGCCTGCCGGCCTCCACGGCCGCGGCCGCGTGCTGCGGGTGATAGTACGGCGGCGTCTCGATGATTACCGCGTCGAGCTTCGAAGCGGCCAGTTCCCCATACGCCTCCGGCCCCCAGTATGCCCGGCCGGCATCCACGCGCAGCTTCTCGCGCGTGGCGTCCAGGTTCTTCTTGATGACGTCGGCCACCGCCACCACGCGCGCCCCGCCGTGTTCCGCAAAGAACGGCGCGATCCAGTTGCCGCGCCCCCCGCAGCCCACCAACCCGGCCTCCACGGTCGAGTTGGCTTGGTACCCGAACGCCGTTTGAGGCTTCAGAAGAAGCGCGCCTCCCGCGGCTTGTAGAAACTGCCGCCGCCCCGCGCCCGATGGATCGGCCATGGAATCCTCCTCCCGTCTCGGCCTGCCCGGCCTGTTTGAGAGGGCCTGCGGCCCGCGGAATTTCATGAAAAACCTCGATGGTGAGCCGCGCCCCTGGTTCGCCCCCGTGGAGTGGGCCTCCGGCCTGCCATGCCCGCTTTCTTGCGGGCATCTGCCGGC
>CAIRXZ010000022.1 GCA_903882645.1 uncultured Acidobacteriia bacterium | reverse complement strand
TCGGCGCCGCGTTCCCGCAACGGCGGCAGAGTGAAGTGAAGCAGGTGGAGACGATGATATAGATCCTCCCGGAACCGTCCGCTTTCGACCATTTCGCTCAACGGCCGGTTGCTCGCGGCGATCAGCCGCACTTCGACGGAAAGCTCCTTGGAGCCGCCCAGGCGTCGAATCTTCCCCTCTTCCACCGCGGTCAGCACTTTCGCCTGCGTCGAGGGGGCGAGCAGGCCGATCTCATCCAAGAAGAGCGTGCCCCCGTCCGCCGCTTCAAAAAGCCCGATCCGGGCGTGATTCGCATCCGTAAACGCCCCGCGTTCGTGCCCGAATAATTCCGACTCGGCGAGCGTTTCCGACAAGGCGGCGCAATTGATCGTGACAAAAGGACGCGCGGCCCGCGGTCCCTGCCGGTGCAGCCAGCGCGCCAGAACGCTCTTGCCCGTGCCAGTTTCCCCTTCGATCAGGACCGGCGGCAGGTTTTTCTCCAGCCGGCGCTCCGTCGCGAGGATCACATCGAGCTGGGCGCGGATCCGCGACAACCCTTCGCCGAAAAAGAGCTCGTCCGTGCTTCCGGCCGCGTGCTCGCTGGCGCGGTATTCATCGCGCCGCGCGGCGCCGCGCTGGAACCGGCAACGCGCAAACGCCAGGGGAAGTTCCTCCGGCTCGAACGGCTTCGCGAGGTAGTCGCCGGCGCCAAGACGCATCGCCTCCACCGCCTTTTTCACTCCGCCAAAACCCGTCATGACCACGACCCCTGTGTTCTCGGAGAATGCGCCCTCCCGCAACAGCTCCAGCGCCTCGCCGTCCGGCAGGTGCAGATCGACCAGGGCGAAATCAAAGCGCAGATCGCGCAAGGCGCGGCGCGCCTCCTCCATCGTCGCGGTCTCGGTGACCTGCGCCCCGAGCGTGCGGAGATGCGCCGCCAGGCGCCGTTGCAGAGGGGGATCGTCCTCAAGCAGGAGGATCTCGCAGCCGGCCCCAAATGCCACATCATCGACGATCATGGCGGTAATGCGAACAAAGAGCCGGCGTCTTTCAATGCAATTCACCATCCTCCCGTGATCCGGTTCCTGCCGTCCGCAGATCGCGGCATGGTGTCTACAACCACGCGCGCCACGCGCCTCCCGTTCGCCGGGTTGTGGTCAACCATTTCGGCGCACCGAATCGCATAAGCGATCGCGCGCAAGGATTTTAACACGCTGTCACCAAATTGGTTATCGCGCGCAGTCGCAAACTGGCACACGGGGTGCAAAACATAGGACCAACAGATCCTTCCATTTGCCCCCGGATGTCTCCCCTGCGATACAACCCCGCCGACTCGCGCGGACCCGCCGTTCAGAACCGAAATTGTTCCTTCCCCTCGACAATGTCCGCGCCGGTTCTGTAAGCTCAAAGTAAGCCTCTGAGAAAAACATGCCCCGATTCATTGCTTCCCAAACCTGCCGGGTTCTCTGTGTTGCTTTGCTGCCTCTCCGCGTCCTCGCCGCGGATTCGATCGAGTCCGTGGAAAAGGCCGCGACCGAATGGGTCAAGATCCGGACGGAGACGGC
>CAIRXZ010000021.1 GCA_903882645.1 uncultured Acidobacteriia bacterium | reverse complement strand
CGATTCAAAACCCAATAAGCAATTTCCCTACCAAACGGCTCACTTCAAGTCGCTCTATCGAAAACGCTCCGGCCCCGAGGATTGCGCGCGCGCCCGAGGGTCATGTCAGCCGGAGCGTTTCCGATACAGCCCTAGGACTTAACCGGCCAATCTGTGCCTAATCTGCGAGAGTGCGGAGTTCGGCCGCGATTTTGAAGAGGCGGTTGTGTACGCGATCAAGGAGACGCCGGGCGGAGCCTTCGGGGAGAGAGCGGCGGAACATCTCCAGGACATGCTGGGCGGCGTCCAGTTGCATCCAGCAGCCCAGGCAAATCGGCGCGCGAGGAAGCGGGGCTTAGCGCTCGGGTGGATGGGACCAGGTGTCGGGGTTGGGATCGCGCCAGATGATACTCGCGCTGCAGATCGGGCTGCGTGATTTCCAGGTAGAGCAGGGTCATGTCGGGGCTGACGTGTCCGAGTAATTCCATGATTCCGGGGAAGGTGACGCCGGCGCGCAACATTTCCGTCGCGTACGTATGGCGATTCTGGTGCGGCACGAGGCGGGTCGTAAATCCCGCGGCAGCGGCGGCGTCGCGGAACGCGGCGCGAACGCGGCGAATCAAAGTCTCCCGGCTGCGAAGCCGAGGCAACAGGAAGGCTCCGGGATCGGCGGTACTTTGGGAACGCAGAGATTGCAAGCGTTCGACGATTTGACAGACAAAGGAATCGACGGGAACCAAGCGTTCGGTTTTGAGCTTGCCGAGGGGCACGTGAATGGCCCACTGATCCGGCCCCAGAGGGCGCAGGCAGTCGGCCGCCAGATCGACGCACTCGCCGATTCGCATCCCGGTATGGCGTTGCAGCAGCAGGAGGTTGCTAGGGAGGTCGTTGCGACGCAGGAGTTCCTGCTGAATCCGTTGGTCCTGTTCCGGCAACAGCGGGCGGGGGTGCTTGCGCTCCCGGCGCGGAGCATCTTCGCGGGAGAGCAAGTGAGTCAGGGTGGGGATCTGACGGGTGAAGGCCACATCTTCCAGCAGGCGGTGCAAATAGAGGACCTGTGTGGCGACGGTCGATTTAGCCAGCGGCGGGACGTGTGCGCGTATTTGGGCCAGCCAGCCCAAAACGTGCGGGTCGCGCCGTAGTTGTTCCAAACGACGGACCTCGGGATGCTGTGCGCCCAAGTAATGCAGGAAGCGCCGTAAGGTGGCGTGATAGCCTTTCACGGAGGCATCGCCGAGCGCCGTGGTGAGGGACTCGGCGGAGCGCTCGAAGAAAGGCTTCAAAGGATGATCGAAAGGACGGCGCCGTCTCATGATTGCGAAGGAGGAATGCGCCGGATCTGTTGCGCCACGGCGCGGGCGTACTGCTGGCACACGTCCTGTGAAGTGAGTTGCACGTAGTCCAGCGTGGTTTCGATCTTGGCATGACCCATAAGTTGCATCAGCGCCGGCAGACTGACGCCTCCGAGGATCATGTCGGTAGCGAAGGTGCGCCGAAACCGGTGGGGGTTGGCCTTGAGCACGGTGGTGATCTGGCGGTGATGGCGGAACAGAGAGCGCAGCCCCGCGGCGGTCATGCGCCGTCCCCGGGCGCGCCCCTTGAGACCGACGAACAAAGGCGAGCCACAGTCCGGAGGCCGCTCCAGGAGCAGGTAATGCTCCAGGAGCTGAATAGTCTCGCGGGCCAGCGGCAAGCAGCGCGCCTTGTCGCCCTTGCCGCGCACCCGCAGTTGGGATTCCGACAGCAACAGATCGTCGCGATCAAGCGTGAGCACTTCGCAGCAACGCAGTCCGTCGCACAACATCAGGCCGACAATGGCCAAATCCCGCGAGGTGCGGAAGCTGGCCCAGAAGCGCGCCACCTCGTCTGCCGATAACGGCATTACGACGCGCTTGGGAGTCTTCACGCGTAACCGGCTCAACGCCGGGCGCGGCCGTCCCATGCCGAGCGGCGTTGGCCGCCAATAACCGTACTGAAAGCCGGGGACGAAGGACGTCTCTGCGTGCGGGAACGCAAGCCGCACGGCGCGTTCGGCGATCCCCACGCGGCGGTTGATACTGGCGGCGGCGGGGCGCGGTTGCTGATTGGTCTGGAAGCGAATATAGTCGAGCAAAGTGTCCTCTGCGCCGGCTTTCTCGCTGATCTCCGAGCTGTGGTTCACCCCCGCCCACCAGCGCAGGAAATGGAGCAGGTCGTGGGCGTAGCCCCGCAACGAAGAATCCGCAACGCAACGGACCCTCTGCCGATCCAGGAAGCGGTTGACCCATTCCACCTCCCGGCCATTGTCCTGCACCACCCGGAACGGGCTCCGGGCATTTTCCAGATGGCGCTGTTCGAGCACACGGAAGTTCATGGGAGCGCCCTTTCCAGCAAGCGCTGAAACTGCTTGCCATCTCCACCGTTGACAAAGAAGCTATTGGGGTCGTGGCCGTCAGGCAACTCGACGCGGAGCGCGGTTACTCCTGCATCCAACAGGCGCCGCGATAATCGTTGCGCGGCGTGCTGGCCGCTGCCGTTGGCATCGGAATCCAGGGCCAGGTAGACGGTTCTCGGAACGCCGTCGCACAGTTGCCGGATCTGCCTCGCATTCAGGTGGCTGCCCAGGGCGCAGGTGGCATTGCGGAACCCGGCTTGCCAGAGCGCGGCCAGATCGAACAGGCCCTCCACCAGGATTACTTCGGGACAGCGCTTGACTCGATCCCAAGCATAGAGTCCGCCCTTGGCGCCGGGCAGGAAACGGTGCGCTGCGGCCTTCCCAATACTGCGCCCATATAAGTTCGCCTCCAAAGGGAACACCACGCGATGGCTGAAGGTGTCGAGGCCGTCGGCGTTCACCAGGCCGGCCTGCTGGAGGTCGCCGAGCGCGTAGCCCGAAGCCGTCAGCCAGTGACGCAGGCAAAGGCCTGGAGCATAACCGATTTCTAACTCTTCGATGACTTGTGGCTGGTCAATTCCACGTTGCTGTAAGTAGGCGGCCGCCTCCGGGTGACGATGGAGCTGCATCCGGTAGAAGCTCGTCACGTCTTTCAGGAGAGATCCGCATTGGCTGGATCGGCGGAGCAGCGCCATCGCTTCGCCGAATCTCACGTCGTAGCAGAGTTCGACGAAGCGAATGACATCGCCGCCGCGGCCGCAGCCATAGCAGTAGAACAGGTTTTTGACAGGGTCCACCAGGAAACTGGGCTTGCGGTCGAGGTGCAGCGGGCACAATCCCATGAGCCGCCCACGGGAAATGCGCCGGACGGGTTTCCAATTCTGTGTTTGCAGATAGTCCAGCAACGGAATCCGCTGTTTGATCGCGTCCACGGCTGGCCAGATCACGGCGAGTTTGCCTCCAGACGCAGAATACGGCTGGCGGCCGGCCAATCCCAGGCAAGGATGGTGGGAGCGCGCAAAACAGTTTGCCGGACGGGCCAGCAGGACGAGAAGGCCTTCAGGCTACAGCACAAACTGAGCAGTCTTCGAAGGGCCCAGCGCCGCAACGTGGCCGAATCTGGCAATCGATCCGGGTCTTTCGTCTGCGGCGCGGATTGTTCCCAACCGCCGCCGCTGTTACATGTCGATTCCCAGGCTTGTTCCCGGCACCGATAGGTGTACTGGCCGTACGGCGGCGACCAGGTCGGCACAATGGTGAACGTCTCTCTACACGGCCGGCACAGACCGCGCCGGACCCAAATCCAGTCGTGGCGCTCATCGTGAGCCTGTTTGCGCCGTTGGCCATGGCCGATGATGGTCGCGTTACCGCATCGCGGACACCGTCGCGGGAGCAGTGATAGCGGAAACGCATTCACCCCGGGTCGGTCTTGTCTTCCGCTTCTGGCAGTGCGATAAAGAGAATCACGGCTGGCGTGAAGGCCCGCCGCTGACCGTCCCCTGCAAGGTATCGATCCGTGAAGGGCCTTCACCCTCCCGGAGTATCCGTTTCGAACGGAAAAAGAATACTGCTTTCAGCCGCTATCCGCCACCCCAAGCTCAGAGCATTGGCCGGTATATGGCCACTTCAACGCCACAATCGTCGGCAGGGCTGGCGCAGACCGCGTCTACGGTTAGGGCGTTTTCCGTTCAACCGGCGATCTCTCTACGCACGCCGTATCCTGTATAGCGGGTTGACCCGTGCAGATTGGTACAATCGGCCCTGAGGATCAGCGAACATGCAATCGAATATCGTTTACCCAATGAGCTTGACCGTTGGAGTCGATCGGGCACACAGGCTCATCGAGCAAGTCCCGCATGCCACTTGTCGAAGCGCTGCTCAACGCCGTTGGAACGTCGCCGACGATGGAACAGTCCCGGAGGAGAGCGTCAACTGGCTCTTCTGCTGGGCCAAAACCGGCATGGGAAGCCGTACTGCGGCCGAAGAGGCCAGGCGTGTGTTCGATGCCATTCTGCCGGTTACCTTTTCACGGTATGACCGTCTCGTGCCGCATGAATACGCCCGGACGCACAGGTATACCTAGGAGGGCCGATGAGGAAGCGCGGACCCGACGGGAGCGTTACGCTTGTGTGGCCCGCGTCGGCCACCATTGCGCTACTAGCCCCTGTGCTTGCGACCGGCTGTAGCGGACCGGTCGAGCCCCGTGGAGGCCAAACCAGACGCCTCGCACCAACACGGTAGGCCCACTGCCGCCCTCACCGCAGCCAAGCACTGGCCCTGCGCGCCTTCGGCGCGGATGATAGGAAATCCCCCCCCCGAAGTCCCCCCCGGCGTCGAAAAGAGATCCTAGAGGCCCCCAGGTGGGGGCCGTCTCCATGGGCGCCATTGCATTCTTCAGGCCGGGGAGCTACCTTTTGTCAGGAGTGCGCATTCCGATGATGTCGATCAGTCATTCCGATCTGATGCCGATCAGAACGGAGCGAAGCGACGCAGGGCTCTCTCAGTGTGAAACAGTGATCGACATCCGTCAAGAGTTTCCCTGGTTTTCTTTGTCTTGATGCGG
>CAIRXZ010000020.1 GCA_903882645.1 uncultured Acidobacteriia bacterium | reverse complement strand
TGTTGGGGTGATCGAGCATCCCGGCCGCCTGCGCCTCGCGCACGAACCGCTTGTGACCGGCGGGGTCCGGGAGCGCCCCGGGAGACAGGAACTTCAAAGCGACGGTCCGTTTCATGCGTCCGTCCTCGGCGCGGTAGACGGCGCCCATGCCGCCTTCCCCCAGTTTTTCGAGGATACGGTAGTGCAATACGGTCCGGCCCGTAAGATCGGCGCTCACTTCGCATATTCTAGTCCCTTTTCGCGCCGCGAAGAGGACGAGCGCCGCTGGCTCCGGCTCTGGTAGGCTGATTCTGAGACACGCCTTGTTCGGAATCGGAACGGATAAACGGCTGCCGAGCCAGCACCGGGAGCGCCTCTTTCGCGGATTCCAAGCCGCCGCTGCGCTGCTCATGCTGAACCAACTGGCGGGCAAGGCGGCGCGCGACGGGTACTTTCTGACGTCGTTCGGGGCGGCTCGCCTGCCCGAGATGGTGGCCGCCGCGGCCGCGTTTTCCTTGCTGGCGAGTTATCTGGCGGCGCGGCTGTTCGCCTGGCGGCCTCCGGCTCGGGCGCTGCCTCTCGCCTTCCTCGCGAGCGGCGTCCTGCAAATCGGCGAATGGGCCCTGCTGCTGGTTCAGCCGAGGATAGCGGCGGTGCTGGTCTATCTCCACACGTTCGGGGTGGGCGCCGTGCTGTTTTCCGGGTTCTGGTCCATGCTGAGCGAGGAATTCGACCCGCGCGAGGCCAAGCGCAAGATTGGGAGGATCTCGGCCGCCGGCACGGCGGGCGGTTTGGCCGGCGGCCTTCTCGCGGAACGGATCGTGGCGTGGTTCCAGCCCAGCACTCTGCTTTTGTTGCTGAGCCTGGCTCACTTCGCCTGCGGCATCGTGCTCCTCAATCTGGCGCGAAGCTCGCCGGGGACCAAGGAACCGCGGAGTCGTCCCAAGGCGCCCCCTCCGGCGGCGGCGCCCTCCGAGGAGCCGCGCTATCTCCGGACCCTGGCCGCTCTGGTGATGCTCGCCGCGGTTTCCGCCGCCTTGCTCGATTTCGCGTTCAAGTTCTCCGCCTCGAACCATTTCGCCAGGGACCCCGGGGGGCTGGTCCGATTCTTCGCCCTGTTCTACACGGGCGCCTCCCTGCTGACTTTTTTGCTGCAATCGCTGGTCAGCAACAAATCGCTCGAGTTTCTGGGGCTGGGGAAGACCATGGCGGCGCTGCCGGCCACCGCCGCGGCCGGCAGTTGCCTCTCCCTGCTGTTTCCCGGGATCAATCTGCTGAGCGCCGTCCGCGGGACCGAAGCTGCGGTCCGGAGTTCCTTGTTCAAGTCCGGTTACGAAGTGTGTTTCACGCCGCTGCCCGCGGCCCAGAAGCGCCGCGTCAAGACCATCGTCGACGTGGGCGCCGAGCGGGCGGGCGACTTTACCGGGAGCGTCATCGCCAAGCTCATTCTTCGTCTGGCCGTGGCGCGGCCGTTCTCCTGGATCCTGGGGGCCGCCGCCCTGCTTGCGGGCGCGGCGCTGGCGCTGGTCACCGTGGTGGATCGAGCGTATGTCAAGGCTCTTTCCCGCAGCCTCTTGAGCCGCGGGGCGGAACTGGATTTGCGCGGCTCGCTCGATCTCACTACCAGGACCGTGATCTCGCGCTCCGGCCTCGGCGGGACCGCGGCGCCGCCAGTCCCAGCTTCGGCCGGGCCGGAGACGCCGGCCGGATTCGCCGGCGACCCGGCTCTTCTGCGGGTGGCGCTCCTGCGATCCCAGGACCCGGCCTCTGTGCGAAACGCGCTGGCAGCCGCCGACGCCGGCGATCCTTTGGTGGCCGCGCAACTCATCCAACTGCTGGGATCTCGCGACCTCGGCGCGGAAGCTCTGGCGCGGCTTCAGCCCGCGGTCGAGCGATGGGCTGGATTACTCTGCGACTGTCTGGCCGGCTCCGGCCACGATTTCGAGATTCGCCGCAGGATTCCGGGGTTGCTGGCCGGCGTGCCCCATCAGCGCGCCGTCGACGGTCTTCTGCTCGGTTTGAGCGATGAGCGCTTCGAGGTCCGGGCTCAATGCGCGCGTGCGCTGCTCAAGCTCAAGCGCGCGAAACCGGAATTGCGGACCGGCCGCGAGTTGCTTCTTGCCGCGGTGGATCGGGAGCTTTCCGCGGGAATGCTCTTCGGCGAAGGGCAGCGCCTGATCGAGCTGGAATCGGAGGCTTTCGGGGCCGGCGGGCTGGACGAATTCCTCAAGGAGCGCTCGCACGCCGGACTCCAGCACGTCTTTACTCTTCTGGCGCTCGAATACCCCCAGGAGTCTCTGCTGGTCGCCTTCCGGGCTTTGCGCACGGAAGATCGGCATCTCCGCGCCACGGCCCTGGAATACCTGGAGAGCATCCTCCCGGCCAAGACCCGCCAGTTACTCTGGCAGGTGGTGGGCGAGGAGCCGCCCGCCACCGGAAACCGCCAAGCCCAGGATATTCTGGACGATTTGATGAAAGCCAGCGCGACCGTGGTGATCAAGCTGAAGAATCTCGAGTGAGGGAGCGGCCGGCGCGGTTATTCCAGAACGGACGCTTTGGGCCGGCGGATTTCACGAAGGACTGGCAACTCTGCACGATCGCCCGCCCCACAGGCCTCTACTTCGGCCCGCCTGCCGCCAAGTGGCTCTCGGCTTCGGCGAGGCGCTTCTTGATCGAATCGACGTTGGATTGGGGAGGGACTTGGAGCAGGTAATTCCGGTACTGCTCGGCGGCCGCCTTGTAGTCGCCGCGCATCGAGTACAACAGGCCCAACAACTGCTCGGCCAGCGGCGTTTCGTGAGCGGCGTCCAGGCTCACGGCCCGCCGGGCGCTGTCGAACGCCTTGTCGTAGTTCTCGAGATTGTACTGAGCGACCGCATTGTAGTAGTAAGCCCGCGGATAGGAGGTGGAATCCAGCTTCAAAAGGGCATCGGACTTGTCCAGAGCGTCCTGCCAGTTCTGTTCCGTGGCTGAGAGCCGGGCCAGACTCAAGTACGGCGCGGGATATTTGGCGTCGCGCGCGATCGCCTCCAGGTAGGCTTTGCGCGCCTCCGCGTTCCTGTTCTCCGACTGCAAAACCTCTCCCAATTCCTGCCACGCCGCGGCATAGTCCGGGTACGCCTGGACAACCCGGTTGAGTTCCTTCTCCGCATCGGCGAATTGCCGCCTGGCAATCAGCCCGCGCGCGGCATCCAGGGACCTGCCGGCGTCTCCGGAACCCGTCATGCTCGCAACGCTCACCGTATTTCCCCCGGGGCCGCCGGCCAGTCTGCGCAAGAACAACGTCCCCACGTTGGTGTTGACGTCTCCCACGCGCAGGTTGCTGACGTCGTAGGTGTCCGATGTATAGCCCGGCAAGGCCGCCCGCAAGTAGCAGCCCATGAGCGATATGATTCTCATCCCGTCAACCTGGCTGATGGTTCTCCCGACGCTGAGCTGGCCGCCGAAACCGGTCTTGCTGGCCTGGGTCGACATACTGGCATCGCTGGAACCCAAAAAGCGATCCAGCCCCAACTGGACGTTGAAGGCCCCTTTCGCATCCGTTCGGTCTTGTATCTGGGCATTCGGGGGGCACACCAGCTCGATTTCCACTTTTCGCGGCAGCGGTCCGCCTTCCGCCAGCGCCACGTTGCCACTGAGGCCGATCGGACGCGAGGTGCCGCCTCCGGTGGATATCCCGCCCATCTGCGCCCAAGCGGCGGCCGTCAGCAAAAAAACCGCGCCCGGCAACGCAAGCATGGAGCTTCTTCGAAATCTGGCCACGCCGACACCTCTTGTTCCAGCATAGCCCCTGGCATGCTCCCGCGCCAGTGGGGCGGACCTGCCTTCTTATGGCGGCAGCGGCAGGCTGAAAGCCAAGTTGAAAACCCGGCCCTGCGAACGCGCCTGGCCTATCTTTCCCAGGCGCCAGTTGATAGAATCCCAGCGATGAGACAACTAGCTCTTTTGGGTCTGGTAGCGCTGTGCGCGCTTCAGGCGCAGCAATATACCCGCGGCGTCGGGGTTTACCCGGGCGATCCGAAGGAAGACTTTGCTGCAACGCAGGTTCCGGACACCTCGCAGGCGTATCGAAACCTCGCGCTGCACCGGGCCGCGTACCAATCCAGCGCCTATGATTTCAACCTCACCTCGCAGTTGGTGACGGACGGCATCAAGGAGACCAAGGCGCCCCGCTGGTTCGTGATTTCGACGAACGACGGGGTTCTCACCAGGCAGTTGCGGGAACACACGCAAGACCACAACAGCACCACCAACAACACGTTGAACGGCTCGCGCGCGTGGATGCAGTTCGAGTTCGGCGGGGACGTCCCGCCGGAGGTGGACCGCGTCGAGACCTTGGGCGTTAGCGCCGTGGCGAGCGCGGACCTGCCGGCGGGCTGGTCCATGGTGGTGAGAGGGTCCGACGATGGAAACGCCTGGATGGAGTTGGGCCGGACCTCCAGTTCGGATCGGCTGCCCGCCGGCAGAGGGTTTGGCGGCTTTGGCGGCGGCGCCCCGGGCGCTGCTCCAGCGGCGGGCGCCCCAGGCGGCGGACGCGGCGCTGCCGCTGCAGCCCCAGGCGCGGGACGCGGCGCGGCGCAGGCCGTTCCGGGCGCTGCTCCGGCCGGCGCTCCTGGCGCGGTTGCCGGCCCTGGCGGGTTCGGCGGCGGCGGACGCGGAGGGGCCGGCTTCGCTCCCTCGGTGAGCCTCTCGGCTCCCGCGCGCATGCGGTTCATCCGCGTGGAATTCGAGGCTGCGGCGGCCACTCGCTGGACCATCGCCGAACTGATCCTGAAGGACAAGGGCGAACGCGTGGATGCCGGCGGCCCGTACCATTTCAGCAGCGCGTGGAAGCCCGCCACCAATGGCGAAGAATGGGTGTACGTCGATCTGGGCGCCGTCTCGACTTTCGATTGCGTGGCGCTCGACTGGCTGCGGCGGCCGGCGGCCGGCACGCTGCAGGTCTCCGACGACGCCAAGACCTGGAAGACCCTGCAGGCGTTGCCCGCCACGGGCGGCGCCGACGACCTCAAGTTGGCGAAGCCGGAGCGGGCGCGGTACGTGCGCGTGTTCCTGACGAAACCGGCCACCGCCGATGGCTATGTCCTCTCCGAAATGGAAGTGTGGGGGCGAGGCGGCCTCGTCGCGCGGCCCAAGCCCGCGCCCGCGGCAACCGCCAACGGACGCCTCCAGCTCTCCGCCGGCGCCTGGCGCATCCAACGGGATTCGCTCGTAAAGGCCGACGGCGCGGCTCTCTCCAAGATCGGCTTCGACGACAAGGACTGGCTCCCGGCTACGGTGCCGGGCACCGTGGTATCGACCTACTTCGACGACGGCGCGATCCCCGACCCGGCCTATGACAACAACATGATGATGTTGTCCGATTCGTTTTTCTACGCGGATTTCTGGTACCGCGACGAATTCGTCGCGCCGCCGGTGGCCGCCGGACAGCATGCCTGGCTGAACTTCAACGGCGTGAACTGGAAGGCCGAGGTCTTCCTGAACGGCGCGCCAGTGGGCCGCATCGACGGCGGCTTCATCCGCGGGCGCTTCGACGTGACCGGCAAGCTGCTCCCCGGCGCCAGGAACGCGCTGGCGGTGCGCCTGATCAAGAACGCCAATCCGGGAAGCATCAAGGAGAAGACCCTCGAATCGCCCGATCCGAACGGCGGCGCGCTGGGGGCCGACAACCCCACCTATCACGCCACCGCGGGATGGGACTGGATTCCCAGCGTGCGCGGGCGCGACATCGGCATATGGGCAGGCGTTTATCTGGAGAAGACCGGGCCGGTGGCCATCGAAGACCCGTACGTCGCGACCAAACTACCGCACCCCTACACCAACAGCGCCGATCTGTCCGTGGAGGCGACGCTTCACAACGTCACCCGGCAGGCCGTTTCCGGGACCTTCCGCGGGCGCTTTGGAACGGTGGCGTTTGAGACTCCGGTAACGGTCGAGGCGGGGGCCTCGAAAGCCGTGAAGCTCGATCCTTCCACTACTCCGGCCCTGCGCCTGCAGAACCCGAAGCTGTGGTGGCCGGCGGGATATGGCGACCAGAGCCTCTACGACATGCAGCTCTCGTTCGTGGCGAACGGGACGGCGTCGGACGCCAAATCGTTCAAAGTCGGGGTGAAACAGTATACCTACACCGACGACAACGCCACTCTCAAGATCTTTGTCAACGGACGGCGGCTGATCGGGCGCGGCGGCAACTGGGGTTTCCCCGAGGAACTGCTGCGCTACCGGACGCGCGAGTACGACTGGGCGGTCCGCTACCACAAGGATATGAATTTCACGATGATCCGGAACTGGGTCGGGCAAACCGGCGACGACGAATTCTACGACGCCTGCGACAAGTACGGCATCGTGGTGTGGCAGGACTTCTGGCTGGCCAATCCGGTGGACGGTCCGAACCCCGACGACAACGACATGTTCTTGAAGAACGCCAGGGACTACATCCTGAGGAACCGTAACCATGCCTCGATCGGCCTGTGGGTCGGCCGCAACGAAGGCAATCCGCCGCAGCCGATCAACGATGGGCTGATTCAGCTTACGCAAACGCTCCAGCCGGGTTCGCACTACATTCCCAGCTCGGCCGGCGGCACGGTGAGCGGCGGCGGCCCGTACCGCACGCAAGCTCCGAAGGTCTATTTCCAGACGCGCGCCACCACCAAGCTGCACAGCGAACTGGGCATGCCCAACGTAATGACGCTGGACAGCGTGAAGCAGGTGATGCGCGAAGGCGACCTTTGGCCGATGAACGACGTGTGGGGCGAGCACGATTTCACCCTCACCGGCGCGCAGGGCGCCAGCACGTGGCTCGACATGATCGACAAGAACTACGGCGGCGCCAAGAACGTCGAGGACTTCGTCGAGTTGTCGCAGTTCATCGACTACGATGGCTACCGCGCCATGTTCGAAGCCCAGGGCAAGAACCGCATGGGACTCCTCCTGTGGATGAGCCATCCGTGCTGGCCCTCCTTCGTGTGGGACACCTACGACTATTACTTCGACCAGAGCGGCGCCTATTTCGGCAGCAAGAAAGCCAATGAGCCGCTGCACATCCAGTGGAACCCGACCACCGACAACGTCGAGGTGGTCAACTACAGCGCGGGCAACGCCGCTGGCCTGACCGCGTACATCGAAATCCTCAACATGGATGGTTCCAAGAAGTGGGAGAAGTCGGCCACGCTCGACAGCAAGGAAGACAGCGTCGAGACGCCCATCAAGATCGAATACCCCGCCGGATTGACGCCGGTGCATTTCCTGCGATTGAAGCTCACGCGCGGCAACGCGGCGGTCTCCGAGAACTTCTACCTGCGCGGTCTGGAGGAGACGCAGCCCTCGGCCCCAGCCGGCCGGGGCGGCGGCGGGAGAGGTCCCGGCGCTCCGGGAGCGGCTCCGGCTGCCGTGGCGGCTCCCGGGGCTCCGGCGGCTCCCGCGGGCGTGGCGCCCGGCGGCTTCGGCGGTTTTGGGGGCCCGTCCACGCTGGGCTACAACCTCACCGCGATCCGCCAACTGCCCAAGGTCAAGGTGGATGCCGTTACCAAGGTGTCGCAGAAAGGGAGCCAGTGGTTCCTGACAACCGAGCTGCGCAACGCCTCGGCCGCGCCGGCTCTGATGGTGCGCGTCAAGGCGGTGCGGGAAAAGAGCGGCGACCGAATCCTCCCGGCGATCTACAGCGATAATTACGTGGCCCTGATGCCGGGGGAGCGGCGGACCATCACGGCAGAGATCGAGAACGCCGATACGCGCGGCGAGCGCCCGCGGATCGTCGTGGAAGGCTTCAACGTGGCGCAGCCGGCGGCATCGGCCAGGTAGGGCGAGCACTCACTCATGCGATTACGGAAGGATAAGAAAGGAAGTTACGCATATGAAGAAGCGGTTACTCGTATTGATGGCGGTACTCGCGTTTACGGCTTCGGCCGCGGATATCACCGGCAACTGGAAGGCGACTCTCGACATGGGCGGCCAGAGCATGGAGCGCACCTTCGTCTTCAAGCAGGACGGCGCCAAGCTCACCGGCGAGACCACCAGCTCGATGATGGGGAAATCCACCATCACCGACGGCAAGGTGGACGGCGATACAGTTACGTTCACCATCACCGCCAACCCGGGGGGCCAGGGCGACATGAAGCTGACCTACAAGGGAAAGATCGTCAGCGCCACCGAGATCAAGTTCGCGGTGGAGGGCGGCATGGCCGGCGGCCAGGCCATCGAGTGGGACGCCAAGAAACAGTGAGGCGCAGTCAGGCGCGGACGAGATTGCGAAACCGCTCGCTGACGCGCGCAGCCCGGATAGAGCCGCGACCACTATCACCTGCGTCGCGAATTCGTGTTGTTTTGGCAAGAGCACCCGGGCTGCTTGACGGCCGAGCGCCGCGGGCGGCGCCCGCCAAAGCGACTATTCCCCCGCGCCCACCATCTCGTGCATCTCCCCGACCAGTGTTCGCAGGGTCTCGGCAAAGCTGGTGAGTTCCGCCCCCGCCGAGGCGCTTTCCTCCGCGCCGGCGGCGTTCTTCTGCGTCACCTGTTCCATTTGTACGACGGCGCGCTGAATCTGATCCATGCCGCGCGCCTGCTCCTGGCTTCCCATGTTGACCTGATCGACCAGGGCCTTCACGCGCGCCGAACTCTCCGTCATGCTCCGAACCGCGCCGGCCATCTGGTCCAGCCGGGCATTGCCGTCGCGCGAGGTCTCGATGGATTCTTCGATCAGGGCGGCTGTGTCCCGGGCCGCCTGAGCGCACCGCTGCGCCAGGTTGCGGACTTCATCCGCCACCACGGCGAATCCCAGGCCCGCTTCACCCGCGCGGGCTGCTTCCACCGCGGCGTTCAGGGCCAGAATGTTGGTTTGGAAGGCGATCTCGTCGATTACCTTGATGATGCGCGCGATCTTGTTGCTCGACGCGTCGATCTCCTTCATCTTCTCGACCATGCGGTCCAGCGTCTGGTTCACCTCCGAGGCGCCGGATTCGGACTGCTGCATCAACCCGGCGACCTGCAAGGCATGATCGGCGTTCTTGCGCGTAATCGAAGCGATCTCCTCGGTTGAAGCGGAGGTCTCCTCCAAAGCGGACGCCTGTTGGGACGCTCCTTGCGCCACGGACTGGCTGGCGCTGGAAACTTGAGCCGCGGCGCCCGCTACCTGCTCCGCGCTTTCCGCCATGCGTCCGGCCAGACCGATCAACGAGCCATTCGCCCGTTTCACGATCCAGAATACGCCGCAGCCAACGCCGACGGCAAGCAAAGCCAAGGCTACGACCGCGGCTTGAATGCGCGCCGATTTCGTCTCCGACTCCTGCGACGCCGAAGCCAGCTCCCGGTTCTGCCGCTCCACCACCGCGGTGGCCTGTTTGGCGATTTCCTCCAAGCGGGGCTGCGCTTTCTGCGCGAACGTATTCAGCGCCGCATCCATCTGCTGGTTCGCCATGGCCTGCCGCTGCTCTTCGTGCGCCTGCATCACCAGGGACGCCTGCTGATCGAGGCCCTCGAGCAGGGTCCGGCTCTCCGTCGTGTCCGCCACGCGGTGCATCTCCGCCAGAGCTTTCTGCAAGCTCTCGGCGGCTGTCGCGAAGCGGCGCTGGAAATCCTCCGAGCGCGCCTTGTCGCCCAGCACGGCCGCCAGGACGCCGGCCCGCTCGCAACTCGCCATCTCCGACGCGCCGGCGTTAACGACGCCGGCCAGGTATTGCTGGCGGCCCGTCACGTTTACCGCCCGGTCCAGGTCTCCGCCTAAGTCCCGGCTCACCAGGAGTGCGCCGGCGCCCAGCAGGAGCACCAACGCCAGCATCACTCCAAAGCCGCTCAAAAGCCTCTTGCCCAAGCTCATCTGATCCTCCGGGATAATAGCTACTTGAAATTGAAGGAGACCGGAGCCACTGCCTTTACGGCTTTGCCGTCGGCCATCACCGGCTTGAATTTCCACTTCATCAGGGCCTCCGTCCCGGCTTTCGTCAGTACGGGGTTGCCGCTGAGGATGTTGACTTTTTCCACAGCCCCTTCTTCCGACACCACCGCTTCCAGATCCACCGAACCGGCAATTTTCAACTGCTTGGCGAGCGGGGGATACTCCGGCTCTACCTTGCTGACCGCGGCGTTCATCGCTTCCGCGCGCGACAGCTTCTTCGGCCCCTCCTGTGCGAACCCCGCCGCAGCCAGGGCCATCAACCAGAACAGCGTCGCTTTCACAGTTCTTTCCGAGCCTCCTTTTTTTTGTAATCTCCAACAGTACTAATCGGCCAAAAGGGGAGGACACAATACGCAAGCGGCGGAAAAAGCGCGGGAGGATCGAGAATCCGCACGCGCTCCGCAAGGGCTGCCGTGCGATCCTCGGGGTGGTACTATCCCCCATGCGCCGGTGCTGCGCTCGCGCCCCCCTCTCCAGGCGCCGGCGCTCCCAGCCTGGCGCGTATAATCGAGAAGACGGACAAATCGGATGAGACGGCGCCTGTTGTACGGATCGGCCATCGTCCTGCTCGCGATCAGCGTACTGTTCGTGGTCTGGCAGGGGTCTTTCCACCCGAAGTCCCTGTCGCCCAATCCGCAGCAAACGCTAATCTTCTGGGCTGCCTCAACCCTCGCCTTCGCGCTCATGGTGGCGCTGGGGTGGGTCCTGTCCCGGACGGCGATCAAGCTGTACATCGAGCGCCAGGCCAATCGGGAGGGGTCCCGGATCAAGATGAAGCTGGTGGCGGGCGCCCTGGCCCTCAGCATCGTGCCGGTTTTCTTCCTGGTGCTGTTCAGCTTCGAGGTCCTCAACGTCAACCTGAACGCCTGGTTTACCGAGCCCGCCGAACAGACGCTCCAGATCTTCGACGACGTCGCCAAGCAGCTCAGGAAGGAGATGCGGGACGAGACCGGCGCACAGGCGGCGCTGCTCGCCACGCGGCCGGAGATCCGCGCGATGCTCGAAACGGGCCAAGGTTCGCCCGGCTTTCTCGAGCGCTTCTGCAAGGAGCGGGAACTGGCGGCGGCCGTGGTCTACCCCCCGCAAGGAGACGCTCCGGTCGACGCCTGGACCGCGTACGCGACGGTCGAAAAGCAGCCGCCCATCACCGTTCGGCAGGCCGTCGAGGACGGTTCCCGGACCATCGGGGCGGTCGAGATCGCCGCGCGCATGCCGCTCGACGTGGCAAGTACCAGGGCGGCTATGGAGCGTCTCTCCGATACCCAGGCGCAGCTCCTGTTCAACCGCAAAGAGGTCCGCAGATTCTACTTGATGCTGATGGCTCTCATCACGCTGTTCGTGCTTTCGGTGGCCACCTGGATCGCGTTGTTCCTGGCCAAGCAGATCAGCGTGCCCATCGGCGCGCTGGTGGAGGCCGCCGGCGAAGTTCGCCGGGGCAACCTGGCGCACCGGGTGGTGGCCCCCGCGGCCGACGAATTGGGATCGCTGGTGCGCAACTTCAACCAGATGACGCGGGAACTGGAAACCAGCGCCCGCGAGCTCGACAGCCGCCGGCGCTTCACCGAAGCGATTCTCGAGAGCATTCCCACGGGCGTGATTTCGGTCGATTCCGACGGCTTCATCCGGCGCGTGAACCGGGCCCTCGGCAAGATCTTCCCGCCGGAACAAGCCGCCAAAGCCGCGCGGCTGGAAGACCTTTTCACGCGCGACGATACGGCCGAGATCAAGTACCTCATGAAACGCGCGAGGCGCACCGGCGGCGCTTCCCGGCAGATCGAATTGCGAACCGGAAACCGCCAGATGCAGGTGGAGGTCACCGTGTGCGCGCTCGAAGAGAAGCTGACCTCCGGCTTCGTCATCGTGCTCGAGGACGCCACCGAGCTTCTGCGGGCGCAGAAAGCCGCGGCCTGGCACGAGGTGGCGCGCCGCGTGGCGCACGAAATCAAGAATCCGCTCACCCCCATCGCGCTATCGGCCGAGCGCATGAGCCGGCAGATCGACCGGCTCGATCCGCCGCCGCAGGCCGCCCGCATTGTCGCCGAGTGCGCCGCCACCATCGCCAACGCGGTGGAGTCGGTCAAGGCGCTCGTGGACGAGTTCTCGCAGTTCGCCCGCTTTCCGTCCGCCCAGCCGTCGCCGGTGGATCTGAACGAAGTGGTGAGCGAGGCCCTGGCCGTCTTCCAGGGGCGGCTCGATGGCATCGCCATCCGGACCAGTCTCGCGCCCGGGCTGCCGCTTGTGAACCTCGACCGCGAACAGTTCCGCCGCGTGGTGGTCAACCTGGTGGACAACGCCGCCGAAGCCATGCAGGACTCGCTGGTGAAGGACCTCTGCATCGCCACCCAGCCCGCCGGAGCCGAGATGGTCGAACTGGTGGTCGCCGATACCGGCAGCGGCATCGGACCCGAAGACAAGGAGAAGCTCTTCCTGCCCTACTTCTCGACCAAGAACCGCGGCACGGGACTGGGACTCGCCATTGTGAGCCACATCGTGACCGAGCACGGCGGTCACATACGCGTGGAAGACAACCAGCCGGCCGGGGCGCGTTTCACCGTCGAGATCCCGGCCATCGTGGACAGCGATGCGGGGGACGCTCCCGTTAGCGCGGAGGTTTCCGCTTCCCGCCCCGCCCCGGTCTGAGCCGGATTTGTGTGAGCCGGATTAGCATATTCTCATCGAAGGATGAGCCTGAAGCCGGGAGCGAAGCGATCCGGCGCTGAGTCTCCTTTCTGATAGGCTTTTGAACTCTGAGGCCGACCAACGGGAGGCCTGCGAGGGCCACAATCGCCCAGTGGGTTTTCC